>SLIN01000314.1 GCA_007135605.1 Spirochaetales bacterium | reverse complement strand
TGGAGACAACTTTCCCATCATTCTCTTCGAGCTCTTCGTCACCGGTCATGGTGATCTGATACGCCCGACGAATGGCCGCGCACGTCAACTGGTAGATGTTCTGGTCGTAGCTGTTCAGCTTTTCTAACGGCAATATCATACTTAATACATTATGCCGATATGATCGGCTGCGGTAAAGCCCCGGCGTACGGTTCGTGCGCGGCGGTGAGTCGCCCCGACTCGTCGGCTACGCCGACCACACGCCAGCTCTCAGGAGGGTCGAAGTCGCCTCCTCCGCCCAACCGCGGTTCGCCCGGGGACTGGCCGGACTCGGATGAAGCACGCGAACTACCGTCGCATCGACTTCCGAACGCGGTACTATCCGCGACAGGCATCGTTCGGCGTACGCGCCGACACCAACCGTGTATGACGGTCTGAACAGCGCCAGATATTCGAGCAGCGCGGCGTCGCAGCGTTCGGTCAGCGGCTGCCGCTCGACAGCGGGCAGTTTGTCGGGAGTCCGGTTACGCCCCGACTCTTCGAGAAAGAGAAGCGGACAGTAGTTGAGCACGAGTGAGTCGTTGAAGAACCGCTCCGGTGAGACAAACCGCTCGGCGAAAAGACCCCACAGCCGGCGACCGCTCACCTCCCCGCGCGGACAACGAAATCCCGAGACCGGCCGTTTCGGATGCTCGACCGCCGGCTTCGCTACAGAGCGCTCGAGGCCGAGCCAATCGCGAACGCTCGAAACATCGCCGAACGGAATCCCGGTCTGTGACATACCCCACGGGCCCGGATTCATGCCGAGAAAAAGCACCCGCTTTCGCCCGGCGGCGTACCGCTGCAGATACGCGGCATGTACGTCCCAGGCGTACTCGAGCGGGTTATACACATACTCCACCGGCGAGGCGAACGAAAGGTCGCCGAGCGACTTCGATAGCAGCGACGCAATGGAAAGGGCACGATCGGCGGTTTCAGTCATGCTCGTGGTTGCCGATCGGCCGTACACCGAACCGTCGTGAGGCTTCCTCGACAACGCGGTCCGCGACTTCCTGCTGGCTCAGATTCGTCGTATCGACGATCAGATCGGCGAACTCATACCGGTCGTTGTCGATGTTGTACAATCGCATATAGCGCTCGCGATCGCGTCGATCACGCTCCGCGGTCTCCCGTATCACCGTGTCCAGGTCACCGCCTTCGCGTTCCTGGATCCGCCGGGCCCGAACCTCGAGCGGAGCGTTGAGATAGACGCTCAGATCCGCCGATTCGAGCATCCAGATTGCCAGGCGGGAGCCGAGCACGCACTTCCCCGCCTCTTCCGCCATGTGCACCTGTTTCTTGTCCACGTACAGATCCCAGGACGAATCCTCTTCGGCCCACTTGCACACCGTCTTGAAATCGACATTGCGCTCGATCGCGATTGAGTGAAACGTATAGTTGATCATGGGATATCCGAGCGCGCGCGCGACACGCCGGCTGGTTGTAGAGTTGCCGCAACCGCTCTTCCCTGAAATAGCGATACGTATTCCGTCGTTACTCACTACTCGATATTCCTGAGCTGTTCCCGGATGTTCTCCAGGGCGTCTTTTGCCGTGATTACGGCAGCGTTTACGTCGTCGAATATGCTTTTCGAGGCGATGGTATTCACCTCGCGACCGATTTCCTGGCAGATGAAATCCAGCTTCTTTCCGATCGCGCCGCCCTCGCGTGCGGCCGCGTCGAACGCCGAGAGGTGCGACTGCAAACGATCGAGCTCCTCGCGAATAGAGTACTTGACCAGCAGGACCGCGGTCTCGCCCAGTACGCGTTGCTCATCAACCGCCTCGCCCTGTAACTCGCGAAAGCGCTCGAGAATCGATTCCCGGATGTGCTCCTGCAGATCGTCTGCGCGCCGGTCGACCGCCCGCACGACGTCGCTCAGACGGCCACGCTCCCGGCCGATTACCTGTTCGAGAGCGGCGCCCTCGCGCTGTCTGGTCACATCGAGATTGTCGAGTACCGCTTCGAGCTTCGGTTCGAGCCACGCCCACCATTCATCGAGAGCAAGGCTCGGTTCGGCGATCACAATCCCTTCGAACGCCGTGATATCCGAAATCGACGGCTCGGACCGGATACCCGCTGACTCGGCAACCTTTCGGAGCGCAGCTGCGTATTCGGCAGCGAGCGCGGCATCGACATGAATCGAAGCCGATTGCTCGAAGAGCTTCGGGCGTAACGAGCACTCGACCTTTCCGCGCACGACGCGTTGCGAAACCAGTTCCCGGATTTTCGGCTCGAGGGGCGAGAACCGGCCCGGAATGTTAACACTTATGTCGAGATAGCGGTTGTTGTAGCTTTTCGCCTCGATCGTCACCGATCGCGTATCGTCACTCCACTCGTCGTATGCATGTCCGGTCATACTCTTCATACGACCCGCGCGCCTCCTTCGGTTAGAGCGGTCAGAACGGCACGCCCGAGCTGCCAGTTATCACCCGCCCCCATTGTCAGGAAAATATCACCGGGCTTCAGCTCGTCGATTACGAGCTCGCGTGCCTGGAGCGGGTCTTCCACGTACACCACGCGTTCAACCGTGCCGCGACGGCGAACCGCCTCTTCGAGTGAGCGCCCGGTTATCGAGCCGTCGTACGACTCGCGTGCGCTCGCATAAATGCGATGCAGAAACAGTGCGTCGACTCCGCTCAACGCTTCGGCGAAGTCCTCGAGCAGTGCCGCCGTTCGGCTGTAGGTGTGGCTCATGAAGTCAACCACGAGACGCCGGCCGGGGTAGAACTCACGCAGTGCGGTGAGCTCCGCCTCGATCGCACTCGGATGGTGCGCATAATCGTCGAGTACGAGTATATCGTCCACGGTTCCCACCACCTCGCTGCGACGCTTCAAGCCCCGAAAAGAGCTCAAAGCCGTCACAACCGATTCCAATACGGATCCGGTGAGCGAGCGCTCACCATCAATTCTCAGTATGTGCTCTATGACCGCGAGCACGCCGGCAGCGTTAACCGCGTTGTGGTGACCGGGTACACGGAGCGAGAAGACTCGGTCGAACCCGGAGAGGGTGAAGCGCAGAGAGCCCTCGACCGTCTCACACCCGGTCACCGCGTAGCGCCCGGACGCGTGGAATCCGTACGCGACTCGGTGTATGTCCGGTCTCGTGACCGCGATCCGGGAGGCGAGCTCGCGCGCACCTTCGTCGTCGCAGCAATAGATCAGGGTACCGCCGGTGGACAATCGCTCGGCGTACTCGACAAAAGCCGCGAATATGTCGTTGTAATCGCGAAAATAGTCGAGATGGTCGGCCTCGATGCCGGTTACCATGATCCGGTCGGGATGGAACGAAAGGAAGTTCCGGCGATACTCGCACGTTTCGGCGATGAAATGCCGGTCACCTTCGACACTCGCTGCGCGGTTTCCGAAGTCGGGCACCATGCTTCCCACGACAACCGTCGCCGGAATGCCGATCGCTCGCGCGAGAACGCCCGCGAGGGCCGTGCTCGTCGACTTTCCGTGAACGCCGGCGATCGCGGTGGCATCGCACCGTTCGCTCAGCCTGCCGAGCGCTTCGGTATATGTGTAGCGCGGAATCGACCGCTCGCGTGCGGCGGTCAACTCCGGATGAGTGTCAGGGTTGTACGCAGACGAATAAACGAGGAGTTGCGTTTCCGGGAGGATGTTCGCCGCATCGAACGCTTCGATAACCTCGATCCCGAGGCCTTCGAGGATTTCGTCGGTATAGAAGCGTTCGGCGGTGTCGGTACCCCGGATCCGGGCACCGCGCTCATGCAGAATCTGAGCGAGCGCGACCATGCCCGATCCCTTGATACCGGTCATGTGTACGGTGACCCCGTCAAGCTCCGTATCCAGCACGTCTCTATCGTAGAGAATTCATCGCCCTTCGGCAATTCAACGAATTGAGGACACGATTAGTGGCGTACACCATTCCGCGTCAGTCGGTCGACGTCAAGCATCAGCGCGAGCCGCCTATCTCCGAGAATGACCGCTCCGGAGACGCCGGGCACGTTCTCGTACATCTTGCCGAGACTCTTAATCACACTCTGAAATGTATCGTAGACCTCATCGACCAGGAGCCCGACTGTTCTCCCGTCGCTCGAAACCACGATAAGCTGCTTGTCGACCGCACTGCCATCCGACCCGTCATCCGCGGAAAAATAGGAGTCCAGATCGAAAAACGGCACAAGGCTGCCACGATATTCAACAAGCTGTCGATCCGAGCTATGACGATTCACGGTCGAGAAATCGATACACTCCAGCACGTTCGCGAGATTCACTAAATAGTACTGATCCGAAACCCGGACAAGCAGTCCTTCGACGATGGCGAGGGTGAGAGGGATACGGATGTTGATAATGGTCCCGTGTCCTTCCTCGCTGTCGATGTGAATCGAACCGCCGAGTCCTTCGATGTTCGAACGAACCACGTCCATCCCCACCCCGCGGCCGCTGACGTTTGTCGCGGTATCGGTCGTCGAGAATCCGGGAGCGCAGATCAGGTCGTATATCTCTTGCGGCTCCATCTCCTCGTCGCCGGTCAACAAACCGCGCTCGACCGCTTTGCGCCACACCGCATCACGGTTGATCCCGCCTCCATCGTCGGAGACACGGATGAGCACGTGTGCGCCCGAGTACGAGGCTGCAACCCGCAACGTTCCCTCGCGCGGTTTGCCGGCGCGGACACGCTCGTCCGGTGGTTCGAGCCCGTGATCGAGGCTGTTGCGAATGATGTGGAGCATGGGATCACGCAGTCGCTCGATAACGTTCTTATCCAACTCCGTGTCGGTTCCTTCCAGCTGAAGCCGCACCTCTTTCCCCAACTCTCGCGAAAGGTCGCGGACCAGACGGCGAAACGTTGAGAACAGCATCTCGACAGGGACCATGTGCAGGTCCATGGCGACATCGCGCACTTCGCGGATCAGTGATTCCAGCCGCTCGCTCACCGACGTCAACTTGCCGTCTCCCGACTCAGCGGCAATCTGGGCGAGTGTGGCATGCTCGGCTACGAACTCACCGACGAGATTGACCAGCGAATCGAGCTTTCTCGTGTCGACCTTGATGCTTTGCTGCGATTCCGCTGCAGCCCTTTGTCTCGTCTCGCGGCGCCCGCGCACATATTGCTGCTCCTGAAGGGCGGCATTCACCTGGTCGCTGGTCAGTAACCCCTTTTCTACCAGCACGTCCCCGAGATACCGCTTCTCATTAACCGCGAGCTGGATCTCTTCGGGAGTGACCAAGCCTCGCGACACCAGGATCTCTCCGATGCGCTTATAATCGATGTCGCTGTCTTCCAGGTTTCCGCCGTCGATCTCGTCGATGCGAATCTCCGCACCATCTTCGACGAATATAAAAACGTCGCGGACCGCATTCTCCTCCGCTTCGGTGGTGAGCAGAATATCCCACCGCAGGTAGCACGCTTCCGGGTCAAGCTCGTCGAGCGCAGGGAGTCGATCGGTAAACCCGATAATTACCGTTTCACCAAGCTCTCGCAGTTCTTTAAGCAGGAGAATCGGATTTGCTCCGATTCGAAAGAGCTGCGCCTTCGGGGCGAACTGAATGCGGAAAGTCGTTTCACCGCCGCTCGCACCGGTCGTTGCGACGTCTGACCCGACGGCATCTGCGCTTCCGATTGCCACGCTCGCCGGTCCGGCGGTGGCGCTGACAGACGACGCCTGCGGGCGACTCTCCGACGCGAGCGCTGGATAGGCAGCCCGCAGCTGCTCGAGAATGCGCTCGCCATCGCCCCGTGTCTGGTCGTCCAACTCCGGACTCGCCATGATGGCGGCGATGTGGTCTCGCGCTTGAAGCCCCAACTCGATCAGCGACCCCGAGATCTTCGCATGTCCATCGCGGACGAGGGCGAAGGCGGCTTCGACGATGTGTGTGAACGAGGCCAGTTCATCGAACCCCAACATACTCCCGGACCCTTTAATCGTGTGGAGGCTCCGAAACGCCTCGTCGATCAACTCGGGGGCATCCGGTGTCGCCTCGAGACGAATGAGCACGGCCTCGAGCCGGTCAAGCAATTCACCGGCCTCCTCACGAAAGGTCGCCGGCGGATCCGATGCACTCACCGTTCGGCCACTCCAAACGGTTGTAAACCGCTGTATTCACAGATATTCCGATACAGGTCGGCGCGGAGATAGCGGAGCGAAACCCCTCGTTGTTCGGCGGCAATAGTAGCGGAAAGCAATACCTGCACACCGGCGAGATCGATTGCCTCGCTCTCGCCGAGATCAACATCGAGCGAATCGTTCCTCTCGATCGCCTCGAGGAGCGAATCCGCGAGTGCCGACGCATGATCGATTGTCAACGGTTCCGATATCTGCATAGAATCAGACGACATACTAAAAGCGAACCTTCTCGGATATTTTTCGCACAGCCTTCAGCAACTGGTGCTGCTCGAACGGTTTCGTCAGCCACGCCGTTGCACCGGCTTCCTTGCCCTGCCGCTTCTTTTCACTCTCGCTCTCGGTGGTGAGTATGAGAATCGGAACCGACCTGTTCACATCTCCTGCGCGGATCGCCTCAACCAGCTCAACACCGTTCATATTCGGCATGTTGAGGTCGGTCACGACCACCGAAATATCCGCGCTGAGCTTCGACAGTGCGTCCTTACCGTCGGACGCCTCAACCACTTCGTATCCGGCCTGCGTTAAAATCATCCGTTCCATTTGTCGCATCGATACCGAATCGTCGACGATCAGTACTTTCTCGGCCAATCGGTCTTCCCCCCATTCCGGGTTCATTGTAAGCGTCCTTCAGTCTACGCGCTCTTGGGCGCCAGAGCAAATCTCCGGGAGCGGTCTCGCGTCAATCGTTCGCTCGAATCACACTTCTCGCGACGGCGACGCCTGCAATCGCGGCGCTTTCGGTGCGCAGGGTTCCCCCCGGCACTCCGACCGCCACGAATCCGTGCTCATTGAGCAACGCGATTTCTCGCTCGATGAATCCTCGTTCCGGTCCGACCGCGAGGATCACCCGTCCGCACGAACGCTTCGTAACCGCATCCGGCAGCGGCGGTGATCCGGAGTTGAGCACTATACGGACCTCTGCTTCGGTTCGAGAACGATCTAAGTGCGCGAGTGTCTCACATAACGAATCGTCGCGGCGGATTCGGGGGAGTCGCGTACGATTGCCCTGCGCCGCGCCTTCGATGAGCACCGCCCGCAGTCGCGCAGCCTCCCACAGCTTAGCCCGGAAATAGGAGCGCTCGCTGAGCTCGGTACGCGCCACGAGAACCTCATCGACCCCGAACGAGGTAAGGTCGCGCAGTAGGCGCCTGAGCACGATCGGTCGTACCGATCCGAGAAGCACAGCGATTGGAACACCGCCGGCGGATTCGCGCACAGATGCATCGATTGCCGACGGTGTGAAACCGAATACCATGCCACCGGAGGAGTCGTCCACGATCTCCGCCACGCCGAGCTCGCCGTCGACTATACCGGCGCTGAGCCGGTCGCCCGGTACGGCGCGAAGAACGTTGCGTACATGGTCGACCCGTTTGTCACCGACGGACAAACGGATACGAGACTCGCTGTCAAGCTCGTGCTGTTCGAAAAGAATCGTGTTCAACTACGCTGATCTGTGGGGCGGACACCGGACCGCTCGGTGAAGTAGCTTGCCGCCTCGTCGAGCGGCAATCTCTCGGTGCCGAGGAGACTCTGCAACAACAAACCATCGAGGAGACTGAGAATAATCCAGCTCAAGGTTTGGCAGTCGGTTTCGTCCGGCAACAGCCGCTCGAGCCCTTTCTCGATGAATTCGCGCCACTTCGAGTACTCCTGGCCGAAGCGCGCACGAAGACTGGGGTTGTTCGTGAGCGCTTCCTGTATCAGGTAGACGTGGATTTGACCGCGAGCCTCGGCGGCTGTGATCGTCTCGAAGACAAGCTTCAATATCTTTGCCGGCGGAACATCGCTTGCTGCATCCTCGACCCACCGAAGAATCTTCTGCGACATATGCTGCATATGTCGCTCGGTAATATCGAAAATCAGATCGGCCTTGGTCGGATAGTAGTAGAAGAGCGTTCCTTTGCTGATGCCCGCCGCCCCGGCGATATCAGCAAGTGACGTACTCGCTATCCCACGCTCGATGATCAGCTTCGCGGCGGTTTGGATTATGCGTTCGCGGTTATCACGCGTACTCTTTCTCATGTTTTCATTCATGATAAACGGCTACCGGTCGACCGACTGACTGACGCCCGACTATATCGGCGTATACCACGATCTGTCAACGTAGTCGGTCGGAGGCCGAGAATACGTCGACGCTCTTCTATTCCACAACGAAACGCTGGACGAGAGACTGCAGCTCGAGCATCGCAGTGCGGCTCTCCTCCGCGACCTCGGACGTATGCGAAATCGACTCGCGTATCTCCTGCGCACCGCTATCGATCTCGGTAATCGCTTCGG
>SLIN01000133.1 GCA_007135605.1 Spirochaetales bacterium | reverse complement strand
GATCATCGAGAGCGCGGTAGGCCCGGAGCGACTGCGAGAGCGGCACGTCGGGAGCATCGACCTCGGGAATGCGAGGATCCGGAGGATCGAGCCCGTCCCGTCGCGAACGGCGGCAGGCGCCGATCCGCTCTCCTATCTTCTCTTTCTTACGCACACCGGAGCTGCGCTATCCGACGGGCTGTACATGGTCCCGGCGGAAGAGCTCGATCCCGAGCGTGTACTGGAGCGGGAGAAGCTGGCGCACTTCGATTACCTGGAATTCGGCCGTGTCGCGGATCACCGTGCCTTCGATGTAACCGATTCCGGGACGGTCGTAGCCGCCCATTCAGCCGCCGGCGGCGGCACGCGGCTGCTCCTGCACTCGGAAGGCGAAGCACGCGAAATTACCGGAATGCCCGACGGCTCGACGACCGTGGAGGTTCGCTCGGTGAGCGATGGCGAACGGATCATCGTGGCGATGCGGACTCGCGGCGAGACCGACGTGGGTCGAGTGCGGGTCGGTGCGATTGTTGCGGAGTCGCAGGGATACCGATTCGACGAATACGCAGATCTGCCGGGCGAGTACGCCGGACTCTACGAAGGCGGCGGAAGCGGTCCTCGCTCTCCACTCGGCATGAACACGGCGTACCGCGACCGCGGACTCGACGCGGTAGTGATCGAGGACGGAAAAGTGCTCATCGTGTACCAGTATATCGAGCAGAACATGACCGTGCTGACCCAACCGGCGGCGGGTCTCAAGGCGGCGATCGTGGATCCGGCTGCGGAGACGGAACCGCGACTCTATCTGCTTCAGGAAGTAGCGCAGAATCGATTCGCGTTTTCGCCGCACATCTCCAGACACTCCTCCGGCTCGATCGAGATTGTCTGGATTGTGGAGGCCCACGATCGTGGCGCCGCGGGCGCCGGTGTTCGAAGCGATGTTGCGCGCGTGCGTGCGAAGCCGGACGGCGGGCCGATCGGTCCGGCGGAGAACGTTTCATCGACCCCGCGCAAAGTCGCCGATCCGGCGATCGGAGTTTCAGGCAGAGTGATGTGGCTTCAGAGCGAACCGGGAGTTCCGGGGATGCGTCCGGTTGTCACCGCGGCACCGTCGGCGCTCGCACCGTGGCTCATCCCCACGCACGGAAACCGTTTCGAGACATTCGCCGCCGCACTCTTCACTCTGCCCATAGCCGTGCTCGTCGGTGCCTTCGACGCTACGGTACTGTGGGCCGGCGGTCTCCTGGTCACCTACGTGCTCGTGCTTGCGCTTTTCAGGTTCGCACCGGATCTCGTGCGTCGCGGCGGACCGACCGTTCCGGTGGCGGCAAGTCTCATTCACCTTTCGACGTACGGGATCGCCCCCCTCAGCTTGAGCGGCTCGACTCCCGGGCTCTGGCCGTTTCTCGCAGCATCTCTCTTCGCGATGGCCGTTGTCGCGTTTTTCCGTCGGCGTGTGCTGCCGGAGGGGCGGCTCGCGCCGGCGGATGTCATGCGGGTGGTCTGGATCGCGTCCCTGTTGGTCGCCGTGCAGTTCGCCTACCCGGCGGTCGCCGGCACCTTTCTCGAGCTGAACGTCGTGCCGCTGCCGTAGCGCTCGCTGCGTTTGCTGCCGGCGTTGCGTCTGCACGGTTCGAACGCTACCGGCAGTTCCGGACCGCCGCAATATCCAACTCTGCCCCGATGCCCGGCAGATAGAATCGACGCACCCGATCGCTTGACAAACCTTACTATCGACAACTATTACTGGTGGGCAGAAGACTACACTGGAACGGGCGCACGTCTTTGGGGGCCGGAATGAACAAACAGAGTCTACTGTACACGGTGATATTCACCTTCGCGATCTGCTTTGTGTTCGTATTCATTCTCGCTGCAGTGAATGAAGCGACGATAGAGCGGGTGGAGCAGAACCGTATCGTGGCGCAGCAGCGTGCTATCCTCAGCGCAATGGGATTTTCGTTCGAAACCGACGACGAGATTCTTTCATTGTTCGACGACGTCGAGACCACCGAAGTCGACGGGCGCACCTACTACGAAACCACCCGCGACGGACGTCGCATTCTCGCTTCGGAGTTCTCGGGGCAGGGCCTGTGGGGAACGATCCGCAGTGTCGTTGCAATGGAGGAAGGGTTCGAGAAGATCGCCGGCCTCGAGATTATCGAGCATAACGAGACGCCGGGGCTCGGCGGCCGCGTCACCGAGCGGGAGTTCCGGGCGCAGTTTCTCGACCTTCCGGTTCGCGAGGACGGCATCTCGGTCGTCTCGAACCCGACCGGTGAGAGCGAAGTCGAAGCGATAACCGGCGCCACGCAGACCTCGAACAGCGTGGAGCGCATAGTCAACTCGGCGATAGAAATCTTCAGGCGCTCCTTCGCCGACGCCTGAGATCTACCGCCGCTTCACAACCGCGCTCCAATCCGGTTCCCACTCTCGTAGCGCCGCACGCCCCGCGCGAAGACGATTACGGCGCCCGCGATAATCAGCGCGTCGGCGGCGAGCACGGCGAGCAACAGCGTCGTATCGAACGAGGCGAAAAGCTGCGCCGGAATGAACGCGACGAGCGCGGCGGGAATCACCGAGTGCAGCAGCCACATCGTCGGACCGTCGAACACGCCGCCGGGGTACATCGAGAAGAGGATCACCAGCTCACCGGCGGTCGTCGCGAAATCCTCCGCATTCCCGAAGTAGAAGGTGAGGCTGTGGTAGATGACCCGGATCGCGGTGAGAACCAGCGCAAGCGCGACACCGAATCCGAGAAAGATCGCGATGCCGGCGACCGACAGCGGCTGCGTGAGACCGAACAGCACGAGGCCGTAGGCGGCGTCGCCCCATCCGGAAACGATGCTGCGCGACCAGAGCACGTTCGGCAGTATCGGCTTCGGCTGGAGAAGATAGACATCGAGCTCGCCGGTATAGATGATGCGTGAGAGATAGAGCGCGTTTCCGAGAAAAACCGACGCAAGACCGAATCCGAACGCGGTGATCGACCAGAGAAACATGACCGCGGTGAATCCCCACCCGGCGATATCGTCGCCCACCGCCCGGAAGAGTACGAGCCAGAACACGATGAACGCCGAGTTGTTCAGAATCATGCCGAACACCTGCGTAAGAAAGGCCGCGCGATACTCCATTGCGCTCTGCAGGTTGAGCTTCACGTAGTGGCTGAAAAGACGCATAAGTTTCATTGTTCATCCTCCTGTAGCTGCCCGGCGGGCCCGAGCGTCGGCGGTGCGCCGGAACCTCTGCCCGGCGTGCCCGTGCCTGCGCCGTTTCGCCAGCGTCCGCTGGACGCCGGAACGCCCGCCCGCCGGGCCCGAACGCCGGCGGCTTCGAACGCCGGCGGCGATCCGAAACCTCTACCCGCCGTGCGCGTGCATGCGCTTCGTTGCCGCCGCGAACAGGAGCGCGCACGCCCCGGCGAGGCCGGCGATCCACACGAGCTGTCCCGCGTATGTCGTCATCGCCACCGCGGCATCGGGGGCGACCGCCAGTCGCGCCGGCCAGTACGCCTGAAAGGCGGTGGGCAGCACGCGCGATATCGCCGCGAGCCACTCCGGGAAGTAGTCGATCGGGAGAAACATTCCCCCGAAAATGAAGACGATCTTCTGGTAGATCCAGTAGAACGGCGTAACGTCCTCGCTCCAGAAGGCGAGCAGGCCGATGAGAAGCACCCACAGCGTACCGATCGCCAGGCCGAGCACGATCGACGGGAGTGCAAGTGAAATCCCGTAGGCGAACCGCGGCAGGGGGCCGACGAGCGCGAGCGCCGACACGAAACCGATTGCGAGCAGCGGCACCAGGCGCACGAGTGCTCCTCCGAACCAGCGCGCGAACTCGAACGCCGGATACGGATAGGGGCGGGCCAGGGTGTACACGACCGCTCCGGTGCGAACATCATCCTGGATGTCCTGAAAGAGCCTGCCGCGCGAGAGCTCGATCGCCTCGGTGACCGCCAGATACCAGAGCATCTGCACGAGGGTGAAGCCGACGATCGGCCCGTCGGCGAGGATCACCCGCCACAGCCGGTGCATGACGAACAGGATGACGATAAGAAAGAAGTTACGCATGATGAACGAGCGCAGATAGATAAGCTGATTGCGCGCGCCGTACCGGAGAATGCAGCCGTAGCGGCGTGCAAGTCGCGCGATCGTCCCGGACGCGGTATTCACTCGGAACGGGCGGCCCGACCGGCCTCCGGCCGCCGCCCGATCGTCGTTCCTCGATCTCATACGCTCCCCTCGTAAATACGCGAAATGATCTCCTCGGTCGGAATGTTGGAGATGTTGATGTCCTGTATTCCGGCGTTCCGGAACAGGCGCGGCACCACCTCTTCGATCGGCGCGCGATCGAGGTCGACCTCGAGCTTCGCGGTGTATTCACCCTGCTTGAGAATCCGAACCCCCTCCTGATCGATCGTGAGCGGCCCGTCGGTTTTCACGTCGATAATCCGCCGGTTGAGCAGCGAGTACTTCAGCCGCTTCACCGTGTCGTTCCACACGACCTGCCCGTGGTTGATCACGACCGCCCGCTTGCAGAGCTTCTCGATATCGCCGACATCGTGGCTCGTCAGGAAGATGGTCACGTTGTGCCGGCGGTTCATGTCTCGGATCAGGTCGCGAATGCGCGACTTCACCACCACGTCGAGGCCGATCGTCGGCTCATCGAGAAAGAGTATTTCGGGGTGATGGATAAGCGAGGCGGCCATCTCGCACCGGATCCGCTCGCCGAGCGAGAGCTTGCGCACCGGCTGGTCGAGCAGATCGCCTATCTCGAAGACCTCGACGAGCTCCTCGATGCGTTGCCGCAGCGTCGCCGGCGGAACGTCGTAGACGTTGCCGAGCAGGTGAAACGAGTCGAGCGGCGGAAGGTGGAACCAGAGCTGCGACTTCTGTCCGAATACGGTGCCGATCCGGTAGGCGAGCTCGCGCCGCCGGCGGTGCGGGTCGAGGCCGAGTACCGTAATATCGCCCGAATCGGGGAAGAGAATCCCGGTGATCAGCTTGATCGTCGTGCTCTTTCCGGCGCCGTTCGGCCCGATAAAGGCGAGCACTTCGCCGCGATCGACACTCAGGTCGAGGTCGCGGACGGCGTGAATCGACCGGGTTTCCCGGTGTACGAGCGAGCGAACGGACGCGCGGAGACCGGTGCCGCGTACGGCGGTACGGAAGCTCTTGTTGATATTGTGAAGGCGAATGACCTCTTCCATGACGATCCTCCTGGGAGCATGCGACTGCCGTGGTTTCTGGGGGTGGAGCGTGGCGGATGTGCCGATTGTGCGGGGATCAATCCCGCGGGAGCGGGGCCGGCAATACGGGCGGCGTTACGCCCGACCCCTCCGGGTCAGGCGGCCGCCGCCGGAGCTACCGGTGCGCGCCCGTCGGCCACATCCGCCGCGGTACACCGACGACGATCGGTGTCGTCCGGTCAATCGGTGTGTGCGCGGGAACGGCGTGCTGCGGGCATAGCTCGACCGAGTGTGGGGTGGTGTTCGGAGATGGCTGGAGTGTGTGGCGGCGAAGATCGCCGTGCGAGCGCGCCATGACATCCTCCACGATCGGTCGTTCGGTCAGGTGACCGTGTTCGTACCGTGTGAGGGCGGAGGATGTCAAGCAGGTTGAAGATGGATGATGGGGCCGCCCGGCGGCGCCGTACGGCTGCCGCCGGCGGGACCGTAATGGCGCGCCGGCGGGCGTTGTAGGAGTGCCGCCGGCGCGCGCAACGGCTCAGCCCCGGCCGGCGTCAGCCGCCGACCGGTATGTGACTCGCGCGCCGGTCGCGCGCAGCGCTTCGCCTACAGCTCGCGCAATCCGATGCCGTGGAAATCGCTCTCGCCTCGCTCGGGGTCCAGCTCGAGAATTGCGTGGATCTCGCGCGTGGCGACATTCATGACCGAAACACCTGGCGTGTCGCCTGCGATTGCGTGCGGGCCGCTTCGCTGCTCGGGCCCTCTCAGCGTGATGAACGCGAACTCGCCGTCGGGCGAGAAGGTGAGGATATCGGGGCTCTGCCCGGTCCATTCGATGAAGTCGATGACCTCGTCGGTTTCCGGATCGATGACGATCCCGTCGGAGCTCGCGCGGTTGACCATCCACAGCTCGCTGCCGTCGGGGGTTACCCACACCCCGTGCGCGTCGCGCCCTTCGCTCGAGCGCCGGATCTCTCCGTCGGCGCCGGGAATCGGCTCGTGGGTGTTCGTGTCGAAGACGTACCAGTGTCCCTCCTCGACCGAGCCGCCGTTCACGTAGAAGCGCGAATCGTCCGGATGAGCGACCGTCCCGCAGTTGACGCTGACCTCCTCCGGACCGTATGCGGCGACCGCCTCGAACGACTCGAGGTCGAGGACGACGAGACCGCCGTCGGCAAGACCGGGACCGAGGGTAATGTACGCGTGGCGGCCGCCGTTCGCGTAGTCGTGGCAGACCGGTTGCGTGAGGAGCTCCCCATCATCATCTCTCGAAAAATGCTCGGCCCGCTCCTGCACGAGCGGGTCTTCGGCCACTTCGAGAACGCGTGCGATCTCGAAACGTTCGTTCGCAAGATCGGCATCAATTTCCACTACCGTGCCGTCCGCGATCACATCGACGATAATGCGGCTGTCGTCGGGTGTGAACGAGGCCATGTGGGTTCCCGGGCCGGTATCGAGCACGGCGATCACCTCGCGATCCTCGGTGCGGATCACGGTCGTGTTCGCGCTCGCCGGGCTGGCGATGACCGCGTACTGGTAGTCGCGGGTGAAGTCGATCATGTGCGGCATGTCGATTTCCGCGGCCGCGTACGCGCCGAGATCGACCGTGTCGATCACCGAGAAGGCGTCGGCGGCGGAGCTGTCGGGCTGAAGTATGTGGATGATGTTAGTGCCCTGGTCGAGCGCCCAGACCTCGTACCCGCCGTACGGGCCGTCTTCGCCGATACCGGCGGCGTAGAGGGCGCCGGCTGTCACCAGCAGAAGAAATGCCGGCAGGAGCAGCGCCGGGCGGACCACCGCCGCGATCGAGGTGGCGACCGGCTGGTTCGATGCCGGAGCACGGGCAAAGCGTTCGCGCAACCGAGTTTCTATTCGTAGCATACCGTTCCTCCGTACGCATTGATATCCAACCAAATTGATTTAGTCAAGTATTCCGCTCGCGGTGTAGACAGACCGCACGTTCGTCGTGTCGGTCCCGCCCCGCGATGCCCCCCTGCGCTCGCTGCCGCCGTTCGGGAGCTCGATCCGAAAAAAGCCCGGCCGACCGGCCGGGCGAATATCGAGGAGAAGTATGATGATGGGGTCCGTGGCCGCCGCCGGTCGGGGGTCTCTACTCCCGGTGGCGACGGCACGTTGCGGCGTACGGCGCTCCAGTCGGGGCGCCGATAGTGCCTCCGGGGAGCTACCGAGCCTCGGTCACCTGTACGTCGCCGTTGAGCACTTGGGAGATGACCTCTTCGGTCTCGACAGCCGCAACCTGCATGACTTCGGCGATCACACCGCCGAAGGGGCGTGCCATGAGGTCACTGTTCATGCGACCGATGTAGGCGGAACCGTCGCTCTTCTCGTAAATCGAGACGCGGCACGGCATGAGCGGCGAAACGATGCGCTCGTCGTCCAGGGCGAGGATCTCCGCCGAATACTTCGAAGAGCACAGCTCGTAAATCTTCACCGCGTCGATGTCGTGACCGTGTCCGGCCAGCGTTTCCTGCATGTCGTGTACCTGGAGCACCGACCAGCCGCCTTCGGCTACCGCATGCTCGAATGCCTCAACGGTCGTATCGAAGTCGTACGGGCTCTTGTCCTCGAGCATCATGAGACCGGGCATGCTCACAAATCCGATTACACCGGTCAGCACTACACCAACTACAAACGCGGAAACCGCAGTAATAATGATCGTCTTCTTGTTCATATTGACAACCTCCTAATGTGTTGGGATTAATATATACTCGACCCGCTATATAGTCAAGCGGTAATTTTGCCTGATTTGGTCAAATCGCTTCGATCGTATGCTCAGATGCGCGAGACCGCGACGCATCGCCTCGTCACGTGATACGCTGCGCCGACCACCTATCGCAGAGGGAGGAAGCACAGTTGGCCCATACCGAGATAACCCGAAAACGGGTTCGCCAGTTCATCGACCGGGTTCGCGCGCTGTACTACCGCAACCGGCTTGAGATGGATGCTGAGATTACGACCGACAGGGAACCGATCCCGTTCGGCGAGCTGACGACCCGCTCCTTTCGCCCGATTCGCCCCGGGGAGGCGTGGGGCAAGCAGTGGGACAGCGCCTGGTTTCGATTCACCGGCGAGGTGCCCGCCGAATGGGGCGGCCGGGAGGCGGTTGCGCTCATCGACACCGGCAGTGAAGCGTGCGTGTTTCGCGACGGGACGCCTTGGCTCGGACTCACCAACCGCGACGCGAATCAGCACGTAATGAGTAAGCGCCGGGTGCCGCTCGGAATCGTGGGAGGCACCGGTACGGTGAGCGGAGAATCGGGCCCGGACGATCGATCCG
>SLIN01000195.1 GCA_007135605.1 Spirochaetales bacterium | reverse complement strand
TCGTCAGTCGACCGGAGTGTCAGTCCGCCGATACGACCCGGTTTTCCAGGATGGCCGCGACGCTCGGCATGGCATCCGGCGCAGAGCCCGGGAGATCCGACGCGTCGACCGCCGGCGAAGCGTCCGGGTCGCCAACGACGATCCGCCCGACATGACCGAGGTGCTCGTGCGGTTTGCAGTAGTAGTCATAGACACCTTCGACCTCGAGTGTTACTTCAAACGACTGTCCCGGAGCGACCGACCCCGAATCCCACGGCTCGGCAGCCTCCGGTATTCTCAGGTCCTTGCCGTAATCCGGGTGATAGGCGGTGGCGGTATGCGACGCCTGAACGCTGGTAAACCGGATCGTGGTCCCCGGCTCGACGTAAATACCGATCGGATCGTTCACGAATGTGAACTCCTCGCCGCGCAGCATCTCAATCTCGACTACGTCACCGTTTTCGGCTCCTGCGGGGTCCACCTCCTGCTGCCCTTCGGCGAGAAGCACGGCCGCAGATCCGACGAACACAATCGCCGCTATCGCCAAAATGCGAAAACGCTTCCAATTTCGCGTATCCGTCATCATTTTCCTCCTGTAGCTCTTTTCCGACAGCGGACATCCGCAGATCGGAATTCTTCCTTTACATATTGTATAATTATATGGTTCGGGATTATTGTCATTGATTACGATCAACGTTCCCGCACAGAAGTTGCACTTCACGAGTCTGCGGCAGGTTCCCGGGCCGGACTCTACGTCGCCGAACGGGGCGGGAGTAGATGGTGAAGAGAACGAACGACTCCGCGAGTCGCGGTCTCATCATTGGGCTATGCGCCCCTCCCCTCGAATACCGAAACATGGTAATATTAGACGTTTGTCGATTTTGAGAGATCTTGTCGGAATGGTTGCCCTCACTGTCCTGATGACCATCACAGCATCTCCCGCGGTTGGGGCAGAGGCCCGCCTTCTGCACGTGTTCGCAAGCGTTGCTCCCGACGATCGTCTCGAGCACACCATCTACCTTGCCTCCGGCGTTGCCCTCACACGAATCGGGTATTCCAGCGGCCGCTACGTTTCACCGCTTGGTAGTACGACCGGGCACATTCGTGTGACCGAGAAATCGAAGGAGTTTGCGCGTGCGATTCCCTCGGATGAATGGCAGTATGCGCTTGTCGCCGAGTACGCGGCTCAAAACGGGAACGTGGATCTCGAGTACACACTTTTCGACACCGAGTCCGGCGAGCTGCTCGGCAGAACTCACGATCGATTCACCCTCGGGTTCGGCTTCGATTCGGCCGTGGGCGGATTCGCCCGGGAGCTGTTCGAGGATGCCGGGATTGCCCTGCCTCCGGCCGGGGATGAAGTGGTCGAAGGGGTCATTCCCTTGGCGGACCTGTCGCTATCGTTCACCGACTCTGAGGACGCGGGAATATCGAGCCTCGAGCCAGAGGTTGCTGCCGAGCCGGAAGATGCAGTGGACCTTCCGTTGGCGAAGCGCAGGCGCCCGGAAACCGCTTTCCCCGATCCGGAGTTACCGGAGCCGGCTCCACCGCAAGCGAAACGCCCGTCTCCCGATCGTCGCGAGGAGGCGCCGGCTGAGGTAATTCCTTCGGCGCCGGCGCTTCCCGAACCGGAGTCGCCGGAAGAGCCGCCACGAGTATCCGGGCTCGAGTTGTCGCTTCGCGGATCGGCCCTGGTCGTAATCGGCGATGGGACGCAATTCTTCCGGTACGGTGCAACCGGAGCCGCTTCGGCGGGGTATACGAGGGCAGGAGAACGAATCGCGGTAACGTACGGAGGCCGCGCCGCGTTCAGTCGTGTATTTACCGATGCCGGTGTAAGCGGCGGGGCTGTCTTCCTGACGACCGTCGGGCCGGAGATCCAGATCGGGACCGCGTTTCGGGAGCCGGCACGGAGCGCACTCCGGATTTCAGCGGGAGCTGCCGTCGTAACCGTGAGAACCGACGATGGGACGATGAGCAAAACCGTACCGTACGCCGAGATCGGCGGTAATTCGCGGATTCCGCTGGGCGAGCGTTTCTCCATCGGCGGTGAAGTCAGCCTGAAGTCCGTCTTCGAAGGGTCGCTCCCGCTGTTCGGCCTTTCGACGACATTGCTCGTTACCCTGGACCCGTAAGAACGATGAGAACGAAACGAATCGCTATCTTCATCATCCTCCCGCTCCTCGTACCGCTCCTGTCGGGCTGCGACAATTTCGCCCTCAGCGATGTCTTTTACCGCTCGACCGAGCTCCCGCTCGGCATTCACCCGGCCGCAGCGGCGTTGCGCCCCGGTTCGACCGTCACGTTTACCGGCGTCGGTGGAGCGCCGGAGTACGAGTATCGCGTCGTCGAACCGGGCGGGGGCGCCATAGATCCGGCCACCGGAGATTATCAGGCGCCGTCGATCGAAGGGGAGTTCACCGTCGAAGTTATCGATCGCGCCGGCGATTCGAGTATCGGATTCGTATTCGTGGCGGCGGCAAAGGAGCTGGCGATCGATCCGACGCGCATGATTGTCGAGTTGAACGGAAACGAAACCCATGAATTCACTGCAATCGGCGGCGAGGCCCCGTACACCTTCGAGCTCGAAGACGGTGACGATGAAATTGGTGAGATCGACGAACA
Source organism: Spirochaetales bacterium (assembly GCA_007135605.1). Lineage (GTDB taxonomy): Bacteria > Spirochaetota > Spirochaetia > DSM-27196 > SKKC01 > SLAN01. The sequence continues at coordinate 5,878 of SLIN01000195.1, read as the reverse complement.
AGACGGGATATTTACGCCTGACGGAGAGAACACCGGCAGCGGTACAGTCATCTTAACCGACGGCCGCGGTTCCAGCGTCGAAGCGCGGGTGTATGTGGTAGAAGACGGCGAGTTCACGCTCACCGCACAACGCAATCCGATACAGCAGCAGGACTCCGTACAGCTCATCCCCGAACCAACGGAGCCGGAGAATGCTGTGTACTTGTTTGTCGAGCACGAACCACACCCTGAGAATGTCGACCCCGGCTCGATTGACGGAGATACGTTTGAAGCAAGCGACTACATCGGCGTCGTGGCAATCGGCCTCTTCGACAGCAATACCGAAGACGAGCCACTCGACACCCTCTACCTCACCGTCCGCGCGGCCACCCCGACAGACTTCTCGGCGACCGGCGAGACCGGCTCGAACCAGACCATCGACCTCGCCTGGAGTCACGATTACGACGGTCACGACGGATTCCGCATCGAGCGCTCTACCGACGGCGGAACGTTCGACGAAATAGCCGGACCGGGCACCGTCGGTCCGGAAGACCGGAGCTACACCGATACCCGCCTCACGCCGAACACACTGTACGAGTATCGCGTGTATGCCGCCGCCGGGGAAGACCAAGAGTACGACTCGAGTCCGACACCCTCACGAATCGCGGTGTCGAATCAGTAGAAATCGGAGCTACTCGCGCGGAACACCGACCCGCACCGCGTGCTCGGCCAGCTCGACGAGACGTTCGACGAAACCTTCCGCGCTCTCTCGCGGTGCGTCGGCCTCGACACGAACACCGATCGAGACGGCGAGCGCCTCGATCGCCTCGCTTGCGCTCGCGTACGCCTCCGCGCGGCCGACACTCGCCTGTTCCCGCCCCCGCTCCTCGATGTATCGATCAAGCTCATCGGCGAGCTCCGGATACTCCGACCGGATCGGCGGCGAATCGAGAACGGCTCGAGCGAGCGCCCGGGAGTTCACGAGCTCGAGCATCCGTTCGTCACTCACGCGGGAGGAGACATCCGAAGGCTCGCCGGGAACCACTTCGGGGCGGATACCGGTAGCCGACTCCATCTCGCCGGCTGCATCCTCCGCCTCGGATCGAGCGGCATCGATGATGGCTGCGAGCTCGGCAACGCGCGCGTGTTCTTCGTCCAATCGCGAGCTCAGCACCTCGACCTCCTCCTCGAGCTGCCGCACCGCGGAAGCCAGTCCGACCGCGAAGAGCGCGTCGTCAGCGACTCGAGCGATCGGTTCGGGAGAAATGCCGGACGGCGGATCATCAATCGCCGGCGCAGGGGGCGCCGACAGATCGGTCGAGATCGAATCGAGCGCGGCCTGGACTCCGCTCTCAACCGGAACCGACTCCGGATCGCTCCCGTCCGGAACCAGCAATCGCTCCCGATCAATGCGAACCGCCAGGATTTCGCCGCGCTCCGCCTCGGCGGCCCGGATCTCGTCTTCCACTTGTTGCCGCTCGTCGACTCCCGCGCCGGCTTCAACGAGCTCGATATACCGCCGGCGAAGCGCAGCAATTTCGCGCTCCTTTGCAGCGAGCTGTTGGTCGGTTTCCTCCTTCAGCTGTTGAAGCAAGCGCCACTCAGTCGTGACAAAGCGACTTGCATCGGCGGTCGACGTCCCGATACGGCGCTCATGGTAGGAAAACGCGGCCACGAGAATCGCGGCGGTAATCGTGAATATGAGCAGATTGCTCACCAAGGCGACCGTCATGCCGCCATGTCCACTTCGTTGCATACGTCGAAACCGATCCGACTTCATCGTACGACATTTTACCGGAAACATGCTACGCTCGGGCGATGCGCATGCGCATTGGATTACGAGCAAAGGCATATCTGCTTATTGTTCCGCTGGTCATGGCGGTTGTGCTCGTAAGCGGTGTGCTTGCATCGTTGGAAGCACGCGCCGGCCTTACCGATGTCGCTACGCGACTCCTTGCCTACAAAGCCGAACAGTTGCGCGACTACGCATACAGCGAATGGGACGTGATCGAGGAGCTCGGCCTTGCCGGGTTGCCCGAATATCGAGACGTTGTTGAAGCGTCGATCGGCTCGTACGCGACCTCGCTTCTCCGAAGTGAGAGCGAGCAGATCCTCGCCCTGGACTCGGACGGGCGTGTCGTAATGAGCGTCGGACTTTCACAGCCTGGAGGCGACGATATTCATGCGGAGCGACTCGTCGATCCGCCGGCGCCGGGATGGTTCGAGCGGGAGATACTCGACGACGACCGGGTCGGCGTTGCCTTCGATTTCGAGCCGTTCGAGTGGCGAATGGCAGTCACCGATCTCGAATCCTCGTTTTTTGCCGAAGTGTATGACATCGGGCGAACCCACGTCGCGATTCTCGCGGTAGCGTTGGCGGTCGTTATTACGATGCTGAGCGTATTCGTCGGGTACATTATTCGACCGGTGGAGCAGCTGACGCTCACGATCGATACCGTATCGGTATCGAACGACCTCTCACACCGCGTCGATCCCGGCTATCCGGATGAGCTCGGCCTCCTCGCGGCGGATTTCAATCGCATGCTCGACTCACTCGAGGCCAGCTACCGGCAACTGCAGGAGAAGACGGAAGCGGAAGTTGAGGCGAGAAGAATCGCAGTCGACCGCGAGGAGGAGACGCTGTTTCTTCTTGGACGAGTATCCGAATTCCGGGATATGGAAACCGGCGAGCACCTCAGCCGCGTGGCAACACTGTGCTCGATCCTCGCCGAAATGCTCGGCTGGAGCCGCCGGGAGCAAACGCTTATTTATCGCAGCTCGCAGCTCCACGACATCGGCAAAATCGCAATTCCCGACGCGATTCTGCAGAAACCCGGTACACTCACGGAAGACGAGTTCAACCATATGAAGCTGCACACCACCATCGGGCATAACCTCCTCAAGGACGCGAAGAGCGAACACCTCCTGCATGCCGCCGATATCGCACTGACGCACCACGAGCGCTGGGACGGCACCGGATACCCTTCCGGGCTCGCCGGCGACGACATACCGCTTTCCGGCCGGATCGTTGGAATTGTAGACGTATTCGACGCTCTGACCTCCGACCGCCACTATAAACGCGCATGGAGTACCGATGAGGCACTCGACCATATCGGGTCGCACAAGTCGAAGCACTTCGATCCGAAGCTCGTCGACATCTTCACGGCGAACTTCGATGAGCTCCGGACCGCAATCCGACGATAGTCGCACGACCTCCGCTGCCTGCATCGGCGGAGCTCCCTCCGGCATTCGTGGATGGCCCCGTCCATCAGGATGGTACCCCTACCCCCTATCCCTACTTGACGCTGTGTGCGAAGATCGTTATCATACTCGCGAAGATCCAACACACGGAGGAACACATGGGACTGTTCTCGAAGAAAAATCAGCTGGAACTGAATGTACCCGACATGAACTGCGGCCACTGCGAGGCGAAGGTCAGCGACGCGCTATCGAAGCTCGAAGGGGTGAGCGAGGTGAAGGCGGACTCGAAGTCAAAGATCGCCAAGCTCACTCTGAAGGGCGAACGAACACCGTCGCAGGACGAGATATCGAAGGCGCTCGAAGGCTCCGGTTACTCGGCCACGATTCAGAAGTAACACTCGTCAGGAATCAGGAGTCGTCCGGTGACGGCGATGCCGATGGCGAATCCGGCGTAACCGGGAAACGTTCCGGGGGCCCCGGCCAACTATCCGGCGGTTCCCGCGACCCATCATCGTCGCCGGGCGCCTCGTACTCCGCCGTCGGCTCAACCGCCTCGCCGGAGTACAGAACCTCGCCGGCAAGCTCGACCCGGCACTCTTCATACCCCGCCGGGGCCACGAGATCCAGCGTAGCACACGCCTCCACCCAGAACCGGGGAAGACCTCCCCGGACCGTCAATAGTGCCCCGCTGTGCGGCAGGCGCAGCGCCAACTCCCACGCCCGCAGGAACAGCCGCGGCGAGCCGGTTCGCTCGACAGCAAACGTGTTCCAAGCTGCATCCCCGTGCTGGGTGTCGCCGAGGATAGGATGGTTGATGTGATGGAGATGCCGCCTCGCCTGGTGTCTCCGGCCGGTGTGCAGCGTCAGCTCGGCGAGCGAGACCCACGCCTCGTCATACGGCCCAACCGCCTCGGAAATCACCGAGCTGGAGCGGACCCGAAAATCGGTGCGCGCGTCGGCGCCGCCGGGGTGCCGGTCGCCGTACAGCATTTCATCGATTGTACCGGACTTGTCCGGATGACCACGCACGATCGCAAGGTACCGTTTCACGACCTGCCCGTCGCGCAGGAGCTCCGAAAGGGCGGCGGCCGACTCCCGCGTGAGCGCGAAAACAAGCACACCGCTCGTCGCCCGGTCGAGCCGGTGGACGGTGCGCACGTTCGCCTGCAGGCTCCCCCCGAGAATGTTGATGCAGTTCGGCACGCGGCGCTCCCACCGGTTCGTATGCACCATCAGCCCCGGCGGCTTATCGACCACCGCAATGTGCTCGTCGCGATAGAGTACCGGGAGCTTCAGCGAACGCAGCCGCTCGGGGCTGCCGGGAGCTCCGACTCGAGTGCTCTGTGCGGCACCACCCGGCGGTTGGCCGGATCGGCTGCGTCCGACGCTCTCCGTTTCGTCAGCCATTGGAAGTGAGTCTACCGCAACCTCCGCGGTAGCGTCTTCAGCATCCGCGGCGGCTTAACGATCTTCCGGGGCCACCGCCGTCATGGCGAAGTAGTGCTCCGCGGGTACATAATCAGGTACACTGTTTCCGGTTCCCAGGGTATAGTCGCCCCGCAAGCCGGTGCGCTCAAGCATTGCGCGGCTTCGCCCATAGATCTCCTGCGGCGTTCGGCGGCGGACGTAATCGACATCGATACCGCCGAGCACTGCGATCCGCGCGTGCAGACGTTCGTACGCCGCTTCCACCGGCTCGATGACGTCCTCGAACGAGTGTTTTGCGTCGTACCCCGGATCATCTATTATCGCATCATACAATGCGCCGAAATTTCCGCAGGAGTGGAGAATAACAGGCTTTCCTGCGCCATGCACCGCCTCGACGATTCGTCGATGCCGGGGAAAGACTGGCGTCGCATGGCCGCCGGTGAGAGCATCGTCTGTGTTTTGAACCGCCAGTCGTCGTTACTGATGCATGCACCCACGGTACGCCGGGCGGCAGCGCGGTCGATAATGCATCACATCTCCCTTTGTCTCACAGGCTGCGGCCCGGTTGCCCCAACGGGAGTTTCGTTTATACTGCCGGACCGAATACTGTCGGTCAAGTTACCGATATTGGACGGGGCCACGTCATGGACATAGTGCGAATTGCAGTGATCGGAGTAAGCGGCCGAGGCAAGCTGGCGCGACAGGCGGAATCGCCCGAGCTCGGTTCGAAGATTGTCGCCGGTGCGGACCCGGACGCGACTGCGCGAGACGAGTTCGCGCGATACTTCGGTGAGCAGGTACGCGTGTATTCCGACTATCGGGATATGCTCGAGAGTGAGGATGTCGATGCGGTATTCATCTGTTCGCCGGATCACTTCCACGAGGAGCACGCGGTCGCGGCGCTGGAGGCGAACAAGGCGGTCTATCTCGAAAAGCCCATTGCGGTCACAATCGAGGGAGCCGACCGAATCCTGGAGACCGCCCGGAGAACCGGCAGCAAGCTGTACCTCGGACACAACATGCGCTACTTCCCGTCGATTCTGAAGATGAAAGAGATCATCGATGGAGGCGTCATCGGGAATCTGCGTGCGGTGTGGTGCCGGCACTTCGTGGGCATCGGTGGGGATGCATATTTCAAGGACTGGCACTCGGAACGGAAGAACATCACCGGATTGCTTCTCCAGAAAGGGGCGCACGATATCGACGTGATTCACTGGCTCTCAGGCTCCTACACCCGCTCGGTGGTTGCCATGGGAGGACTTTCGGTCTA
>SLIN01000068.1 GCA_007135605.1 Spirochaetales bacterium | reverse complement strand
TTGTGAGGTCATAGAGCACCATCGTCTCGGCAAGCTCGAAGAGGCTGCGCTCGCGCTCGGCGAGCGAGCGTTCAATCGCCTCGCGGGCGGCCCACAGCTTGTCGCTTACCCGGTAGAGGGCGTCTTTGCCGATGAAATCAAGGCGGCGGTCGAGCAGGTCTCCAAGGGCGGTGCGGGACACCCACCGGGCGGTGGCAAGCTCGCTTGCCGGGTGCACAAGCCGCCCCACCACCTCCACCATTGCCACGGTTCTCTGGCGCTCGGAGAGCCCGCATTCGCCGAGAATCGCCTCGAGGCCGAGCTTGTGCCACACTCCCACACCGGCGTGCACCGGCCCGAGCAGCTGCGCCTCGCTGACCTCGATGCCGTCGGGGTCGACGCGAATGCGCTCGGCTGCCTCCTTGCTCGAGCTCGCCTGCTTGCGGATCACCAGCTCGACGATGCGCTCGGCCTCCTGTTGGAGAAACGGATCCTCGGCCTCCGGTGAGAGCAGCCGGATCTGTCCGCTGAGCTTCTGGTCGATGATGCGGCTTAACAGCTTGATGCGCTGCGGCGCTACACCTTCGAGCTTCCCCAGCGAAAGCACTACCCGGTGGCGTGGGCCTTTCGGGGTGCGAACCCCTTCGACGAGGTTGTAGTAGGTGTAGGTCTTCCCGCCTCTGGTACGCCGTGAGGGCACAATGTACATCGCAGCTTCACCCTACCACGGTACGGACAGCCTGTCAATATGTACAGTAGCAAGTCGTCACTACACCGGCGAAAACATCACATCTCAGATTCCAAGTGTCGTTCCCAACGACACTTACAGAAGCGGCCCCGGGCCCGAACCACCCAGAATTGCGCTTTTCACCCGCTTGGGTGCGCAAGTCCCGCTACTCTTGTACATGTCGCGAGCGGGGAGAACGATACAAACCGCCGCGATGAGGAGAAGCGTTATGAAGAAGCTTATTCAGATTCTTGTTGTTGTGGCCACTATCGGTATTGTTGCGATCGCTTGTGAGCCGGTCGAAATCGACGAGGACATGGATCTCGACGATCCGATGATGGAGCAGGAGCTCTAGTAGCCCCGCTACAATAGTTTCTCACATTCACGGGGCCCCGATTGGGGCCCGTATTTTTTTTGTGCGCCCGGCAGGGCGCACCAAAAAAAAGGCCGACTCTATAAAGTCGGCCGTGCGGCCGTTACGCATCTCGCGCCCGGATCTCTTTAGCCGCATATACCGCAGCTATCCGGTTCGGCCGCCTTACGTTACCCGCTTTACGCGGGTCGTTGTCTGAGGTCTGCCGTGACTATACACGGTAGCCGGAAAAACTCCGGCCCCACTAGTCCGGCGGATTATGTCCTCCTACCATAGGCAACCTCCACACTATCCTAAGGCTGCGCCTTTAGGCCACTGGCCGGAATGTAGCGTCTGGCGCTTTCACACCCGACCTGTACCCGACACTTAGAGCGTAGCACTGCCCTCTCCCGATGTCAAGGTAAACGTGCAGAAACATCATACATGCGATGCCAATCGGCACTTGATGCTTCGGTTGCGCGGTCAGCCGCCCACACCACCCGCGCTCACCAAAACGACCCGCCCACCAACACCGTCTTCGCCTACCAACGCCACCTCCGCCCACCAACACGGTGCGTGGCAGTCGTTTTCGACCTATCGGGAGGTGAGCCGCTGTAGTAAGCTGTTCGGGTTATGACGCTTACCGAACACGCGTTGAAGATAGGGACGTCGGCGGTCGAAACGGTACGGCCGGATGAGGCGGTACGCTCGGCTTTGAGGGATTTTCGCCCATCCGGGAGGGTTGTGCTGGTCGCCATCGGGAAGGCGGCGTGGCGAATGGCAAGCGCCGCGCGGGAGGAACTCGGTGAGGCGATCGCCGGCGGCATCGTGATCACCAAGGAGGGACACTCCGAAGGGGCGATCGGACCGCTGGCGATTCGCGAGGCGTCCCACCCGATTCTTGACGAGCGCACCCTTTCGGCGACCGCCGAGGCGCTCGAGATGGTGGAGGGATTGACCGCCGACGATACGGTCCTCTTTCTCGTTTCCGGAGGTGGTTCCGCGCTGTTCGAGAAGCCTCTGCCCGGCATTACTCTCGAGGATCTGCAGTCGATTACCGGAGATCTGCTGCGCGGCGGCGCGGATATCGTTACGGTGAATACGGTCCGCAAGCGTTGTTCGCTGGTGAAAGCGGGACGATTCGCCGAGACAGCCGCCCCGGCGAACGTTGAAGCGCTCATACTCTCCGATGTTCTCGGCGACCGCCTCGACAGCATCGCCTCCGGACCGGCGGCGACCGACGAGTCGACGATTGACGAAGTGCGTGAGATCGTGAAGCAGTACAACCTTCAACCGTCGCCTGCGGTTGCCGAAGCGCTCGCGACCGAAACACCGAAATCGCTCGATAACGTGCGCTCGCGCATTGTCGGCAGCGTTTCGGTGCTCTGCGCGGAAACCAGGAAGGCGACCGAAGCTGCCGGCTACCCGGCGCTTTTCTTGACGTCTACGTTGCAGGGTGAGGCGCGCGAAGCCGGGCGTTTTTTCGCCGAGATCGCCCGGGAGATCCGGACGAGCGGGTATCCGCGGCCTGCTCCGTGTGCGGTGCTCGCCGGTGGCGAGACGGTGGTGCACGTGACCGGCGAAGGACTCGGGGGACGCAATCAGGAAATGGCGCTTGCAGCCGCGATCGCGCTCGACGGGCTCCCGGACGTTGCCTTTCTCGCGCTCGCCTCCGACGGCACCGACGGACCGAACGACGCCGCCGGCGGGATCGTCGACGGAACCACCGCCTCGCGCATGCGGGAGGCGGGGTTGAAGCCGGCGGATATGCTCGCCGATAACGACTCCTATCACGCGCTCGACGCGGTCGGGGCGCTGGTTCGCACCGGTCCGACCGGTACGAATGTGAACGATATCGCTCTGCTTATGTGTGGCTGAGCCATGATCCGCTGTTGTGTGATTGCCGACGATCTGACCGGAGCGAATGCCACCGGCGTGCTATTACGGAAGGTCGGGCTTCGGACGTGTACGCTCCTCCAACCCGACCGTCTTACCGATGAGCAACGCTCCCGCTTCGATGCGGTGAGCGTACCGACCGACAGCAGGGGAGTGCACCGCGACGAGGCATACCGGCGGGTGAGCGAGGCGGCCGGCCGCTTCGTCTCGCCGGAGGTGGTCCTTTACAACAAGCGGATCGACAGCACGTTACGCGGAAATATCGGAAGCGAGATCGATGCGATGCTCGACTCGTTCGACGAGCCGCGGCTCGCGGTTGTCGTGCCGGTCTTTCCGAAGGCGGGACGGATAGCGGTAGGTGGGTATCTCCTCGTCAACGGTGTGCTCCTGCAGCAGACGGATGCAGCGCGTGACCCGAAAATGCCCGTGCGGACTTCGGTCATCCGGCGGATCGTCGAACACCAGACGCGCTTTCCGGTACGAACCGTCGATCTCGATACCGTGTATACCGGAGCGAACGCGGTTGCCGGGGCGCTGCGAACGATCGGAGACGGGGAGCGCTCGCTCGTAATCTTCGATGCGATTACCGACGCCGACCTTGATACGATAGCCGCCGGAATGATCGAAAGCGGACTGCGTACGGTGACCGCGGATCCCGGACCGTACACGGCGGCGGTGGCGCGGCGCATCGCCGTATTTCGGCGCGAGCGCTCGCCCGGGGCTCGTGTGCTTATGTGCGTGGGAAGTGTAACCTCGGCGACGGTCGAGCAGCTGCAGCACGCGTTCGAGAATCTCGATGTTTCGTGGGAGTTCCTCCGGGCCGAAGAGGCCATCGGTGAGCCGGAGCAGGCCGAGCGGGAGATTTCCCGCGTCTGTGAGCGGCTGTCGCGGAAAGCGGGCGATTCGGAGGTGCTCTGCATCAGCTCGAATCGACTCGACCTCTCGCGGACACTCAACCTGGCGAAAGAGGCCGAGCGGCGCGGTGTGGACGCCGAGGAGCTCTCCAACCGCATTAATCGCGCGATCGCCGCTGCGGCCGAGCGTATGCTCGATTCGGTACCGACCATAGGGGGCGTGTTCGCGAGTGGAGGTGACATTACCGTCGCGCTTTGCGAAAGTTCGTCCGCGGAGGGGGTCGCGCTGCAGAAGGAGGTCATTCCGCTCGCTGCGCGGGGTGCGCTTGTGGGTGGACGACGGGCAGGCCTTCGGATTATCAGTAAAGGCGGAATTGTGGGGGGAACTGATGCGGCGACCCTTTGCGTTCGAAGCCTTTTAGAGGATATTGAGAGGCAGGAGACATCGTCGGGTACCGGCGAATCGTAAGTCTTCCGGAGGTATATGATGAAACCGATTATTGGAATTACGATCGGCGATCCGGCGGGAATCGGTCCGGAGATCGTCGCGAAGGCGCTTCAGCACGCCGATGTCTACGAGGCATGCCTGCCGCTTGTCATCGGTGATGCCGGTGTCATGCGCAACGCCTGTGAGATCGTCGGCGCGACTACCTCGGTGAAGGCCGTGAACAAGTCGGCGGAAGCGGCCGGTGAGCACGGTACCATCGACGTGCTCGATCTGAACAATATCGATACGGGTGCACTGCGGATGGGCGTTGTCCAGGCGATGTGCGGCAAGGCGGCGTACGAATATATCGAGCGGGCGGTAACGCTCGCGAAGAGCGGCGAGATCCAGGCGATCGCAACAGGTCCGATCAATAAGGAGTCGCTTCGTGCGGCCGAGGTGGAGTACATCGGCCACACCGAGATTCTCGGTGCGCTGACCGATTCACACGATCCGTTGACCCTTTTCGAGGTCGACGGAATGCGCATCTTCTTTCTCAGCCGGCATGTGTCGCTGCGAAAAGCGATTGAAATGGTGACCGAGCAGCGCGTCCTCGACTATCTGCGCCGGTGCGGCGCCGCGTTGAGTCAGCTCGGTGTGGAGCGGTCGGACATCGCGGTCGCCGGTCTCAATCCGCACTGCGGCGAGAACGGTATGTTCGGGGACGAGGAGCTACGCGAGATCGCCCCGGCGATCGAGAAGGCGCGCGGGGAAGGACTGAACGTCACCGGCCCGATCGGCGCCGACTCGATCTTTCACATGGCACTGCAGGGGCGGTTCGGCGCGGTGCTGTCGCTCTACCACGACCAGGGACACATCGCATCGAAGACATACGACTTTTACCGGACGGTCTCGGTAACCCTCGGTCTGCCGATTCTTCGCACATCGGTGGATCACGGAACCGCGTTCGACGTTGCCGGTACCGCCAAAGCCGATGCGGAGGGGATGAAAGAGGCGATCCTGTCGGCCGCGCGATATGCACCGTCGTTCGTGGCGGCGGAGGTGAGGGTGTAGCGCGGCGCCCGGCACGCGGGATAGGCCATTGATTTGATCCGCCCGCCTGCCGCTCGCGGGACAGTGACACCGGGCGGCGCCCGTAACGCTCTCCGCGGCGGGAGATCCCGTCCCGCCGTTCAGCCGGCCTCCGCCTTCTGCGCCTTCGCCCGCTCGGCCTGGGCGAGATTGCGCTTCAGCCACGGTAAGGGTGTCCACGAGAGCGCGCGGCGAAAAGTGACCGCCGCTCGCTTCGGATCACGCTGGTAGTTGAGCTGGATCGTGCCGATGTTGTTCAGCGCCTGGATGTTCGTGGGGTCGTGCCTGACCGCCTGGGTGAAGGCGTTTATCGCATCCTGCCACCGTTCGGCGTCCAATGATTCGTTTCCGCGGCGGAGCGCTTGGAGCGACTCCAGGACTTCGCTGAAGCTCCCGTCGTCGGCGGTCAGCTCGAGACGGCGCTCGACGAACCCCCGCTCTTCGGCGACTGCGTCGTCGGCTTCCAGAGCCCGGCGATAGTGTGCGTGAGCTTGCGGTCGCTTGCCCCACACGTAGTACATGTCGGCGAGCGCCTTCAGGCGCGGATAGTACTCCCCGTAGTCTTCGATTTCGGCGAGGAGGAGCGGCTCGGCCGCCTCGTAGTTCTCCTCGCCGATATACGTCAGCGCGATATTGTGCCGGATGCCGAGGGCATCCGGCCTGCGCTTTCGAAGCTTCTCCCACATGCGTCTCGATCGCGCATAGTCGCCCTCGGCAAGTGCGTTCAGCGCCTGCCGGGTGTGCCACCAGGTGATCGGATTACGCATGCGTTACGCCTCCTCACGTTACACGAACAGCGAGAGAATGAGCACGACGATGAACGCCGCGACACCCTGCACACCGGTCGACGGCGTCCAGATCTTGTACGCCATATTCGTCGGCATGTTCGAGAACTGCGAGACGACCCAGAAGTAGGAGTCGTTGGCGTGCGACACCACCATGGCGCCCGAACCGATTGCCAGCACGGTGAGCACCGGGTCCAGGCCGAACGGCTCGAGCAGCGGCGCCATAATCGCGGCGGTGGTTATGATGGACACCGTCCCACTGCCCTGCGAGCTCTTCAGGACGACCGCGATGGCGAACGGCAGGAACAGCCCGAGCGGCAGCCCTTCCATCGCCTCCTCGATGAATGGAACCATCGGCGATTCGCGCAGAATCGACCCGAACGCTCCACCGGAGGCGGTGATCGCGATGATCAGTCCCGCGTTCCGCACGCCCTGACCGATCCATTGGTCGCGCGCTTCCGCCTGGCTCTGCTTCTTGACGAGCGTCAGCGCGACGAACACGCCGATGATGAGCGCGGTCGCCGGTGCACCGATGAAGCTGAAGAAGCTGTAGGCGGCGGCCTCGCCGAACGGTCGGCCGGGCAGCTGCGCGACGGAGTTGAGCAATATGAGGACGATCGGCACGAGCAACGGCAGCAGCGAGTGGAACGTGCCCGGCAGTTTGCCGTACTTCTGAACGAGATGGTCGTAGGACTCCTCGAGCTCCATCTCGATCGAGTACTTGCTCGCGACCTTTACCGCGTAGAAGTAGCCGGCGAGCATGCTGACAATACCGGCGATCAGACCGAGACCGATTACGGCGCCGAGGTCTGCGCCGAGCTCGGCCGCAGCTGCGATCGGTCCCGGCGTCGGCGGCACGAGCGCGTGCGTGGCGTGCAAACCGGTACCGAGGGCGACCGCCATCATCGGCATCGATTTCTTTGCCTGCACCGACAGCGCCTTGTTCAGCGGGGAGAGAACGACATAGCCGGAGTCGCAGAACACCGGTACCGAGACGACGAAGCCTGCAACGCTCATCGCCATCGGAGCGCGGTCCTGCCCGACCAGTTTGAGGATCGCCTGCGTAATCGACAGCGCTGCGCCGGTTCGCTCGAGAATCACTCCGATAATCGTTCCGGAGATAATCACGATACCGATCGCGGCCATCGTGCCGCCGAAGCCGCCGGTGACGGTGTTCACGACGTCGACCAGCGGCATGCCGACCCCTATTCCGTAGAGAAACGCAATCGTGATCAGGACCACGAACGCGTTCATCCTGAGCTTTGCCGTTGCAAAGATAATCAGTGCCACGGCTACGATCAGCAGCACTATCGCTACCGGTCCGGATACCATACAGCCTCCTGTTCTAATCAGAAGCCATTACGACAACCGCGGTACGTGCCGGAAAGGCAGGTCGAGCAGTCACACAGTATTTGCGCGACCACGGAAGATCCCTTGTGTTCGTCTCATGCTACGCCGGGAATTCGATTCACGCAATGTTAGAATCAGAGTACGCATGCAAAGGTTTGTGAAATCGGCGCTTACCTGTTTGCCGAAGCGTCTTCGTGCTGCTAATCTGATTGAGCTATGAGCAGTGCGGGAGATGGTATTCACGTCGGATTTATTGGAACCGGAGTCATGGGCGGGCCGATCGCCGGACATCTGCTCGAGGGCGGCTATTCGCTCTCGGTGTACACGAGGACGAAGGAGCGAGCAAACGACCTGCTCGAACGAGGCGCTGAGTGGGCCGATTCGCCGGCGGAAGCCGCCTCCGGTGCGACATTCGTCTTTTCGATGGTCGGCTATCCGTCCGACGTGGAGGTCACCTACTACGGGGAATCCGGTGTGCTCGACTCCGCCGCGCGCGATGCCGTTCTCATCGATATGACGACCTCCGATCCGGCGCTCGCCCGCAGAATAGCTGCGGACGCGGCGAAGCGGGGCCTGCACGCGCTCGATTGCCCGGTCTCAGGCGGTGATGTCGGGGCGCGCAACGCGACGCTCAGCATCATGTGCGGCGGCGATTCGGAGGCGTTCGAGCGAGCACGACCGTTGCTCGAGCTCGCCGGCGGAAACGTCGTGCTGCAGGGGCCGGCCGGATCGGGCCAGTCGACGAAGATGTGCAATCAGATTGCAATCGCCTCCGGCATGCTCGGGGTATGCGAAGCGATGGCGTACGCGGAGCAGTCGGGACTCGACCCGGAGAGTGTCCTCGCGAGTATCGAGCATGGCGCGGCCGGCAGCTGGAGCCTGAGCAACCTCGCCCCGCGCATGATTCGCGGAGATTTTGCCCCCGGTTTCTATGTCGAGCACTTCATCAAGGACATGCGAATCGCCGCGGAGAGCGCGAAGAGGTCCGGGCTCGAAACGCCGGGGCTGTCGCTCGCTCTGCGCATGT
>SLIN01000001.1 GCA_007135605.1 Spirochaetales bacterium | reverse complement strand
TGCCGTACAGCCTCGTGTTGAGCTTGCCGAATCGTTCGCCAATCGCCTGACCGGTCTTCTCCGCCCACCGGAGGCGGTTCTCCGCGACAGCTATTGCCGCATCCAGAGCGCTCTTGAGCGACAGTACCGGAAAGCCGGTATCGACAGCCGGATTAACTTGCCGTGGTAGAAACAAAGCGCAGCAGCGACCGGTGCAGCACGGCTGCGGTGGCGCGGCGAGCTACCCCCGCATCCAGACGTTCTTCTCTTTCGTGTACTGCAGAATCGCCGCGGGGCCGCCCTCGCGGCCGAACCCGGATTTCCGGTTGCCGCCGAACGGCACCTCGAACCCGAAGGCGTCGCTGCCGTTTATCGTGAGGTGCCCGACATCGAGCGCTCGGATTGCGCGGTGGGCGAGCGCGAGATCGCGGGTCCAGACCGCCGCCGAGAGTGAGTAGGGCGAATCGTTGGCCAGCGCCAGCGCTTCCTCGAAATCGTCGACCGGTAGCACTGCGAGCACCGGCCCGAAGATCTCCTCGCGGACGATCTCCATCTCCTGCCGGCAGTCGGCAAACACCGTCGGCTCGACGAAATAGCCTCCTTCCGGCGCCCCACCCGGCCGCCCGCCTCCGGCGACGAGCCGGGCACCCTCCTTCCTGCCACTCTCGATCATGCTCAACACCTTCTCGTGCTGCGCAGCGCTCGCGAGCGGGCCCATGACCGTGCCCGGATCATCGGCGCGACCAACGCGAATTCCCGCCGCCCCCTCGGCGAGCCGTTGCACGTAGCGGTCGTACGAATCGCGCCCGACGTACACCCGTGAGCGCTGCCCGCACGACTGCCCGCAATTCCACAGCAGATTGCCGACCGCCTCTCCCACCGGTCCGTCGAGGTCATCGGGCCCGCGAAAGACGATCGAGGGGCACTTACTGCCGAGCTCCAGCGATATTACCGGGGTGATGTTTTCCGCCGCGGCCCGGAGAACCGCCTTGCCGGTTTCCGCCGACCCGGTGAAGACGATCCCGTCGATATCCGGGTGAGCGGAGAGAGCGGCCCCGGCGGTCGGCCCGTCGCCGGAGACCACATTGAGCACGCCGACCGGTATTCCCGCGGCCTCGAACGCCGCCACCATCGCCAGGGTAGCCCGCGCGGTCTCCGGCGACGGCTTGACCACGCAGCTGTTCCCGGCTGCGAGCGCCGGCGCGACGCTTCGACAGAACACGTCGAGCGGGTAGTTCCACGGGATGATGTGCGCGGTCACGCCGAGCGGCTCGCGACGGACGAAGTCGACGATCTCCGCGCCGAGGTCGAGCGCCGAGCCGGCGATTTTGTCGGCGAGTCCGGCGTAGTACTCGGTGTACCGCGCCGCCGATTCCACCTCCGCCGGCGCATGGGCGACCGGCTTCCCGTTTTCTTCGACGAGCAGGGCGGCGAGATCCTCCGACCGGGCGCGAATACCGGCGGCCGCCGCCGAAAGCATCCGCGCGCGGTCGGCCGGCTTCAGGCCGGCCCACTCGCCGGAGAGCGCGCGACGGGCGGCGACAACCGCACGGTCGATGTCGGCGGCTCCGCCTGCCGGCACCGTGTCGCACTGCTCGCCGGTGGACGGATTGAATACCGGCAGGCGAGCGCCGCTTTCAGCCCCGTGCCACCTGCCGTCGATGTACATTTCGATCGTGTCCGCCATCGGAGACTCCTAATAGACCGCTCGCGTAATAGAGTAGGGCGGAAGCTCCACCCCGCCGCGAAAGCGCGTCTCGACCGGCTCGTCCTGTTCCGCATCGGAGACGCTCTGCGCGCGCACGGTACCACGCGCCTCGGGGATCGCAACGGTGACAGGCTCCTCGCGCTTGTTCAGCAGAAGAAGCTCGGTCGTGCCTCCCTCCCCGCGTGCGGCATAGGCGACGAGATCGGCCCGCGGAGCGTCGATCTCCACCGGATGCCAGCGCTCGGGCATCTCGGCGACGAAGCGCGTAGCGAAATAGGTCGGCCGAACGAAGTGGCCGGAGTCGAAAAGGCCGTGCCCGCCGGTGCCCTGCAGGGCGAAGTAGGCGGCGTACTCGAGCTCGGCGATTACCATCTCCGCCCAAACCTCGGCGAGCCAGATCGCGGCGGTCATATCGGTGAGAAGCCGCCCGTGCGAGGTGCGCCAGCTCAAGCCGAACTCCGAGATGAACATCGGGATCTCGCGCTCCCAGCCGTCGGGGTTGTACTCGGGGTCGCCGGCCAGCGAGCGAAAGAGCTCGATGTGCTCGCGCACCTCCACCGCACTCGCGAGTGCCTCGTCGCGATCGGCGGTGCCGTCGGTCGGGTACCACTGCCAGGCGAGGACATCGACGACGTCGCCCGCTCCGCGCAGGAATGCCTCCATCCATTCGAGGTTCGGTGTTCCGGTCACCGCAGGCCCGACGATGCGTGCTTCCGGGTCGACGGCCCGAATCGCCGCCGCATACTCGCGGAACATCTCCGCGTAGTACTCCGGCGTCCACTGCGGTTGCCCGCGGATCGCGTACCGATCCGGCTCGTTCCCGATGAACCAGTAACCGATTCGCAGCTCCTCTTCCTGCGCAAAGCGCACCCACCGTGCCGCCTCCTCCGGGTCGCCCATGAGCAGGTTGTGCTGCACCATCGGCTCGGCGTCGAGCCAATCAGCGCTGCGGACGAAACGCTCGAGGGCGTGGCCGGTGAGCAGATTGTCGTCGCCGTAGTTACCGGCCGGATAGCGCAGCAGCGGTATGTCGAGGGGCTCGTAGCGGTCGAGCAGCTGGTAGACGATCATCCAGTTGCCGTAGTTCATGCCGGAGCGCAGCATCGGCGAGGCGACTGCGACCGCCTCCTCGCCAACGGTCAGTGTAAAGTCGGGTTCGTCTATCGGCTCGCCGGTGGCACACGCGGCGAGCGCCGCCACGAGCAGCAGAACGGCGAGCGCCGCCGGTACGGGCACCGCCGGCGCCGGAGTGGTCCGGCGGAGCCCGGCCGGCGCCGTAGGTACCCGCCCGCGCATAACCGGAGCGACCCGGGCCGCCGGCGACCGTCTTTCCATCATCCATCAACTCCCTAAAACTTCAGTGCCCCGGCGGTGAGTCCGGAGATGATTTTGTTCGAGAAGAAGATGAACGCAATCAGGATCGGCAGCGTGCCGAGCGCCGTACCGAACATGACCGCTCCGTAGTCGGTGGTGATCATTCCTTCGAGGCTGCTGAGAGCCACCGGGATCGTGTACGCGGTCCGCTGCCGGAGGATCACCAGCGCCGGGAGGAAGAGGTTCCACTGGTTGATGAAGGTGATCATGCCGAGCGCGCCGAGCCCGGGGGTAATCACCGGCAACACGACCGAACGGTAGATCCGGAACTCGCTGCACCCGTCGATCCGGCCGGCGTCCATGAAGTCGCGCGGCACGGCGCTTTCGATGTACTGCTTCATGAGGAATATCCCGAATGCATTTGCCATTCCGGGAAGCCAGAGCGCGCGCGGCTCGTTAATCCAGCCGAACCAGCGCATGACGATAAACCACGGGATGATCGTGAGGATCGGCGGGATCATGAGCGTGGATATCATGATAATGAAAAGCGGCTTCTTGAACCGGAAATCGTACATCGCGAATCCGAACGCACCGAGCGAGCAGAAGAAGATTGCGGTAATCGTCGACATCGCCGATATGTAGAAGCTGTTCCACATGTTGCGGAGGAACGGAACGTACGACATGAGGTTGTGGTAGTTCGTAAGCCCGTGCTCGCCGAACCACATCTCCGGCGGGAAGGAGAAAATTTCCCGCCGGCTCAGCGTGGCGAGTACGAACATCCAGTAGAACGGAAACACGGTGAGCAACACGCCGGCGATCAGGAGCGTATAGATGATAACCTTTCCGGGAATCTGTTTTGCTTCGAGCCTCATGTGTTCTTCCTCCCGGTGATTTTGAAGTTAATCAGTGAGCCGATAATGATAATCACGAACAGGAGATACGACATGGCGGCGCCGCGGCCGAGCTGCATCCACTCGAAACCGGTACGATAGAGGTAGAGCACCGAAGTGAGGCCCGCCTGGCCCGGTCCGCCTCCGGTTCCGAGGAGGATGAACGGTTCATCGAACGCCTGCATTTGTCCGATGATCGTCATGGTAACCGCGAAAAGCATCATCGGTCGAAGCAGCGGAATCGTAATCTTCCAGAAGATCTGCTTGTTGCTGGCGCCGTCGACCTTCGCCGACTCGTACAGCTCGTTGGGAATCGCCTGCAGCCCTGCAAGGTAGAGCACGATGTTCCATCCGAACCACCGCCACGTCATGACCATCGCTATCGACGGCCAGATAAACTCGCGGTGCGACAGCCAGTGAATCGGCAGCTCGATGTTGAGCGCGTTAAGAAGCCCTCCGATCGGCGGCACGGTCGCGAGCGCTTGCAGCGCGTAGTTCAACGCGCCGTATCGCGTTCCGAGGATAATGCCGAAAATGAGCGAAAGCGCTACCGTCGAGGTGATATACGGCAGGAAGTACGAATTGCGAAACACCTTGCTGAATCGCACCAGCTTCGAGTTGATCATGAAAGCAAGTACGAGGCCGAGAATGTGCTGAGGTATCCCGGTCATGAGGCCGATGCCGACGGTGTTGTACAGCGACTGCCAGAACCACTCGTCGGTCAGCAGAAAGCGGTACTGGTCCAATCCGCGCCACTGCATCGGACCGATTCCGTCCCACCCATGGAAGCTCAGATAGAGCGAGAATAGAATCGGAAAGAGCCCGAATATCGCGAAAAGAATGTAGAAGGGGGAGATGAAGACATACGGCGCAGCCTTCCGCTGCAGAATGTCGAGCTTCGTCCGCCCGTCCAACGTCCACCGCGAGTCGGGGCCGCCGGCGGCCGTTACCGCAGATCGGCGCCTGAACAGCCGCCCGGCGCCGGTCGGGCCACCTCCGGCCGATTGTCCGCTTTGCGATTTCTTATCTGACACGGTTGATACTCCTTCTGGCACGCTCCCCTTCGCGCCGCTCGGGGCAGCGGCGGGAGAGGGAACGCCGGAGCGGTGCTCCGGCATTCGCCGGCTCCCGGGGCGGGTCCGTTATATCTCGACAGGGTCATGATAACACGGGAGCCCGCCGCGCGCGGGTCGGTGCCGTGGTAGGCTCCGGCCCGCGCGTCGGGTATGCGGCGCTACATCCTCCTGCGCACCTGTTCGTTCGCGTCCTCGAGTGCCTCGAGCGGATCTCGGCCTTCGAGCAGGACTTCCTCGACCGCCTGTCCGAACAGCTCGTCTGCGATCGGGTCGGATGGGTGCACCCGAACGTCGGGGACATTCTGCGCGACCTCGATCCAGAGCTGACGCGCCCGCTGACCGCCGTAGAAGTCGATCGGCTCGTCGAAGGCCGGATCGTCGAACGCCTCGAGCACCGCCGGGAAGATGTCGTTGTTCACGAACATTTCGGCCTGAACGTCCGCCTGCGTGGTGTACCACTTAATGAACTCCCACGAAGCTTCCGGATATTCGGCTGTCTCCGGGATTCCGAAGAACGATCCGCCGTCGTTGGCGTGCATGCCGTCGGGAAGGTGCGCGACGCCCCAGTTTCCGGCGGTCTCCGGCGCCATCCAGGTGCGGATGTGACCGCCCATCCACGCCCCGTGCATGAGCATGGCGGTGGTACCGCGCTCGATCGCCTCGAACCACTCGGTCGACCATGCGCCGATGTCGGCGTCCAGGCCCTCCTCGCGGATGCGCCGCGCCATCTCGAGTCCTTCGACGAACTGCGGATTGGTCAGGTTCGGATTGCCGTCCTCGTCGAACCACCCCTCGTCGTGCGCTTCGACGAACATATTGGCGACTTCGCCGGCGTGAGCCACCGCCCAGTGGTCGGGCTCGCCGTCGCCGGTCGTGTCGCGGGTCAACTGCCGCGCGACATCGAGCCAGTCTTCCCAGGTCGTCATCAACTCGGCGACTTCCTCCGGCTCACTCGGCAAACCGGCATCCTCGAAGATATCGCGGCGGTAGAAGATGCTCGCCGGAGCGATATCCTTCGGCATGGCAACGAGCCGGCCGTCAGGGGTCATCGGCTGTGCCCATTTGTACGGCACGAAGATATCCTCGTACTGACCGGCATTGAACGGTTCCACGAGCAGGTCGCGGAATCCGCCGGCCCGGCTGAACTGCGCGATGAACGATATCTCGAGCAGAACGACATCCGGCAGCGGCTCGCCCGCGGCGAGGTCGGTCATCATGGCGGTGTGATGATCTTCGAAGCCCTGCGAAAGCACTTCGACCTCGATATTCGGGTAGTCTTCATTAAACCGGGGCAGAAGCGACTTCACCGCTTCATCCACGTGCGGGAAGGTCGCGACGGTGATCGAATACTGGCGGTCGGGATCGAACGCCTCTACGTCGGCTGCTTCCTCCGCCTGGCCTGCGGCGAATGCCGCGCCCGCGACAAGCGCGAGCATGAGAACTATCGCTGTGAGTTTCCGCATGGTAAACTCCTCCTTAGATTTTCTTAACCCGTTCGTATACTCAGGCCCAAGGCTCTGACGGAATCGGGCTTGAGAGAACAGGCTAATAGCGAAAGCCACGCGCGTGACTTTTCTGTGTCTTTAGTATTTCCACGACTTAGTTGATTTGTCAAACCAATTCACCCGTATGGATATAAGAAAAGGTGTTGGTACGTCAAATGTCGCTCTCTGATGTCGCAGTCAACCACGCGCCGAGGAGTTTGTCGGACATATGGGCAGTATTGTATAATCAATGTCTCGAAGATTATGGATGGAGATGGGTCCACAGGCGGGACAAGGCCAGTGATACGAACGAGTTACACGCGAATGCCCCCGGACGGTCTCGTCCGCAACCGTTCAAGCGAGTAACTGCTGCCGGTACAAGGCGATGAACCTCGTCCATCCATAATCTTCGAGACACTTTCTACTGAATATTGGGACGGCCGGTTGGATATTTACGGCTGTCACCACGCACGCTTGCGCATGGGTATGCCCTCAATATTTACTTCCGAAGTGTAGTCCGAGAAATTCGTCGGGGCGCGGTAGATCCGGCGTGGCGAACGGGCGGCATTGCACCCCTGTGCCGCAGGCGTCCTCGGCGTGATTGAAGGAGTTCTGCATGAGTCGATTCGATGGGTTCGAGGAATACATCCGCGAAGCGATGAGCTCGTGGCGCTGCCCCGGCGTGGCGGTTGCGGTTGTTTCCGGCGGCGATCCGGTTTTCCGCATGACGGCGGGCGTGCGTGACAACGCCTCCGGCGAGGCGATGACCGAGGATACCCGCTTCCCGATGGCCTCGATCACCAAGGCGTTCACCGCGATGAGCGTCGCGCTGCTCGTCGAGGATGGACTGCTCGAGTGGACCAAGCCGGTGCGCGAGTACGTGCCCGAGGTCATACTCAACGATGGGTACGTCACCGAGCACCTTACCGTCGTCGACATGCTCAGCCACCGGAGCGGCCTGCCGCGACACGACCTGGCCGCCTGGCGTCTCGATATCCCGCGGGCGGAGTTCGTCCGGCGGATCCGGCACCTGAAGTTCAGCGCGTCGTTTCGCGAGCGTTTCATCTACAACAACCTCATGTACTACATTGCTCCGTACCTCGTGGAGCGCCTTGCCGGCGTGGAGTGGGAAGAGTTCGTGCGCGAGCGGATTTTCGTGCCGCTGGGTATGACTGCGTCGAGTTTCTCTCCCGATCCGTCGGCCGGAGCCGAGGACGGCGGATCGAAAAACGCGCTCGGGTATCGGGCCGACCGCGACGAGGAGGGGGAGTTTACCGGGCTCGTCCACGTTCCGTTCGGCGCGCATACCACCCTTTCGCCGGGTGGCGCAGGCGCGCTCTTCTCCACGCTTGCGGATATGACCCGCTGGCTGCAGCTGCACGTGAACGAGGGAGCATTGCCGGACGGATCGGGGCGTCTGATTTCGAAAGAAAATATCAGGGTGATGCACACACCGCACAGCATCGCTCCCGGCGGCGGGGTCGGCGAAGCGTTGCACGGGACGCGGATATCGACCTACGGTCTCGGCTGGATGATCGACCCGTACGCCGAGCGGACGCTCCTCCACCACGGCGGCGGAGTCGAGGGGCATACTCTGCACATCGGATTCGTGCCGGGTGGCGGGGCGGCCGGAGCTGAATCGGGTGTGCAATCGACGTCCACCGGGGCAACGAACGGAGGCGGTGCGGCCGCCGGGCCTGCGGCGACCGGGGCCGATTCGGGTGCGCAATCGGCGTCCGCAGGGCCAACGAACGGCGGCAGCACGGCCGCCGGCGATGTGGGTGTCGTCGTGCTCAGCAATCTCGCGTTCAGTCCGTTCCCGCAGGTCGTCATGTATGAAGCGCTCGATCGGGCGCTCGACCGGGCGCCGAGTGACTGGAACGCGAAATACCACGCGGTGGTCGACCCGATTCAGGTCGCCACGTCCCGGAGCCGCAAAACGACGGCTGCCGAGCAGGTCGCCGGAGCGCCGCCGTCGCACGAGCTCGAAGCGTACATCGGCAGCTACGCCGCCGAGGGGTACCCGGATTTCGCCGTGCGTTTTGCGCGACAGCAGCGCGAGGTCGCCGGCGCGGACGCGTCCGCCGGCCCGGACAACGCCGGCCCGGACAACGCCGGCCCGGACAACGCCGGCCCGGACAACGCCGGCCCGGACAACGCCGGCCCGGA
>SLIN01000075.1 GCA_007135605.1 Spirochaetales bacterium | reverse complement strand
CGGGTAGTGGTCGCGCATGCGGTGATGAGCGCGCAAACGACACACGCTGCCAAGGCCTTTCGATGCGGTCTCATGCGCATAAATTACCGCGCCTGCTCATCGACTGACCAGCCCCGAATGAACGCGGTGTGCCTCGGTTGCACCGGTACGTTTTCAGCATGAACGCGGAGTGTCGCGGTTGCAAACGCAGGTTATCCGATCAGCGGCGGACCTTCCGATACCTCGCCGCAGCATTCACTCCGCTGGGCCTACAGAAGCCCGTCGCCGCACTTCGCGTCGATTACGAGCACGTGGACGAACCCGGCAGCCAGAGCGGCTCGTACCGGATCGACCGACTTCTCGCCGCTTGCGACGGCCACCACGTTTCGCACGTGACGAAGCTCTTCGAGCTCAACCGCAACGAGTCGATCGCCGAACGGGTTTGCGATCTCGTTTCCATCGGCATCGATCGGTGTGCCGTTTATGGTACATACCGCGCCTGCCTTCTTGAGCTCTTTCTTCTGATCGGAAGTGTACGTCCCCGCCTCACGGCCATCGACTGACTCGACGCTCAAGATTACCGTATCGAGGCGATTCCAGAGCCGGCGAACGGGCGGAAAGGACGGATCCGACATGATTGACGTACGTGCGGCGCCCGATTCGACGACTGCCTCCGACGGAACCGGATGGATGTCGCCGTCGAGCCGGGATGCGAACGCCTGTGCGACCTGATCGGCGCCGATCGACGGATCGGCGTTGGTAACTGTTCCGCTGAGCGGCACAATGTCGATGCGTCCGACGCTCGCTCTGCCGAGGTTTTTCGCCAGGCCGAGTAGATCCGACCCCCATCCGAGTCCGAGGACGTTATCCCGCTTGAGAAGCCGGGCGAGCAGGCCTGTTACCATGGACCCCATGTCTCGATGGACATCGTCAGGGTTGTTGTGCCTGCCGGCGACCATGCACTCACGAATCGGATAGCGGCGCTCGAGGCCGATCTCCATCTTGTGGAACTCTTCACGCGTCTCGTCAATGGAGATCTTAACGATATTCAGATCCTTGGCCTTGGATAGCGCGCGCGATACACTGGCGACACTGATATTCAGCTGCTCGGCTATCTGTCGCTGATTCATATCCTCCACGTAGTAGAGGCGGGCGATCTTGGCGAACAGATCGCGTCTCGCGTTGCTGTTGTCGGTAGGGGACTCAAAGTCCATCTCGGTACTCATAGTGCCACATCTCCTCGGCGCATAATTGCATCCGCTGTATAGAAAACAACGAAGGAGCGCTTCGGCTACAGACAACGCTGTAATTCTTACCGGTCCCCTTCCTGTAGCGTAAACGTCAACGCATCATGCCATACTTCGTGAAGTGTGACAAGCTTGTCCTTGCCTCCGCATGGCGCCGTCCGCTCCCGCTATCCAGGGTGAATTTATCGGTAACACACTGGGCGCGTAAAGTATATTCGGGAAATCATTGTGAATCGATGATGGCAATCGCCTTGCGGGCGGCTGTCAAGCCTCGATAGAAGCGCCTGTCAAGACTCGATAGAAATGTCCCCCGAGTTTGCCGGCCGCGGGCGCCGGACGATTACCGCAGTTTCCGGCGTGCCCCCGGCGCCTGCAGCCGCTGCAGCCGCTCGATTCGCCGTTCCATCGGCGGGTGGGTCGAAAAGAGCGCGCTCATGCCGCCCCCGGAGAGCGGATTCACGATGAACATGTGACTTGCCGCCTCGCTGACCTGCATTCGGGAGGTGCGTGCCGTCCGGTCGAGCTTGCGCAGTGCGCTTACCAACCCGGTCGGTGACCCGGCGATTGCCGCGGCACTGCGATCGGCGGCGAACTCCCGACTGCGCGAGACCGCCATTCGGATCAGCATGGCTGCGATCGGAGCGAGGATGATGGCAAGCAGTATCGTGACGGGATTGCCGCCACGCCCCCGCCCGCCGCCGAGCAGCATTCCGTAGGTCCCGATCCGGGCGACGGCAGTTAATGCGCCCGCCATGACCGCGGCCACCGTGCTGATCAACGTATCCCGGTTACGGATATGCGCGAGCTCGTGCGCGATCACGCCCTCTATCTCTTCGGCATCGAGCTGTCTCAGCAGGCCTTCGGTCACCGCGACCGCCGAATGCCGCGGACTCCGGCCGGTAGCGAAGGCGTTCGGCTGCTGCGACGGGGTAAGGTAAAGCCGCGGCATCGGTAGTTTCGCTCGTGCGCACAGCCGTTCGACCATCTCATAGAGCCTCGGCGCACGGCTGCGCGGAAGCGGCTGCGAGCGGGTCATGCGGATGGCGATGCGGTCGGAGTTCCACCACGTGAAGACGTTCAGCAGTACCGCAAACACCAGCGCGAAAATCAATCCCGCCTCACCGGCGATCGCACCGCCGGCCAGTACAAGGAGCACCGTCAGGAGGGTCATGAGAAACAGCGTCTTGATATGATTCATAAGCAACCTAAAGATACAAAGCCTCGGACCGGGAAGGAAGGGGCGATCCCGAAAGCGGTCGCAGCTTCACTCCGGTTCGGCCAGATACGGGCCCCAGACCCAGCCGGCTCCGCCTCCGAATCGAACCCGGTACCACACACCGTCCGTTCCGTCACGCGAGTCGATGCGCCCCCATGGCTCAACCGCCTGCACTCGACGGCCGAGCGGTAACTCACCGACCCGGGCGCCGCCCGGCATGTCGTACACGCCGACCTGCTCCTCGGCAACCACCAGCCGCGTCGGGAAAACATCCTCCCAAATCGTTCGCGTCGCGCTCGATCTCACGAAGCGGCCCCGATGCAGCGCGTATTCGCCGACAGCAATCCGGAAGTGCCTGCGGTCTCCGCCCGCCGGCGTACTGCGCAGAACCTCTTCGCGGATCCTTGCCGGGCTGCGTCCCTCGAAGGTGTGCCATGCGCGATACTCCAGCCCGTCCGGATACGCGAGCTCCTCAATCAGATAGGCCACGAGTTCGAGTGAGTCCGAGCCGGGACGCAGAAACACGCGCGCGGTAACCGGCTCCATATTCGGATTATTCAGGGAGATGATGAGTCGTGCCTCGATCTCGATCAGATGCTCGGAGAGCTGCTTAACCCACGTGAATCGCGCGGCGACCGGCGCCGCCGGGAGCGCCGGCAGTCGGCTCGCGTACGGCTGCTCGTCGCCTTCGAGCCGGAGGTTCAGCTCGTAGAGCGCACCGAGGTCTACGACAAATCGTGAGTCGTCGATTCGCACAAAGAGATTGCCGTAGGAGAGAGATGCGCTCCAGAGGGTAGCGTCGTAGCGATCGGAATCGCTTTCTATGAGCGCGAACGGGATCTCTTCGTTCCGCGTGATGAGTCCGAGTCGTACGAGATCCGGCTCGTACGCAGGCTCCGAATCGCCGTGATCGGAGGCGTAGAGGAGAAGGTATTCGCCGAATCCAGCCGCGTCGAGCGCCTCGTCGGTTGCCCTCGGATCGTCGGCGACCTCCTGGCCTGCGTGGGGCTCGTCCGGCAGCAACGCGGGAAAGCCGTCGTAGCGGACGTAGTCGAGTGCTTCCGGCGGTGTGGCCTCGAGTGCGCTCGGCTCGAAAACCGCGCCTGCGTCCGGTATCAGGATCAGTCCGTCGCGGGTATCGCTCGGAAGCGGTTCGCGGGCGGTTGCCGTGGCCGCGAGCAGCAGGAGCAGAAGCACGGCGGGCGCCGTCCGAGGCGCACAACGGTATGCTGCGGACGGGTACGCGCGGCCGCCCGGTCGATTCGCGGTCACCTCTTCGCCTCCCGATACGCGCGTTTGAGTCGAAAGAACGGCCCGATTCTGAGGCGCGCCATGAGCTCGAGCTCCTCGATTGCGGCGATCGCGCGGCGGCGCTCATCATCACCGATAGATAGTGACCGGAACTCGCCGACGTCGAGCCGCACCGTGTTGCCGGCTGTATCCACGACGAGATCGAGGGCCAGATCGTCGGCGGCTATACTCACCGAGTCGATTGTTGCCGGGCGGGTGATGTTGCAGTAGAAACCGCGAAGCGATCCGTCCGGAGCGTAGATCTCGAAAACATTGAAGTGCCGCGAGCTCCAGAAGTGCTCGATCATGCGGTCGCCGTGCTCGAGGGCGAAAAGCTCGACATCGGCGCGGTCGAGGGCGAAGTGAGCCTCTACGAGCGCGTAACCCCACCGGAAATCGAGCATGAGTGGTGTGGCTGTATAGCGGATTTTCTCGACCCCATGAACGTCGAGTTTCACCACATCGATGGATTCACCCATTGCACCTCGCGAAAGACTATGGAGGTGGTCGCCGCGAAGGTCAACGATCGCGGCGAGCCGCGCCGCCGTATGTCCGCGCCCGCCGGCCGATGCCGGCCACAAATAACGATCGCGGCGAGCCGCGCCGCTGTATGTCCGCGTCCGGCGGACGATGCCGGCCACATATACGGTCAACGCCGTTCGACCTTCGGTAGTATACTATACGTATGGCCGGCGATGACGAGGGCGTCGACTTCCGCGAGCCGCGGAGCGATGCCGAGCCGGATACAACGACTCGAGATTCGGGCGAGGGCGCGGAAAACCGCCCCCCCCCGAACTCTCGTGTACCCTCGGACAATCGCCGGCGAAGCCGCAGGCGCTGGTACACCTATCCGATCACGAACTTCTATCCCGGCTATAGTAACAGCGTCGGGCGGCTCGATCGTATCGCGCCGATCTCTTCGGTGCGCATGCAGCGGGTACTCCCACGCTATAATATGTCGACCGAGCAGACGCGCACGAGCGGGCTCGGCCCGCCGCTCATCGACTATCCGGTGAGCGTTGAGATCTCCGGTGAGCACGGTTCGCCGTTCAGCCGCATGGTAGAGGAGCGGAGCGGGACCGCTGTCGGCGGCGGTGCGGGAGGGGAGGGCGCGGGCGCCGGCGAGCGGGCCGAGGCCTTCGGCAGTGCTCGCACCGGCCGATCGTCGCGCGGCGGAGCGACAGACGAATCCGAAGAGATTGACGACGACCTGCGGGGGCGGACCGTCGATATCGAAGTGTGAGGCGTTTCGGCCGCCGGGCGGCGACTGAACCTTGCGGCGAATCGCTGCTTCGCCGTACGCTGTCGGGCACCGTGAACCGATCTGCTGCAAAGCAAACGACTACCGGGGCGCTCCGTGCGTCCGCGATGAGTTTACATCACCATTTTCTCGAGCAGTGCCATGCCCCATTGGGTGTCGTGCGCACCGTCCGGCCGTGGACCTGGGTACAGGTTCACCCCGATCTACCGGTTCGCGTTTATCCGACCGGCGATCCGGCCGCCCGGGAGGATCGGTCGTCGGTGGAGGTGGTGCTCGACGATATCCGCGGTGCGCGGAATCCCGCCGAGATCCGCTGGCTTCTGTGGGAGCCGCCTCGCCGTGACACTCTCCGTGCGGCGCTGGAGGCAGCGGGGCTGGCGCATCGCGGGGACTTCCCGGCCATGAGCGGATCGCTGCACGGGGCAGGTCGCCCGGCAATGTGGGACGGTGTAGTTCGTGCGGCTGCACGGGAGGAGCTCGACGTGCGACCGGTGCGCTCGACGGCGGAGGCGGAAGAGTGGGTGCGCATCTATACCGAGGCGAACGACTATGACCGTACCACGACTTCCGGATTCCTCGAGACATTGCCCGACGCGTGGCGCCGGCGTGCCGACAGCGAGTGGTATCTCGGATACCGGAGTGAACGGGCGGTGACGTGCGCGAAGCTCCGCCTCGAACCGGAACTCGATGACGGTAAGCGGTACGCCGGGATCTATCAGCTGGCGACGCGCCATGCATCCCGCGGGAGAGGATATGCCGGTGCGGTGATGGTCCATCTCATGGCTCGTGCCGCCGAACGCGGCTGCACACGGGCGCTCCTTCAGGCGGAGCTGGAGGCGCAGCGGCTGTACGAACGGCTCGGTTTTGCAGTCGACAGTGCGCTTGTCGTTTACGAGTTGAAGGGCTGACCGCATGGGTTACGAGTTGAGGGGCTGACTGCGTGCCGAGAGTCGCGTTTGTTACCGGTGGTACCGGCTTTATCGGAAGCCACATCGTCGATCGGTTGCTCGCCGACGGGTGGGATGAGGTTCGATGTCTCGTCCGTCGCGACCCGAAGTGGCTGCGGGGCAAGCCGGTGGTTCGGGTGACCGGTACCCTCGACGATTTCGCGCGGTTCGCCCGGGCTCCGGTGTTCGCGGGCGGGGAGGCAAGGGCGGCGGGTACCGCGGCTCCCAACGACGGAAGCGTAGGTGCGATCGACAGCCGATCCGCCGATGGCGCCGCGACTCGCCGTTCGACGGCCGGCGCGCCACCCCATCTCGATGACCTTCAACGCGCACTCGCCGACGTCACACACATCTTCCACTTCGCAGCGCTCACGCGGGCGAAGAGCTGGAGTGAGTTCGTTACTGCAAATGTGCTCGCCCCCGTCGGCCTGCTCGAATGCGCCGCCCGGGCCTCGACCCGCCTCGAACGTGCTGTGGTGGCCGGCAGCCTCGCGGTCGTGGGGAGCGCCGTGGAGGGCGTTGCCGACGAGCGCGCTGCAATGCAGCCGGTAAGCGCCTACGGGCGCAGCAAAGCCGAGCTCGAGCGGGCGCTCGGGACTCCGTCCGACCCGCAATCGCTGCACGGGCGCCTGCCGATTACCGTCGTTCGACCCCCGGCGGTCTACGGTCCGCGCGAGCGCGACATCTACACCTATTTCCGGGCAGCCTCTCGGGGGGTATGCCCGGTGCCGATCGACCGGCGTCGCCGGCTGAGCCTCGTCCACGTGCGTGATGTCGTCGCCGGCACTATGCTCGCCGCCGAGCATCCCGATGCCGGTGGCAGAACATACTTCCTCGGTCCGCCGGAGACAGTCGGGTGGCTCGACTTCGCGCGCGAGGTTCGTTCCGCGGTTGCCGCGCAGTTGCGGCGACCGGTCCTGACGCTGCCGGTGCCTCGGCGGGCGTTCCGCGCCGCCGGGGCGATTGTCGAAGATATTGCGTCCGCGTTGGGCATCTTCCCCCCGTTCCACCGCGAGAAGGCAGCCGAGATGCTCGACGCGTGTGCCGCCTGTTCGAGCGATCTGGCGGTCACGGAGCTCGGGTATAGACCACGGGTCGGGATCGCCGAGGGGGTGCCCGAAACGCTCGCGTGGTACCGCACGCGCGGATTCGTATAAGTGATGCACAGGCGGCGCCCGGCGACCGGAACGATCCGGCAAACCGGTTCGGCGAGGTCAATTGCGCCGGCCGTTTGAAAAGTGCATTGCGAGTTACTACACTGTGAAGTACGAGGAGGGTTTCCGCGTATGACAAACGGGATCGCACACGCATCTACCGCTATGCATCATGCTCAGCTTCAACAGCAGGTCGGCATGCACGCAATGCGCATGGGCCTGGAAACCTCTGAGCAGCAGGCCGAGGGGATCCAGAGGTTGATGGGAGATGCGGCCCAGCTCCAGCAGCAGGTCGGACAGGATCCGGCGGTCGGCCGGCAAGTCAATATCATGGTATGAATATCGCTGTTGTCAGCGACTCGCACGATAATATATGGAATCTCGAACGGGCGCTTACCGGGATCGGCGAGCGTTCCTGCTCGCGGCTTTTCTTCCTCGGCGACTTCTGTGCGCCGTTCACCCTCGCGCAGATAGCCGACGGCTTTTCCGGCCCGATCGACGTCGTCTTCGGCAACAACGACGGCGATACCTTTCTGTTGAGCCGGATTGCATCGAAGTACGACCACGTCACACTGCACGGCTATCTGGCCGAGCTGGAGGTTGATGGGCTGCAAATCGCGCTCAACCACTATCCGGATATTGCGAAACGGCTGGCCGAAAGCGGCGCCTACGACGCGGTATTCAGCGGTCACGATCACAAGCGCTACGTCGAGCCGGTCGGCTCGTGCCTGTGGGCAAACCCCGGCGAAGTCATGGGTCGCTTCGGCGAGCCGAGCTACGGCGTCTTCGACACCGAAAGCCGCGTCTTCGCACACGTCGATATACGGTAACGTACCCCGGACGCGATTCGAACGCGTGACCTGCTGCTTAGGAGGCAGCCGCTCTATCCAGCTGAGCTACCGGGGCGGGAATGGTGTCCGGCCACGCGATGGGCGGTCGTCCCCACGACCGCACGTGGTCGGCCACACGACGGTGATTGGTCGCCCGCGCGGCCTTCTCGCAGGGTCAACAGCGATCGGCCTGTCCGCATGCGCGCCGACTCCCAACGTGCTATTGGCAGGCTATCGGGGGGGCTTGTCTGTGTCAATGAAAAAGCGTGGATGCCTACACCCCCGGCCGCCCAGGGGCGCAGGCGTCGATTGAACCAGTTTCCTCGACATCGGACTACACCCCCGGCCGCGCAGGGGCGCAGGTAATCCCTCTTTAGAACTGGATCCGCGTGTTGAGCTCGAGCGCCATACTTCCGCGCGTGTCGATCGATGCGCCGACATCGAGATTCAGGATAAATATGCGCAATCCGAGTCCTCCGAACGCGCGGGCGGTGAACCCGCTGTCGGGAACGTCGAAGCCGAATAACACGTCTCCGTTGTCGAAATACTCCCCGAGCATCTCTTTGACTTCCTCAGCGTCGTCGTCGTCGAGCTCGTCGAACGCTTTTTCGTCCACGGTCAGCTGCCCGCTGAAGCTTCCGCCCATCGACGCCCAGTTGTAAGCGACTCCGGCGCCGATGAACGGCTGGAAGATGAGCAGACGTTTGCTCGCCTGCGCTTTCAGCTCGACGCTACTGCTCCGCCAGCCGAAGTCGAAGCGGGGGTCGGCGAGCAGCAAGGAAACATCTTCGCCGCCGACTTCATCCTCGGCAAGCTCCATGTCGTCCATTGTGACACCGACACCGAAGCGGGAGTGATTAAATCCGATCCCCGCCGAAAGCTTCGGGAGAATTCCGCTGCCGTCGAGGACGGCGTAGCGGAAGTCGCCGCCGACAAGCAGGAAATCGAGCTCAACTCCCTCGTCCTCGAGCATCGCGAGGTTCGGAACGGTTCCCAGCTTGAAGCCGACATCGAAGGGGATTCCGAAACCGCCGACGCGCGCGCCGAATGTGTACGCGGGAAGCGGCAGTCCGACCCGACCGATAACCCCGCTTGCGGGAAGATCGGCGAGCATTTCATCGCTGTCGATGTCGAGGTCTCCCAGCGGACCGGTGAGCACGTTCAGCGGAATTGTCGCCGCCCCGACCGTGACTCCGACTCCGAAGCTCGGCGGCATGCTGAAAAGCTGCCCGATATACGCGTCCGACCAGCCGAGTCCCAGGGTGTTGTAGTGCGACAGGGAGCCGACGATTCCCGACCCGAGCTCATCGAGCGCCTGCTCGATCCTCTCCGTCTCCTGTTCGATATCGTTAGCGAATGCCGCCCCGACAAAAAGCAAACCAACCAGCAGCAGAGCTGCAAAGCGTTTTAGCATCATACCATCTCCTCCTGCATACTCCCGCAGTGTACCACAGGAGGTGCAGAATATCGCGTGCGCGGCATGCGGTAAACCGACAAATGAGGTGATGTCGCCCGATCAACTGCAACCGTGGCAATTGTGCCCGGCAGGGCTCGCCCGCGATCGGGAGTTTGCTGCCCGGCTTGGGGCGGTCAGAGAGCGAGATTCCATCCCGAACACGCCTTTATCGCTGCTTAACATTCAGCGGTGATAGAATGCGGTGTATGGAGCGGTTCGTGCTGGTAGTCGAGGATGATGAGGATATCGCGCGCGTGGTTCGGGTCTATCTGGAGCGCGTCGGCTACGCGGTGCGGACGGTCGGCGACGGAACGGCCGGCTTGTACGAGGCGCTGGAAGGCAGCCGGCGCCCCGACCTGATCATCCTCGACTGGATGCTCCCGGGAACCGCCGGGCCGGCGTTCATGAAGCGGCTCCGCGCCAGGCGTGCGATACCGGTCATTATGCTCACGGCGAAGGGAGAAGAGGAGGACCGGCTGACCGGCTTCGAGTACGGAGTCGACGACTATGTGGTGAAACCGTTCAGCCCTCGCGAGCTCGTTGCCCGAGTGAAGGCGGTGATGAGCAGGGCCGCGGTGGTCCCGACGGATGACCGCGCCGGCGCGTCCGGCGGCCGGGAATCGGTCGGTGAGGGCGGGCAACCGGGAACGCGGCCGCTGCGCTTCGGGGCGCTTCACATCGACTCGGAAACGCGGCTGGTCCATCTCGATGACCGGGAAATCGACCTGACGACGCGGGAGTTCGAGCTTCTGCTGGTGCTCGCGCGCTCGCCGAAGCGCGTGTTTACGCGTGACGAGTTGCTTTCGAGGATCTGGGGCGAGGACTACGTCGGAGTCGACCGGGTGGTCGACGTGCACGTGTCGAACCTGCGCGCAAAACTTGCCGCGGGGGCGGGGGAAGACCCCGGCACGGAAGATCGCCCCGCCGCGGGGGTGGGCGCCGGTGACGAAGATTTCCCCAGTGCGGGAGAAGATTCCGCCGCGGGCGTCGCCGGCGGCGATCGGCCGGTTCACCATCCGGCGTACATTGAGACGGTGCGGGGTGTGGGCTATCGCTTCGCCGTCGAGGAGGACGATTGATGGGCGGACGAGTGTCGGGTCGCGACGGAACCGACCAAAGCCGGAGCGCTGCAGTGGGAGGCGGGCGTATGAGAGGCCCCGGTATTTCGGTCCGTCTCTTCTTCTCCTACGTCCTGGTGCTCGTGATCGCCGGAATCGTTCTGTTTCTTGCGAGTGAGGCGGCGGCTCCGCGCTTTATCGAGATGCACCGCGGGCCGGCCATGCACGGGATGCAGGGAATGGGCGGCATGTCGATGAGGGTGCAGGAACAGATGGTCGAGCTACTCGATTCCGCATACCGGCGGGCGATGCAGCGAGCGCTCCTGCTCGGGCTCGGAGTAGCGCTCGCGGTCGCAGGGGGTGTGAGCTTGCTTCTCAGCCGGCGCCTCAGCGATCCGCTTCGAAGCATGGAGCGGGCGAGCGGGCGTATCGCCGAGGGGAACTACGGGGAACGGCTCGACGAGTCCTCTCCCGGTGAGGTCGGCGAGCTGGCCGCGGCGTTTAACAGGATGGCCGCCGAACTCGAGCGGGTCGAAGAGCGGCGGCGGTCACTTGTTGCGACGGTCGCTCACGAGTTCCGCACTCCGCTCTCAAGTCTTCGCGGCTATGTGGAAGGGTTGCAGGATGGGGCCTTTGAAGCCGGTCCGGAAACCCTCGAATCGTGCTCGCGCCAGATCTCGCGTCTCGGACGACTCGTGGACGATCTCTCGCTGATATCTCGGGTCGAGGCCGGAGTGCAGGAAGTCCATCCTCGGGAAACCCGCCTCTCGACACTCTTCATCCAGCTCGAAGCCGACCAGGGTAAGGCGTTCGCCGAGAAGGGCGTCCGGCTTCACGTGCCGGCGGCGCGCGGCGCGGCGGCGAGCGACGATGTGGTGTTCGCCGACCCGGACCGAACCGTTCAGGTGCTGTCGAATATCGTCCGGAATGCGCTTCGGCACACGCCGCCGGGCGGCGAAGTGGTCGTACGGACCGCATACAGCACCGGCGCCGAAGTGGCCGGTCGCGATCCGATCGGTACCCCGTCAGCGACCGCGGAAGCCACACATGGTGAGCCGCTTGGCTCCCCCGGGGTGTCGCCCGACCCGCCGGTGGCGGAGCTACCGTACGTAGTCGTCGAGATACGCGACAGCGGTGAAGGCATCGCTCCGGAGGCGATTCCGCACATCTTCGAACGTTTCTATCGTGCGGACGCCGCGCGGTCGCGGTCGGACGACGACGGGGCGGGCATCGGTTTGACGATTTCCCGGTACTTCGTCGAAGCGCAGGGCGGTCGCATCGCCGCCGAAAGCCGGTCGGGGGAGGGAACCGTAGTGCGCTTTTCTCTGCCGCGGCTCCGACGAACGTAGGGTTGGCGCACGGCGGCTGGAGATGTCTCGACATGCTCGCCGGAATCGAAAGTGGTACCGGCACTACTCATCGCCGCCTCGCCGGAAAACCGGCGCGGCGGCGATTGTATGGTACGACGGAGTGCCGTCTATATGTCCTGGTAAAGCGCGAACTCGTACGGATGCGGCCGCGTATCCACCTCCATGACCTCGTTGTCGTGCTTGTACTCGATCCACGTCTCCACCACATCCTTGGTGAAAACATCTCCTTTCAGCAAGAACTCGTGGTCGACGGCGAGGTGCTCGAGCGCCTCGCGGAGGCTGCCCGGCGTTTTCGGTACCTGCGCCGCTTCTGCCGGCGGCAGATCGTAGATGTTCTTGTCGAGGGGCTCACCGGGATCGATCTTGTTCTGGATTCCGTCGACCGCGGCCATGAGCATTGCACTGAAGGTGAGGTACGCGTTGCCGCTCGGATCGGGGCAGCGGAACTCGAAGCGCTTTGCTTTCTCGCTCTGGCTGTACATCGGAATGCGCACCGCCGCCGAGCGGTTTCGGCTGGAGTAGGCGAGATTCACGGGAGCCTCGAAGCCGGGTACGAGCCGCTTGTAGCTGTTGGTGGTCGGGTTGCTGAACGCGAGTACGCTCGGTGCGTGCTTGAGCAGACCGCCGATTGCGTAGAGGGCGGTCTGCGAAAGGCCCGCGTACCCATCACCATAGAACTGGTTCTTTCCATCCTTCCAGAACGACATGTGAATGTGCATGCCGCTTCCGTTGTCGTTCCACAGCGGCTTCGGCATGAATGTGACCACCTTGTTGTGTGCGCGGGCGGTGTTCTTGATGACGTACTTGTACTTCAACAGGTTGTCCGCCATCTGTACGAGCGGGGCAAAGCGCATGTCGATCTCGCACTGGCCGCCGGTAGCCACTTCGTGGTGTTGCGCCTCGACCGCCACGCCGAGCGACTCGAGGGTGAGCATCATCTCGCTGCGAAGGTTCTGCAGGCTGTCGGCCGGAGGACACGGAAAGTAGCCTTCCTTGTATCGAAGCTTGTTTCCGAGGTTCGGCTCCTCGACCCGTCCGGAGTTCCACCGCCCTTCGACCGAATCGACGAAGTAGTAGCCGCAGTGCTCGTTCTGGTCGTAACGGATATCGTCGAAGACGAAGAACTCCGCCTCCGGGCCGAAGAAGGCGGTATCGCCGATTCCGGTCGATTTCAGATAGGTCTCCGCCTTGCGGGCGACGCTGCGCGGGTCGCGCGTATAGTCTTCGCCGGTGACCGGATCGCAGATATCGCATGTCATAACGAGCGTGCGGGCGGTCATGTACGGGTCGATGAACGCACTGTCGGGAACCGGCTTGACGATCATGTCGCTTTCGTTGATTGCCTGCCAGCCGCGAATGCTCGATCCGTCGAATCCCATTCCGTCACGGAACGTATCCTCGTCGAGCTCGTGCGCCGGAATGCTGAAGTGCTGCCAGATACCCGGGAAGTCCATGAAGCGAAGGTCGACGACCTGGACCTTCTCCTTTTCCATTAAGCTCAGAATCTCCTTCGGAGTCTTCTCACTCATTCTCACATCCTCCTGCAGAATTGGATCTTGTCGTCGATCCTCCGCATGCCGCGGCGGCGGCACATGCAACCGAACGACATATTTATAGAATCTTTATGCGGAACGTAGCACACTCGAATCAGAAAGAAAAGTAGGTTTGACAAAAAAATGGAACATTTTTGTTGCCTGTCGTCATGGTTCCTACATAAATGTAGGTTCATGAACCGTGTTATAATGGATTGATGATGAGCGCGCGATAGAACTCGCGGGTTCGACGCATGCATTCGGAAAGCCGCTCGAAGAACTCCGCTCCGCTGTCCGCGATTCCCACGGTGTGTGCCATCCGCGATCGGGCGATTTCGTCGGTTGGAAGCGCGTGCAGCCGGCGATCGCCGTACAACTGCAGGAAGTGCTCGATCTTGCGAAGGATTATATAGTCGCCGCGCAACTGTTCGGCCTGTTCGTGTTCGATCAACCCCGTCTCTTCGAGCGCGGAGAGTGCCAAGATCGTGTTACCGGTCAACAGCCTTTCATCTTCGTGCACGTTACCCAGTTGCAGGAGCTGCACACCGAACTCTATATCGCGTATTCCGCCTTCGTCGTTCTTGATATCGCGCGTTCCCATGACCTCGTTTGTACTCTTCGCACGTCCTGCCGATGAGAGTGTCGCCACGGTGGTGTTCGCCGATTGCTCGATCGCAAGCCGGCGAAGGTGCGCGATGCCGGCACGGGCATCCGACGGGGAGACCGGTGTCGCAAAGAGTTCCCGTATGCCGGACATAAAGCGCCTGCCGACCGGCCGCGAGCCGGCGACCGGGCTCAACTTCAGCAGCGCCTGCTTCTCCCACAGCTGTGCTTCCGCACGGTAGTACTCCAGGGCCCGCTCGGCGGGGAGTACCAGCGCTCCCGCGATCCCGTGCGGCCGCAATCGCATGTCGACCCGATAGCACTGTCCCTCGGTGGTAAACTCGGTAAGATCGCGAATCAGCGAGCGAACGACTTCGGTATAGGTCGCCGTCTCGCCGGATACCCCTTCCGGCTCAAAGACCGCCAGCAGATCGATGTCGGAGCTGTAGTTCAACTCGTCGCCGCCGAGCTTCCCGAAAGCGAGAATGGTAAGCCGCACTGCGCTTGCCGCGAGCGAACGGCGTATCCTCGGAGGTACCGCCGCGTCGGGTGACTCTCCCGCTCCTGTCGTGCCGCCCGGCGCATCGCTCAGCTTCTCCGGACCTTCGTGACCCTCGTCCGGGGCCGCTTTGACACGCGGTTGTTGGGACCAGCGCCATACCTCCCGCGCCCATACCGCCTCGAGCCCGACGCGTACGACCGCGCGCGCGAGGCTGCTGATCTCGGCGGTTACAACCGGCAATGCTTCGCCGAGGCAGATATCGCGCGTACCGATGCGTAGAATGTGCCGCTTCCGAAATCGTCTGAGTACCGCAAGCCAGGCATCCCGGTCGCGGGCACGCACACGCTGCCAACCGGCCCTCAGCTCGCGGGCGAGCTCGCCGTCGGAATATGTCCGCTCGACCGTCTCCGGCTCCGTGATCCAGGCAAATACGTCCGGATCGGAGGCCAGCGTATCGGAGAGAAACTGGCTGCCGGAGAATATGGTGAAAAGGATTTCCAACCGCTCCGGCTGTTCGAGTATATCGGAGAGATGCCCTTCGGGATGCGGACACGAGCGCACGAAGCGCTCCCAGTTGTTCAGCGCCATGTCGGCGTCCGGCACGCGTGCGAGCGGATCCCACACGAGAATCAAGACGCGTGAAAAACGCGCGTCATCGGCGACAATTCGTTGGATCTCGGAGATGTTAGCGAACGAACGCTCCGGGTCTCGTACGCCGACTCGCTCGAGAATCGCATTGCGCCGCGATGCGGAAAGCGACCCGGAGAGCACGAGATCGGCGGGGCCTCCTTCGACCTCGCCGGGAATCGCGTCGGCGCCGAGGTGGCGCTCTACGAACGCTCGCACGAACGCGGTGTGGGTCTCGAAGTCGAGCTTCAGCTGCTGCGCTTCGGAGAGATCTTCTCCCCGGCGGTATCCGATGCGACGGGCGAGATGGGCGCATTCGGTACTGTCGAACGGCGGCATGAAGAGGTCCTGGGCGTTGCCGCGCAGCATGCGCAGTCCGTTGATGAGCCGACGCAGAAAACGGTACGCGGCGATCATCGCATCGGCCTCGTCAGGCTCGATGGTTCCTTCGTCGCGCAGCGCCTCGAGCGCGTCGTGGATGCCGGGACAGCGCAGTGCCGGATTGTGCCTGCCGCGTCCGATCTGAAGAATCTGGACGTTGTACTCGACGTCGACCAGACCTCCGGGAGTGAACTTCGCGTTGAGCCTGCCGCCGTCGAGTTTTCCCTCGAGCTGGGTGCGGCGCAGCTCGCGTACTGCGGCAATGCGTATGCTGTCGCGCTGATAGAGGATCTCGTCGCGGATTCGGACCACACGGCGGCCGAGCTCGCTGTCGCCGTCGATCTGTCGCAGCCGCACCAGCGCCAGTCGTTCGACCGCGTGGGCCGGCCCGTCGGCGGTGTAGTACTCGACGAAGCGCTCGAGCGTGCAGGCGAGGGGGCCGTCTTCGCCGTAAGGGCGCAGGCGCAGGTCGGTCTGGAAAATGCCTTCGCGGCGTGCCCGAATGAATGCCGTCGCGGTACGGAAGAGATACTCGAAGAACTCTGCGTTCCGGATCTTCTCCGGCCCGTCGGTCGAGCCCGAATCGCTATA
Source organism: Spirochaetales bacterium (assembly GCA_007135605.1). Classification (GTDB taxonomy): domain Bacteria; phylum Spirochaetota; class Spirochaetia; order DSM-27196; family SKKC01; genus SLAN01. The sequence goes on along the minus strand of SLIN01000075.1, from coordinate 44,865 downwards.
GACGAAGAGCAGCTCGATGTCGGAGGCGTAGCCGAGAGCGGACCCGCCGAGTTTGCCGAGGCCGAAGGTGGCGTAGCGCGCCGGCAGCCCGGCTGCGGTCCGCGGTGTACCGAAGCGGGCGGTTGTCTTCTCCCAGGCGAGCGAGAGTGCCGCTCGAACGACCGCCTCGGCGAGAGCGGTCAGACGCCTGCTGAGAAAGAAAAAATCGATGTCGGGCGAGAGCATGTGGTCGAGGTCGATGAGAAAGCTCTGTCGATCTTTAAAGGCGTTGAGCGCCTCCACCCGTGCGGCGACCGGATCGGCGGCGTCCCCGGCCGCGTCCGTTGCGGAGTCGGGCGCTGCGGCGTTCGCCATCGCCTCAGCGAGGCGATCTTCCATCTCCTCGGCTTCGAACGAAAGCAGGCGGTGTTCCTCGATCTGCTCGAGCATCGGCAGGAGGTTCTCCCGCTGCTGCCGCACGAAGTCCTCCCAGATGAAGTCGCTCGCCCCGAGGAGAACCGCCAGTTCGCGCTGCATATCCCGGTCGGACAACAGCCTGCGAAGGTCGGGTGCCGCTTCGGTTTCGCCGAGGTCCTGAATCAGCCGGTCGAATCGTTCCATCGCCGCGTACGGGTCGGGTGCACGGTCGAGCACAAAGGTGAACTGTTTGGTCAGGAGGATGCTGAGCCGAATGCGGTCGAGTCGCACGCGATCGCGGATCGGAGCGCCGCTCGGTCCCACGACATCGAAGAAATCGCGTATTTCGGTGCCGACCGTCTGTATATCCACTCGCTCGATCGAGGTATTGTGCAGGCTCAACGCGTGGCTGAAACTGTACAGGAAAAACGGGGTGTCGGCGGTCCGGATCGAGAATCGTGTAATCGATCCCGCACCGGTCATCTCCTCGATGTGAATCGGAGCAAGAGTCTGCCCCTCGCTCGGCGGCAGCTCGGCGATTCGCGCGGCGACTTCCTCAGCAACGAGTCGCCGTCCGGCCTCATTGCCGTTTTCGGCGAGCGTCTCATACAGCCGGCGGAACGAAGCCTCGAGCCGGGATGCGAACTCATCCCACCCGCGGTCGGGGGTGAGCGAGCCGGTGAACCGGTCGACGATCACCTTCATCCCGGTGGGCGGCTCCGGTGTCCCGCCGGTAGCGGCCCCGCCACCGGCGGACGGGCGGCGCCCGAGTCGCGCACGTCCGAAGGGACCCGGCTTTCTACCGCCGCCTCGAGGTACGCTATTGCCGGTGTCGAGGAGCGAGGCGTCGATCTGAAGCGTGTATACCTCGCCCCGAACGATCGAAAGGCCCGCCGATGAAAGCAATCCGGTGATCATACTGAAAAGGCCGCGGCGATCGTGGCTGACCACGGTGACGCTACACGAAGCGGGGTCGCCGGTGAGACTGAGAACATACGGTTTCTCGAACGAGAGCGAGCGGATCGCGACGATATGCTCATCGATCTCGCGTTCTTCGAAATCGCTGCGATATGCGGCCGGCGCGTGTTCGAGGATGGATCTCTTGAGCTCGTTCATTGCCATTGGTTCCGCACCTGTGAGGCCGCACCTATGAGCTTGTCGGACTTCACTCCGGAATTGAATATTCGGCGTAAACCCGTGCGTGGGCATGCGGCGCGTTTGCTATGAATATGCACGTGGCAGTCCCAATATTCAATTACGGCATGGTACTATCGGCTATGCGCGAGGGGCAACGTCGGGGTACGATGGCGTGTATGGCGAAGTCCGTTGAGCTTTCTATCGATCGAACCGCGCTCGAACGCGATGCAACCGAGCGTTTTCTCAGGTACGTGCGGGTGCCGACGACGAGCGACCGGCAGAGCCCGGATACGCCCTCCACCCCCGGCCAGTGGGAGCTCGCCCGGCATCTCGAGCGGGAGTTGCGGGAGCTCGGAATTACCGATGTCGAGCTCGATGAATGCTGTTACCTGATCGCACGGCTGCCTGCGAGCGAAGGGTACAAGTCGGCGCCGGCGATCGGGTTGATGGCACACGTGGATACCGCCTCCGACGTCAGCGGCGAGGGGGTGAGACCGCAGGTATACGACCGGTACGACGGCCGGCCGATCGAGCTGCCGGCCGGATATACGCTCGATCCGGCCGACTATCCGGAGCTGCTCGAATACCGCGGGCAGACGGTTATCACCAGCGACGGGTCGACGCTTCTCGGTGGTGACGACAAGGCGGGGGTCGCGGAAATCATGGCTGCGGTCGCCTATCTCGTCGAGCATCCGGAGATATCACATGGCGAGCTTGAGATTATCTTTACTCCCGACGAGGAGACCGGGCTCGGTATGAACCGCTTCCCGAAGGAGAAGCTGCACAGTGTCGCCTGCTACACACTCGACGGACAGGCGGAAGGACTCGTGGAGGCGGAGTGCTTCAATGCCTACCACGTGAACGTCTCCTTTACCGGCACGGCGATTCATCTCGGCTATGCGCGCGGGAAGCTGGTGAACGCCGTATCGATGGCCGCCGCGTTCATCGGCCTGCTTCCGCGATCGGAGAGTCCGGAGGCTACCGACGGCTATTACGGCTACTACTGCCCGCTGGAGATTCGGGGTGGGTTGGAGTCGGCTACGCTTGATGTCTTTATCCGCGATCACGACGACGAGATCGCGAAGCGGCGTGTCGCCGCTCTCGACCAGTTTGCTCGAGCAGTCGAGGCCGCATTCCCGGGCGGGAAGGTCGCAACCGAGAGTCGAAAGCAGTACTCGAATATGTTCGAGCGGATCTCGAGTGAGCCGGGGGTCATGCGAAAGCTCGAGGAGGCGATGCGTGCCACCGGCATCGAGCCGACTCGTCATGCGATTCGCGGCGGTACCGACGGTTCGCGCCTTACCGAGATGGGTATCCCGACGCCGAATGTGAGCTCGGGACAGCACAATATGCATTCCCGTTACGAGTGGGTGCCGACGCCGGCGCTCGCCCGGTCGGCCGAGCTCGTGATCCACCTCGCCCGCGGCTGGGCGCTTGAGGGCGGCTGAACAGGCGACTGCGGCTATACGATTAGCGAATCGCGGCCGTATGCAATCGGAATGAGTATATATGCGGAATTTGCAGCGAAAGTTTCGCAACTGAGGGCTCTGCAGGCGTTTCGGGCGATCGACCGATAGCGAATTTACCGATCGAAACCGGGTGTCAAGCGATTTGCACCCGGTCGCAACCCGAAATTTCACCGGAAGCTTGCAAAAGTGCGCCGCTTACTCATATACTTCCGCCCAGTAAATTTATTCAGAAGGAGTGCGAAATGCGTACGACTATGCATATGCACGGGCGGTTAGCGACGCTGGCCCTCGTCTTAGTCTTTGTGTTCGTCGGAATGGCGGCGTTCGCGGGTGGCGCTCAGGAGGCGGCCGTCGAGCGCGACACGATAACGATCGCCATCGGCGCAGAGCCCGAGGCGCTCGATCCCGTGAACATGACCAGCGCGCCGGCTGCGACGGTGGGCGAGCATGCGATCCAGCGCCTGATCTACATGGAGGAGGACGGGAGCCTGACGCCGATGCTCGCCACCGAGTGGGAGAGCAGCGCCGACGGCACCGAGTGGACGTTCCAGATCCGGCAGGGCGTTCAGTTTCACGACGGCGAGCCGCTCAACGCCGAGGCGGTGAAGGCGAATCTCGATCGCTTCGTCGATCCAGAGGTAGGTGCCGCGTACGCCTTTCTCCTCGGAAGTGTCGAGGAGATCGAAGCGGTGAGCGAGTACGAGCTGCGCTTGCACTTGGCCGAGCCGTTCGCCCCGATCCTCAGCCACCTCTCCCACAGCTTCATCGGCATCATCAGCCCGGCCTCGTTCGCGGATCTCGGCCCGGATGATACGACGGATGCCGCAGTCGGAACCGGCCCGTACGAGCTCGTGGAGTGGAGCCGCGGCGACAGCATTACCATGGTTCGGAACGAGGATTACTGGGGACCGGCGCCCGAGATTCCGCATCTCGTTTTCCGCTTCATCCCGGAAGATTCGGCTCGAATGGTGGCTCTGGAGACCGGCGAGGCCGACGCGGTCATGCGCGTACCGCCCCAGGATGCCGATCGTCTCGATGCCGATCCGGAGATCGACGTCGTCTACCAGACGAGCGTCCGCACGATCTATATCGGCTTCAACAGCCAGTCCGAGCCGTTCGACGACCCGCTCGTCCGGAAAGCGTTCAACTACGCGGTGGACAAGGACGCGATCGTCGACGCTATCCTCGACGGCAACGCGTTCGTCGCCGATGCGCCGGTTGTTCCGGCGGTGTTCGGACACACCTCCGTCGGCCCGTACGAATACGACCCCGATCGCGCCCGGGAGCTTCTCGCCGAAGCCGGGTATCCCGACGGGCTCAGCGCCACGCTGCATCACCCGACCGGACGCTACCTGCTCGACTCGACGATCGCCGAAGCGGTGCAGGGTATGCTTACCGAGGTGGGGCTCGACATCACCCTCGAGACCCGCGAGTGGGGTGCTTACCTCGATTTCACCGGTCAGCCGGTCGATCAGGCCGAGTACCAGATGTTCATGCTCGGCTGGGGTACGGTAACCCTCGATTCCGATTACGGACTCTACGCGCTGCTGCACACCCGCCAGTGGAATCCCGCCGGGAACAACCGCGGATTCTACAGCAACGAGCGGGTCGACGATATACTCGACCGGGCTCGCGTCGAAACCGACCCGTCGGTACGCGAGGAGCTCTATGCGGAGGCGATCGAGTTGATCTGGGACGACGCTCCGTGGCTCTACCTGCACAACGAGGGGCAAATCAACGCACAGCGCGCGGATGTCGGCGGACTGATTCACCATCCGCTCGAGAACGTAAGCGCCTGGGAGGCCTTCTTCATCGACGACTGATCGGGTAGTCTTGTGCTACTCAGGTCAATCCGGCTGCGGCCGGTGCGAGCGGAACCGACGTACGGTTCCGCTCTGCCGTTCGCCGGCCGGCTCGAGCTTCATCGCTCCGGCGATGCGGTTCGATTGGGCCGAAATCGACAACTGCGGAGTTAGGAACTCGTGTATCAATACATCGCGCGAAGACTGCTGCTGACCGTTCCGGTTATATTCGGCGTGGCAATACTGGTGTTCTCGATCATCCGGCTCATCCCGGGAGACCCGGCCCGAGCGATCGCAGGGGTACAGGCGAGCCCCGAGTTCATTCAGCAGGTTCGGGCACGCTACCGGCTCGATGAGCCGCTGCCGGTGCAGTTCGGCATCTTTCTCGGCGATCTCGCTCGGGGCGAACTCGGCAGATCGACGTTCAGCCGCCGACCGGTTGCGACCGAAATCGGCGAGCGCTTTCCGAGAACATTTCTCCTGGCAATGACGGCGCTTGTGATCGCGACCATAGTCGGGGTGTCCGCCGGTATTGTTTCGGCGACCAGACGGAACTCGATGTTCGACAACGTGAGCATGCTTTTCGCGCTTGTCGGCGTTGCGGCGCCGGTCTTCTGGATGGCGCTTATGCTTCAACTCCTTTTTGCGGTGAACATGCGGATACTCCCGGCCACGGGCATCGGCACGTGGCGGCATCTCGTGCTGCCGAGCATCACACTCGGCATGGCGAGCGCCGGACTCATGGCGCGTATTACCCGTTCAAGCATGCTCGAGGTGCTGCGGCAGGATTTCATTACTACCGCCAGGGCAAAAGGGTTGAATGAGCGTTTTGTTATCTACAAGCATGCGTTGAAGAACGCGTTAATTCCGGTCGTGACGGTCATGGGGCTGCAGTTCGGAATTCTGCTCGGCGGGGCGGTGCTGACCGAGACGGTCTTTGCGTGGCCCGGAATCGGGCGCCTGCTCGTCGATTCGATTCTGCGTCGCGACTATCCGGTCGTGCAGGGGACGGTCATGCTGATGGCCTTCCTTTTCGTGATCATTAACCTCGTCGTCGACATCACCTACGCGTTTCTCGATCCGCGGATACACTATCAGGGCGAGGCCGGGGAGTGAGCTGAGATGGAAACGAACGAAATCCCGGGCACCGGTACACAGAGCCGCGGCTACGAAGAGGCGGAGATTCCGGCGGTTGACCTCGAAGACGACGTTTCGACCGGGACGGTGGCGCCGAGACGCCGACGAGGCGTTTCGGAGTGGCATCAGGTTGGAAAGCATCTTCTCCGTAACCGGGGCGCGGTGATCGGCCTCCTTATAATAGGAATCTTTGTAATCGGAGCGGTGTTCGCACCGGTTCTCACAACGCATAACCCAATTCAGAACAACTTAACCATGCGGCTACAGAGTCCGAGCACGACGCATTGGCTCGGCACGGACGCGCTCGGTCGCGACCTGTACAGCCGCATGCTCTACGGAAGCCGGATATCACTGAATATCGGCTTAATATCGGTGGTGATCGGTGTTGCCGTCGGCGTTCCGATCGGTGCGATCAGCGGCTTCTACGGCGGCAAGCTCGACATTTTCACCCAGCGAATTATCGACATTATGATCGCCTTTCCCGGAATTCTCCTCGCGATCATCGTTGTAACGGTGCTCGGGGTCGGAGTGCAGAACGTTATGATCGCAACCGGTATTGCGAGCGTGCCGATCTATGCCCGGCTCGTGCGTGGGTCGGTTCTTGCGGCGAAGGAGCAGAGTTATGTCGAGGCGGCGCGCGCGGCGGGCCTCGGCGACGCGAGCATCGTCTTCCGTCATATTCTGCCGAACTGTCTCGCGCCCATCATCGTGCAGAGCACCTTTCAAATCGCCACGTCGATTCTCTGGGCGGCCGGACTCGGATTCCTCGGCCTCGGCGCGCAGGCCCCTATGCCCGAGTGGGGTGCAATTCTGAGCGACGGGCGGGCATACATTCGGACGGCCCATCACCTGACGACATATCCCGGTCTTGCCATTCTCTTTATGGTGCTCGGGTTCAACTTGCTCGGTGACGGGCTGCGCGATGCGCTGGACCCGAGAAGCCGGGGTAACTGAGATCCAGGAAGCGACTATGAGTGAACTGCTGCAAGTACGAAATCTTGAGATGAGCTACTACACCGAGGGGGGTAGGGTCCGCGCCGTCGACGGCGTTTCCTTTGACGTCGAGCAGGGTGAGGTCGTCGGGATTGTGGGCGAAAGTGGCTGTGGCAAGACCGCCGTATCTCTGAGCATTTTGCGTCTTCTGCCTTCGCCGCCCGCGAAGATCGAGGGTGGCGAGATCCTTTTCGAGGGGCAGGATCTGGTCAAACTCAGCGGCGAGAGGCTCCGCAGAATCCGGGGTGACGACATTGCGATGATCTTCCAGGAGCCGATGACCAGCCTGAATCCGGTGTACACGATCGGCAATCAGTTAATCGAAGCGATTCGGCTTCATCAGCAGCTAGAAGGGAAGGCCGCGCGCAACCGGGCGATCGAAATGCTGAAGCTCGTCGGAATTCCGCGGGCGGACGAGGTTATCGACGAGTATCCTCACCGCTTCTCCGGTGGCATGCGACAGCGTGCCATGATCGCGATGGCGCTCAGCTGCGATCCGAAGCTGCTCATTGCCGACGAGCCCACCACAGCCCTCGACGTCACGATTCAGGCGCAGATTCTCGAGCTCATGCGGGAGCTCAAGGAGCGCCTGCACACCGCCATCATTTTTATCACCCACGATCTCAGCGTGATCGCGGAGATGTCCGACCGGGTGCTCGTGATGTACGCCGGTAAGATCGTCGAACAGGGATCGGTCGTCGACCTGTTTCACGATCCGCAGCATCCGTATACACAGGGGCTGATCGGTTCCCGTCCGTCGATGGATGTGGAGCGAGAGCGACTCGAGTTCATTCCGGGATCGGTACCGAATCCCCTCCATATGCCGGGAGGTTGTCCGTTCCATCCACGCTGTTCGCACGCAATGGAGATCTGCCGGCGCGAGATGCCGGGCGAGAAGCAAGGTGAGAACGAGCACGGGGTGCGCTGTTGGCTGCATCTGGACAAGAGCGACGATCAGGCTCGGCCGCTGCGGGCGGCCGTCGGCGCGGCGGAGGAGTAGCATATGAGCGGTACCGCCGAACGACAGCCGATGCTGCAGGTAACCAATCTCAAGAAGTACTTTCCGATCAAGACCGGGGTGTTCAGCCGTACGACCGGGTACGTCAAAGCGGTCGACGATGTGAGTTTCGATATCTATCCCGGCGAGACGTTCGCGCTCGTCGGAGAGAGCGGATGTGGAAAAAGCACAACAGGTCGAACCATTCTGCGTTTGCAGAACGCCACCGGTGGGCAGGTTATCTTCAAGGGTGAAGATGTTTACGCCGCCACCGGCGATCGGATGCGCGTGCTTCGCAAGGACATGCAGATCGTCTTTCAGGACCCGTACAGCGCGCTGAATCCGCGCATGACGATCGGCGCCGCGATTCGCGAAATTATGCGAGTCCACGGTATGGCAACCGGAAACGAACTGCACGAGAAGGCGGAGCGAGTACTCGAAACATGCGGACTGCAACGGCACCACGCATCACGATATCCGCACGAATTCTCCGGCGGTCAGCGACAGCGAGTCGTGATCGCCCGTGCGCTGGCGTTGAATCCGAGTCTTATCGTCGCCGACGAGCCGATATCGGCACTCGATGTGAGCATACAGAGTCAGATTATCAATTTGCTCGAAGATCTCCAGGACGAGTTCGATCTCACCTTCCTCTTTATAAGCCACGACTTGAGTGTCGTGAAACACATGGCCGAGCGTGTCGGAGTCATGTACCTCGGCAAGCTCGTAGAGGTGGCCGGAAAGCGGGAGCTCTACGAAAATCCGCTGCATCCGTACAGTCAGGCACTTCTGTCGGCAATACCGGTGAGCGATCCGGCGCGGAGGCAGGAGCGAATAATCCTCAAGGGTGATGTGCCGAGTCCTGCGAACCCTCCGTCCGGCTGTCCGTTTCACACCCGCTGCCCCTATGCCATGGATGTATGCCGAAGCGTCGTACCGCGGCTACGTCGCACCGACAGCGGCCGGCATGTAGCGTGCCATCTCATTCACCCGCCGGAGCAGCACAATGGCGATCTTTCGACCGTCGAAACGAGAATCGCGCATTAGATCGACACGATCGGACACGCTGCTGCTCATATTGGTCGGATTACGACTCGTTCTTCCGATACTCGCGGCGGTGCTCGCAGGGGCGTTTATCGCCTGGGCGGTCTTTTCGTTGATCTTTCTATAGGTATTCCGGGGCAATCAGGTCGTATTTCGCCGGCGATTCGTGATATCCTTATTGTTGTGAGATCGGGTCGTCGTTCGATACAGCGGATCTTTCTCTCTTGCGCCGCCGTTGCCACGCTCGGATTGGTGGCCTCCTGCAGCGATAGCGCCTTCTTTCTGCCCGACGCCGCACGGGCCGACGGCGTTCATCTGAATACTGTCGGAGATGGTGACTTCGTCACGACAGGCGATACGGTGCCCCTCGAAATCGAGCTGGGTGACGGATCGGATTTCGACCGGGTAACGGTGAGTGTCAGGACCGCCGACGGGAGCGAGGTCGAGTTTTTCGATTGGTCCCGCGATGATTTTGGTGCCGAACAGCGTGTTCGTATACCGGCCGATGACTTCGATCCGGGACTGTACACCCTCGACATCTCGGTGGAAAGCGGCGGAAGAGAGCTTCTGCGGGAAGAGCGTAGAGCCTTTATCGTCGGACGGGAGTTCGACCTCGACGGCGTACGTACGTATCCCGCCCGACTGAATCCCGGAGCCGTCGGGGTGTTCCAAACCTCGGCTCGAGGCGGGGAAGAGGCATGGCTACAGTGGAGTGTCGACGGTGAAGTCGTCGCTACCGGTCCGATCGGCGACGGACTCGAAGAGCTGAACTGGCAGGCACCGGAACGCGAGGGGGTATATCGCGTCAAGGTTGAGCTCTTTCCGATTCCGCCACCGAGCGGCGACCGGTATGATTTTCCGAGCGCGCTCGCCGAGAATGCGGACGTGTACGTCAGTCGCTCCGATACCAGTGCAGGCGCGAGCGACTCTCGGGCCCGTGAGTCGTTCTATTCACTGTACCGGCTCGAGGGCGATTTCCGTGACGACGGAGTGCGTATCGATTTCGACTCACGCGATTTCGACGGGCGACTCTTTGGAGAGCCGGTGTTCAGGGTCGAAGGAGAAATGCTCGGCTATCAGCTCGACGGAAAGAGTGGATTCGAGTCCGACGGTCTCGGAGTGCCGTTTGTCGACAGCAGTCTGGCCCCGTTCTCATTAAGCCTCGACCTCTTGCCGAGTGGCCTTCAAGTCGATCGAACCCTCTATAAGACGGCTGCCGCCGACGGAAGCTTCGAGTTCCGTGTAGAGACCGACAATAACGGGATTCCGAGAGCGACGTTGCATCGAAATGGCGAAGTAGCGACGACCTCGAGTGCCTATCCGATGCTCGTCCCGGACGAACCGAGTCGGATCAGTGTTTCCGTTTCGCCCGGCGTGGAATACACGACCGTGCTCTGGTTCGTGGATGGACAGCTTGCGAGCATCGACCAGCTCGACATCGGCTTCGCTTCTTCCCCGCTCGGCGAGTCTCCGACCGGTAGCGCACGAACACGTGTAGTTACCGATCCCGACGACGTTTCGATCCTCGACGGGGTAACGGTCGTCGGCGCGCAAACGAACGGATTTGTAGGCCTCGTCGGCGAAGTCGGAGTGTATTTCCGCGACAGCCAAGAGCGTCTCTCGACCGATGACGGTCTGTTCCGAAATGCGATGGAGAGCCAGTTTGCCTCGCGACTGGCGTATGCCCAGGGTTTCGAGGGACTTTTCCTGCCCGAAGAGCTGGAGACAGTCGGTCGCGTTACCGTTCGGACCGGGGAGCTCGTTCTGGAACCCGGCGCGCGCGTACACTTCCCCGCGTTTCTTTTCGAAGATGAGGATCTCATCGTTGAGCTCGAGCTCGGCGATGACGCCGCCGAAGCCTCCGGCGAGTTCGTGTTCGATGAATCGTACCCGGAGGATGACAGAGGCCGTCTTTTCACTGTAATAAGCGACGGCTCGGCGGTTATAGGCGAGGCGACGTACGAGTCGTTCGCCTCCGACGGCGCTTCCACGCTCCTCTTGCGCATCCGGCACGACGACGATCGGCTGATCGTCCGTGGCGGCGCGGGAACGGAAGATGAGATACCGCTCGAGGGGGCGAGATTCGACGGTGTCACGATGACCGCACGGCACGACGAGGGGCGCGAGGTTCCGCTGCGGGTGCTCAGTGTGCTCGCGCATCGGGATCGTGCCGGACTCGCCGAACGGCTCGATTTCTCCGGTTCACAGTAGCGTGCGAACGGCCAGGGGTTTCCGGGACATGCGGCGCTGGTTTCCGATCGGCCTCAGCTCGGTTCTGCTCGTATTGTTTGCCGCCGGCGCGGCGAGCGGCCAGGAGTTCTCCGACCGCCGCGAGCTCGCGCTCTTCCGCCTGAGCTACTACGGACAGCCAGAACCGGTTCGGCCGAGCGGTCCGTTCCTGCGAATTGAGGTCGACCGTTCACGATTCGCCTTCGAGTACCGTGGAACCGGCCGTCCGAGCTACGATTCGCTCTTTCAGAACGCCTTCGGCGCTGTGGACGAGCGAATTCGCGGTGTGTTCGTGAATCTCGGCCGCTTCGATGTCGTCGGCTATCCACAGCGACTGCGGTCCGAATACGTGGACGAGTTCATCCAGGCGGTTCGCGAATATCGAACCGAGGAGCTCGAGATGCCGGAGGCGGTCATGCTCGGGCAGCAGGCGTTTACCGAGGCCGAGTTTCGTGCGCTGAGCGGAGGATTCCTCGTTATCGTCCCGTCGGTCACCTGGTATCGAATGGATTACGACCCGTACGATATCCGGTACAGCGCAAGCATCGAAACGAGCTTCACCGTCGTCGATGTCGATTCCGGCCGGAGTGTCGAGCACTTTCGGATCGAAACCGGGGGGAACAGCGACCGCGCCGAGCGGGCGGTACAGGCCGCCGTCGACGCTATCCCGTCCAGGCTCGAGTACGAGCTTCGCTCGCTTGCGACCTTCCGGATCCGCAGCGGCATTATCGATCGTGACGGGCGGCGTATCTATATGGAGTTCGGACGGAACATGGGTGTGCGACCGGGGGACGAGTACGCGATTATGAGCACACGTACCGGTCGGGCCGGTTATACCGGCGAGTACGAGAGCGGGCTGATCGTCGTCAGCGATGTGTACGAGCAGTATAGCGTCGCTCGCCTTATCTACGGGGGACGCTCTGCGAACGTGGGCGATCAGTTGGAGGAGGTACCGCGGCGCGGCGCGGAGGTCGGGGCATATGCGCACATGCTCCTCACTGCACCGGGAGGAGGCCGGCAGGTCGAACCGACCGGTGCGGTCATCGGACTGAGCGCCGTTGCGAATCGCGGGTTCTTTCGCGTCCGGCCGCTTGTCGCGCTCGAGTTGCCGCTGACCGGCGAGGGCGACCACACCGTGATCGGCGGGTATCTCGGCTTCGAGACGAGCTTCTATTTCGGTCGATTACGTATCGGTCCGTCACTCAAATTCGGTGGGGCGGTCGCCGATCGGCTCGGTGATGACTCGGATCCCTTCGTGTCGCACTTCGGCGGAAAAGTGCAACTGGGCATGATTTTCCAGCTCGGCAGAGATACTATGCTCGGTGTACAAACGGGATGGATGCAGCTGTGGCGCAGCGGCGTTGCAGCTGATCGCGGTATTCGTCCGCTGGTCGGCCCGTACATCGGTGCCGCCATCACCTTTCGATAGGAGCTCGGAATGAGGTTCTTTCACCGCGCTGTCAGTAGATCGCTTCTGCTCGGAGTGATCGCACTTGTCGTGTCCGCGTGCGCAACCGACCAGCCGGCCATCGATCGAACGGATGCGGTGTACGAGGCGTCCGGACGTGGGGAATCGTTCGGTACGGCGATGAATGCGGCCAAGATGGAGGCGGTTCGTGCCTTCATAACCGACGAAATCGGGGAGGAGGCCGAACGCTACCACGCCGCTACCCTCGAGGATGTCATCTATCGCACGCGCAATCCGAACCAGTTCGTCCACACCGAGACGATGGAAACGCTTCGCAGAGAGAACCTCGGCACATTCGAGGACCCGGACTATGTCTACGAGCTGCGTATCGCGGTGAACGTGGATGCGGTCCGGCGAACGCTGTCGGCCAACCGTATCGACGACTCCGTGGACCGGGCGACCGCAAGGCCGGCCGACGACGCGGATCGCTCGCCCGAAACGACCACGGAGACCGACTGGGGCGCGGCAGGTCCCTCCGAGCGTGAGTTCATCCGGCGCTACATCGACTCGATGACCTATATGGTCTACCACGACGCCGAACGTGCGAGCACCGAACCGTTCCTGCTGGAGCTCGGTGTCGGGCAGGCGAACAGCTATCTCACCTCAAACGGCTATTACGCGGTGGATGCACGGCAGGTGAAGCGTCTCAAGGAGGACCAGCGCCTGGTGTACGAGGAAGAGACCGGTCGGGATGTCAGCATCCTTCAATGGGTCGCACAGCGGCTCAATGCCGATGTCTATGTCGAGCTCGACGCAAGCGTCAGTGGATCGACCGAGCGAAATACCCACTACGGACAGGCGAACATCACATTGAGAATGTTCGAAACGTCGACGGGCCAACTGCTCGGGTCGGTGCCGTACCGGAGTGAGCGGGCGGTGAGCAGAGTCGATGAATTCGATGCTCGTGCAAATGCAGTACAAAGCGCCGTCTACGCGGCCATGCCGCGAATGATTGACCAGAGTCGCGTGCTCATGGAGCAGAATCTGAGTCGTGGAATTCGCTACGAAATCGTTGTGCAGAACACGCCCGATGCTCGTATGGTCGGCCGGTTTCGCCAGATGCTGCGCGAACGTACCGAATCGGTCGAGACGTTGAGTCAGAGCCCCGATTCGACGCACTTCGTGGTCCGCCACTACGGACCGCTCGACGAAGTCGAGGATATTGTGTACGCGGCGGGCGATGCCACGCCGGGTATGGAAAACATCTACCAGGTGATCCGACGCGGTAAGTCGCTCACCTTTCACTCCGGTCTCTGATTCGGACCGGCTACAGAGGAGCCTTGGCTATGCGTGGACTGCTTCGAATATGCGTTGTGACCTCCGCGGTACTGCTGGTAATCGTCGGGTGCGCGAGCACACCCGATCCGGCCGATGAAGCGGTGCAACCGTTCGTCGTGTTGCAGCACAGAGGAAGCTCGCGCGGTGTCGACGCACCGGAATGGGTGCGGGTAAGCCTCGAGGGTGCGGCCGCCGTTGAGGCGATGGATGAGTTCGAAGGCACGTATGCTGTCGTTCTGGAGGAATCCGGCAGCGATCTGCGCGGGGTGGAGATGTGGGCGCAGAACTTCAGCGCACCGGCTCAGATCGCGCAGCAGGTTAGCACCCGTGTGGAGCAGCGCTTCGCCGGTGCCGCGGCGGGGGAAGTCGATGCGATCGAAACGTACATGGAAAACGTAGTTAAGACCATGTCCGAGGCGGAGTTCAGCGGCTTCCGACGTGCCGGCGAATGGTGGGTTCAGTATCGCTGGTATGAAGCCGACCGCACTACGGTCGACCGCGATGAGTATCGTTATACCGTTCTCTATACCATTGATCGCGATCTGCTCGATCGTCAGGTGCTTCACGCCATTGAGGTCGCGGAGCGACAAGCGCAGGAGCCGAGAACCGAGGATGAGCGAACCGTGCGCGAGCGTGTGCGCCGGGCGCTTGCCGAGGAAGGGCTCTGATGTCGGTCCGGTAGCGCGTTCATGCTCGGCCGAAATCGTCTGTTGGGATTATGTACTCTGTCGCTCCTGGTTGCTTCCGCGTGTGCCACCTCCCCTGATTTGTCGCCCGAAGAGAGGGCCGAACAGCCGGAATGGGTTCTCGGATCTCCTCCGACCTCCAGCGACGCGGAGTACTTCGTCGGACGCGGTGTGGACGCCGGGGGCAGCAGGGCGGCGGCCGAGGACGAGGCAACAGCCGCGCTCGTCTCCGAGATCACGCGTTATCTCGGTGTCACAATACGTACCGAGAGCACCGCGGTTGCCGAGGCGTCGCTCGAAGATTTCACGGGCCGGGTGACACGTACGGTAGAGCAGCACGGCACCGCTCGTATCGAGGGGCTGCGGATCGAGGACCGGTTCGTCGAGGTCCGTGACGGCCGGGTGGAGATTCATCTGCTCGCGCGATACGATCGCGATGCGCTCGAGCGGGAGCGGGCGCGGCTGACCGCGCTATTCGAGGCGCGGATCGAGGCGGTCGAAGCGCCGATGCGGACCGCGTTTGCGCTGGAAGCCGAAGGCGACTATGTGAAGGCCGCGCAGCATTACCTGCGCGCTGCAGCTGCGGCCGCCGAAAGCGAAATCGACGGGATGAAGTCGACGATGCCTTCCAGCCTGAGACGGGCTGAGGATGTTCTCTCGAGCGTCCGGATGCGCCCGGTCGCCGATGATCCGATGACCGCACAGGTGTACGCCGAGACTGCGGAGGGGACGACGCCGTTGTCCGGCGTCCCGGTGTCGATCACTCACCCGGTAAGATTGGCACACGGCCGGACGGGGATCGGCACGACGAGGGCGTCTACCGACGCCTCGGGCCGAGTCACGTTCGCGCTTCCCGACGACACCCCGCCGGGATCCGGCTACGTACGGATGGGCGTATCGCTGAGCTCGGAGCTCGATGCTATTCCTGTCGCCGACGGCGGGCGTGAGCTCACGGCACTTCGTACGGTCATCCGCGATTTGCGCGTCCGATTTCCGTACGATTTCGCACTCGACGTCTCCGATCGATCTATAGCAGTAGTTGTCGTGGAACGTGATCGGGCGGGAAATCCACTGAGCGAGAGTCGTGCCGCGACCTCGCTCACCACTACCCTGGAGCGGGCCGGTTACGTTCTCGTCCATGCCGGATCGAGCCCCGGTGTCGCCGCCGATATGAGTGATCGCGAGATCGTGGATCTGGTGCTCGGCAACGCACCGAGCGTCGAGCTCGTGATCGTCGGTCGTACGGCGATCACGGAGTTCGAGGAGCGCAACGGTATGCTCGCCCGCGTGGACGGAGACTTCTCCGTTATCGAGACGGGAAGCAACCGCGTGCTCGGCGGCTGGTCGGGATTCACCCGAAGCAGCGGCGGTGATTCGGTCAGCACGATTAGCGCGGCATTTCGCCGAATCGGTGAGATAGCGGGATATGAGCTTATGCGTCGCCTCGAGTGACCTACACTCCGCTGAGCGCCGGTTTCGGCTCTCTGATCGCCTCGGCTATAAGCGCCGGCTCGTTTGTGATGAGCCCGTCGCAGCGCAGAGCGATGAGACGTCTCGCCTCGTCCGGGTCGTCGATGGTCCACGGGATTACCGGCGTCCGAGTCAGTCGATTTCGAAGCATACTGAACGCCCCTACCAGCTTATGATCGGGCTTGATCGCATCGGTGCCCGCGATGTAGCGGCCGAATCCGCCACGGAGAATCCACGGGACGTCGCTGCTTCTGGAGTAGATAACCGAGGTCGGGATTTCCGGATGCATCCGACGGAACTCCCGAAGAGGCATCGGGTTGAACGAGCTGACAAGGATCCTGTCGGCCAGTCCGCGCGACTGAATCATCGAGCCGAGCGCCTGCTCGATCCCTGTCGGTTCCCGCTCACGTGTTTTTATCTCGATGTCGTAGTATAGATCACGACCGAGGCGATCGAAGACATCGGTGAGAAGCGGTATACGTTCCTCGCCGACGACCGATAGCTTGCTCAGCTCGCGCCACGACATCTCTGAAACGGTACCGCTTGCGCCTGTCATCCGGTCGACGGTCCAATCGTGGAAAACGACTAATTCGCCGGTGCTGCACAGTTGAATGTCGAGCTCGACACCGTCGGCGCCGCCGTCCTTTGCGGCTTCGAACGCCGATAGCGTATTCTCCGGCCTTCGGGCACTGAATCCCCGGTGGGCGAATACCCACGGACGGGGAAGATCGGGAAAAAGCGGATTGTTCATACCTACTCGTTATCCTCGTTGCGAATCTTCTTGCGAAGTTGCTCCAGCTGCGAATCGATTTCGATATCGCGCAGAGACTTTTCGGTCTTTCGCGACTCATGCGAGCCGACGATCTCTTCCATCTGCTCGTTCAATGCCTCGGCATCCACGGACATCTCCGGCGTACGTTTGAGCTTGGCAAAGTTCTGCTTCAACAGATCGACGGTTCGGGCGAGCTTGCGCTCCTCCTCCTGCAGTCGTTCCACCTCGGCTTTCGATGCTTCCCACTTCTCCAGAGCAACCCGGGCAAGCTCCCGGTCCTGCTTCTCGTAAGCGAGTCGCGCGCGCTCCTGCCAGAGCGAAAGCGTGCGCCCTGCTTCCTCGAGTCTACGCTGCACCGATTTCAGCGTCGTAACGAAGGAACGTACATACTCGTACGCTTCCTGTTTCGACAGGCCGGAAAGATCGGCATCCGCGGCACTGTTCTCAGGGTCGAGACGATCCAAATCCGATAGGTCCATTCGCACCCTCCTTCGTCGGAGTTAGAATACCCGGGGTGACGGGGACGGGTAAACGGGCCGCCGGGTCGTCCGACACGCTCCCAGGTTGAATCGAGACGTCCGGTTGCGGCAAGCTCTGAGACGACCATGGCTTACGCATACAGCAACCGCGACGAATCGATCTATGCCCTTGCTACTCCGCTCGCAGAAAGCGCGCTGGCGCTCGTCCGGACGTCCGGAGACGATGTCGTTGAACGAGTCGCCCGTTGCTTCGCGCCTGCGAAATCGCTCACCGGCGCAGCCGGCAGGACCGCCGTCGTGGGAACCTTCCGCGATCCCGATAGCGCCGAGGCGATCGACCAGGTAGTGTGTACAGTCTACCGCGCACCACGAAGCTACACCGGCCAGGATGCGGTCGAGATCAGCTGTCACGGCAGTATCGCCTGCGTCAAATCGTGTCTGCATGCTCTCTCACGCGCGGGGCTCAGGCAGGCGGAGCCGGGGGAGTTCACGCTGAGAGCCTTTCTGGCCGGTAAGCTCGGGCTTACGCAGGCGGAAGCGGTGCGCGAGATCGTGGGTGCTCGTACCGATACCGCCCGAAAACTCGCTCTCGGACGACTCGACGGCCGGGTGGAGCAAGCGGTCGATCGCATAAAGCGCGAACTTGTACACGTGCTCGCGGCCGTCAATGTCCAGCTCGACTACCCGGAAGAAGAGACCGGGGTCGTCGGCTACCGAACCGAGGAAATCGAATCGGCAATCTTCGAACTGCGTTCGCTGGTTTCCACCTATGCGGCCGGACGGCTCTATCAGGCCGGCGTTCGGGTGACGCTCGCCGGGGCGACCAACGCCGGTAAGTCCAGTCTGTTCAACCTGTTGCTCAGCGAGAATCGATCGATTGTGAGCGAAACGCACGGAACGACGCGCGATTTCATCGAGTCGAGCGTCGATCTCGACGGCATTCCGGTGCAGCTCTACGACACGGCGGGTATTCGGGAAATCGATGAGTCGGTCGAGCGGGAGGGGATTCGACGTACGCGCGAGGTAATCGAACAGGCAGCGGCGGTAGTATACGTGGTGGACGCCCGGGTCGGTGTAACCGCCGAGGACGAGCGTGTTATCGAGATGCTTCGGAGCGAGCGGAGGCTTATCGGCGCATGGAACAAGGTGGACCTTCTCGCCGGCGACGACCGCCGAACAGCGCCACCCCGCGGCTTCCAATCGGTCTCGGCGGAAACCGGTGAGGGCCTCGAGGCGCTGCGCACGGCGTTAACCGAGCTCCTCACCGCCGGATCGGCGCGCTTGAGCGGTGACGAGACGGTTATCGACAACGCCCGACAGGCAGGACTTGTCGAACGGGCTGTCGGTGCGTGCGAACGTACCCTCGAGAGCATGCAGGCGGAGATGCCGGCCGATCTCGTCGCCGTCGACCTGCAGGATGCCGTGGATGCGCTCGGCGAGATAACCGGCGAGGTGACCTCCGACGACATTCTCGACGCGATGTTCAGCGACTTCTGCGTAGGGAAGTAGGCGGCGACGCACGACGGCGACACGCGACGGCGACGCACGACGGCGACGCACGACGCACGACGGCGACACGAGCCCCGGCCGAAAAACCGTGCAGCTGCATCTTCCCGCCGGGACCGGCATTCTGCTAAACTCCGCACCACTATGGACTTCGACGCAATAGTGGTCGGTGGCGGTCATGCCGGTATCGAGGCGGGCATGGCGCTCTCCCGCCTCGGCTATTCCACCCTGATGGTAACCCAGAGCCTCGACACGATCGGCCGTCTCAGCTGTAACCCCGCGATCGGCGGGCTGGCGAAAGGGAATATGGTACGCGAGATCGACGCGCTCGGCGGCGAGATGGGCCGACTCGTCGACGCGACCATGATCCAGTTTCGCGTGCTCAATCGCAGTCGCGGCCCCGCGGTGCAGGCTCCGCGTGCCCAGGCGGACAAGAAAGCGTACGAAGTACTCGCGAAGAAGACCATCGAGCGGCAGAAAGATCTGCACGTCTATATGGATACGGTGGCTTCGCTCGAATACGACTCCGAGCGCCGCCGCATACTCGGCGTGCGGACGCAGCGCGGAAAGCGATTCCATTCCCGGGTGGTCGTGCTCACCACCGGCACCTTCCTCAACGGTCGCATTTTCGTCGGTGAGTACAGCGAGATCGCCGGTCGGATGGCGGAGCCGGCGGCCGCCGGACTCGAACGCTCCCTTTCCCGGCTCGGTTTCCGCATGGGACGGCTCAAGACCGGAACACCGGCGCGGGTGCATCGCGGCAGCCTCGATTTCGACCGCATGGACGAGCAGTTCGGCGACGAGGAAATCGTGCCGTTCAGCTTCAGCCACAACGATGTCGAGCGCCCGAAGCTGTCGTGTTACATCACCTTTACCAACGAAAGGACACACCGCATTCTTCGCGAGAACATGGCGCGTTCTCCACTGTACTCCGGCGAGATTGTCGGAACCGGAGCGCGATACTGCCCGAGCATCGAGGACAAGGTCGTGAAATTCCCGGACAAGGACCGCCATCAGATCTTCATCGAACCGGAGGGCCTCGATACCGAGGAGATGTATCTCAACGGTATTAGCTCTTCGATGCCGGAAGAGGTTCAGGAACAGTTCATCCATACGATTCCCGGCCTCGAACAGGCGGAGATTATGCGACCCGGCTACGCGGTCGAGTACGACTACATCGACCCCTCCCAGCTCTACCCGACCCTCGAGGCGAAGCTCTGCGACGGGCTCTTTATCGCCGGACAGACCAACGGAAGCTCCGGTTACGAGGAGGCGGCCGCCCAGGGGCTGGTCGCCGGGATCAATGCCGCGCGGAAGCTTCAGGGCGCCGAACCGGTTATCCTCGGACGCGCGGAGGCGTACATCGGGGTGCTCTGCGACGACCTGGTGACCCTCGGCACGAAAGAGCCGTACCGCATGTTCACGAGTCGCGCCGAGCATCGCCTTGTGTTGCGCCACGACTCGAGCGATATGCGCCTTTTCGAGAAGGGATACGGGATTGGATTGCACGATGAGGAGCGATACCAGCGGTTTCTCGAGAAGCGTGAGCGCATCGATGAGTTCAAGGAGCTGCTTCGCCGGCGGCGCCTCGGACAAAGCGATTTCGAGGGCGATGCCGCCGAAGCAATGAACGGGCGCAAGCCGCTCTTCGAGCGGCACCTCGGCAAGACGCTCTACCAGGTGCTCAAGGATCCGGAAATTCGGATTGATGATGTGAGCCCCCTCGTGAACGGCACCTACGACTATGAGCCGGTCAGCGCAGTGCGGCCCGACTGGCTTCGCCAGGTCGAGCTCGACGTCAAGTACGAAGGGTATGTCGCCCGTCAGGAGAAGCAGATAGCTCGTATGGAGCGTGTCGAGCGGATGAAACTCGGGCGAGACTTCGACTATGACACGGTTCACGGGCTGTCGAACGAAGGGCGCGAGAAGATGAAGAGTATCAAGCCGATGAGCCTCGGCCAGGCCGCGCGGATTTCCGGAGTGCGAAACTCGGACATTGCGGTGCTCATGGCTCACGTCGAGGCGGATCGGGTAAGACGGGGCACCGAAGAATGACCGACTCCGGTCGGGAAATGCTTCGCGAGGGGCTTGCCGCACTGTCGATCGACAACAGCGACGATATCGCTCGGTCGCTCGAGCGCTACATCGCCGAGCTGGAACTGTGGAATCGAAAGCTGCGCCTCGTGGACGCCGCTGGAGACGAGCTGGTCGGTCGCCATATCCTCGACTGCATGGCGGCCGTTCCGCTCGCTCGTGCCGTGTTACCGGAGAGGGGCACGATCGCCGATCTCGGCAGCGGCGCCGGTCTGCCCGGCATTCCGCTGGCCCTGGCGCTGCCCGACACGACGGTCGCGCTTATCGAGCGCAGCGGGCGTCGGGCCGGATTCTTGAGAAACTGCCGTGCGGTGCTCGGTCTGTCGAATGTCACCGTTTGTGAGCGCTCCTACACCGTACCGAGTCATGATCGCTACGATCTCGTTGTCGCTCGAGCGCTTACCGCCATCGATAGCGAGTTCGTGGATCATCTACTTCGGATGTTTCGAGACGGCGGACATGCCTTGCTGTTGAAAGGACGGCGCGAACGAATCGAAACGGAGCTCGGGTCGGTCGCGACATCGGACGCGGTGTTCGACATTAAACCGCTCGTCGTGCCGGGCCTCGACGCCGAGCGGCACGCCGTTATTATTTCGCGACGAAGTCCTTAGAACCGCGTCATGATCTTTTGCAGATGCTTCTGCAGTTCTCTCTTGTCGTGGAGGTCCACCAGGCGAGCCTCCACAAATGCCCGTGCCCCATCGGTGAACTCACCGGCACAGAAACAGATGCCGCGACCGGCCTTCACTTCCTTAATTCGCGTGTGGAAATCGCGCAGCATCAGCTCACCGATATTGCCGCTGTGGCGGATAAATCGAAACAGGATCAGATCCTCCCAGTGCCGCGTTTCCACCTGGGCGAGCAGATCTGCGTGCTGATTCGATTCCACGTGAATGTCCTCGAGCTTCATGTTCGCATTCGAGAAATATGCGGCGACTATGCGCCGGCACACGCTCACAAAATCGCTCGACGGGCCGATGAGATACGTCTGCAAATTCCTGTCGCTGCTGAGCTCCTCCGCCCGACCGAGCTGGGCTGCCACATCTTTGTAGTCCGGCTTGATTGCGTGAATTTCACGAAGAACCTGTGCCGCCTTGTTGACCTGCTGATTGCGTGTGTACGCGTTGGCCATGCGGTAACGCAGCTCGAGCTCGATTTCCGGCTTCAGCGACTCGTGCCTCAGTCCGATCTCGAAGTCGTAGATCGCCTCCTCGTACTTCTTCTGTTGTGAGCGAATCAATCCGGCTCTCAACGAGGCACTCGGACCGAGCGTCGGATCGGCGCGGAGGTGGCTGAAGATACGCAACGCCTGCTCCTGCTGACCGAGCTCGTAATAGCATTGTGCAAGTGCAAACTGCGACTCCTTATCCCCCGGTTCCTGATCCACCGCTCTACGCAGGGTCGCGAGTGCATTCTTGTATTCCTTCATTCGAAAGAGCGCCTGTCCGAGATAGCGGAGTGTCCCGCCATGCTCCGGTTGCTGCGAACTTGCCTCCCGGAGCAGCGAAACCGCTTTCTCGTAGTTTCGTCTCCGGAATTCCAGGTATCCGAGGTTGTAGCTGATCTCGAACAGATCCGGCTTCGTCTGTCGCGCAAGGAGCAGCCCCTTATACGCTTCATTGAGATGGCCTTCCCGCATGGCGCTGAGGGCGTGCCGAAGAGTGACCTCGAACTCGTCAACCTGATCGTTGCTCGGAGCCAGCTGCAAGAGGGCGTCGTATGTCTTGAACGCCTTCTCCCAGTCTTCTTCGCGATAGTAGAGATCCGCGAGCTCGCTGAGCGCACCGACATCCTTCGGGTTCTGTGCGAGACGCTTGTTGGCCTGCTTCAGAATCGTGGCGCGATCGCGTACCTTGCCGCCGCCACCGCCGCTCTTTCGACGATCCTGGTTGAGAATAGACACGGCAATGGCCGCCAGGACGATAATCCCGATCGTCAGGATGCCGATAATGACGGGGAGAGACATGCGGGTATTATTCCGTCGAGTTTCGCCCTCGTCAATCGAGTCCGCTTTCGTTGACAAAGGCTGAACCGCTGCCATACGCTTGACCCGCAGAGCTTGGGAGGATTACCGGTGGACAACGCTGTGATCGCTATAAAGACGGCAGACGGGTCGCGGTTTCCGATCCTCGATCGGAACGACCGTGGCCGAAAACGGGTCGTGCTGACCACCTCACGCGACAATCAGGAGCGCGTCCAGATAGACATGTACCAGGGTGATCGCCACGACCTCGCCAACGCCGAGTACGTCGGGAGCCTCGTTATCGATGATATCGATTCCGCTTCCGCCGGAAGCGTCGAGATCAGCCTCGTCGTCGGCATTGACGATCGGGGGCAACTGCAGGCACGCGCGCAGAATCTCTCGAACGGCGATACTCAGAGTCTTTCGATCAGCCTCGATCGTACCGACGAAATCGGCACAGAGACATCCGTCGAGGGTACCTCGGAGGAGCTCCCGGATTTCTCCCTCGACGACGAGGAAACCTTCGATCTTTCAGGGGAACTCGAAGAACCGCCGGTTTTCGATCCGGATGAATCGTCTCCGGAATCGGCCGACGAACCGGAGTTCGGCGGCCCGGACCTCGACGACCTTGCGTTTGAGCTTCCCGAGGAGGATGATTCTGAGTTCGATCAGGCGTCGGGCGACGTCGGTGAGAGTGAGCAACCGTTTTCCGGCGAGTTCGACGCTGAGGGCGAGGACGAAGAGCCGTCACCGCTCGAAGCTGCGAGCGAGTATGACGAGCTGGAATCCCTGGAAGGTGCGAGCGAGTATGAAGAGCCGGCATCCCTCGAAGCTGCGAGCGACGAGCTGACACCCGTCGAAGGTAAGGAAGCGGCGCCCGCCCGCGCCGAAACCGAGGACTTCTCTTTCGATGAGTTCGACTCACCGTACGCGGATCAACGCCTCGCTTCGCACGCGGCCACGGAGCCGGGTATCGAGGACGAGGAGGGGGAAACTGCCGGCGAAGCCGATTCGAGCGTGGCGTCAGCCGGCCCCTCATCGATCTACTTCGTCGCGTACATGCTATTGGGACTCGCTATTCTTGCCGGCCTCGTTTACCTCATTTACGGTGCGTTTCAGGCCGAACCCGTGCCTCCGCTCGAAAGTGCCGTCGGCTTCGGTCTCTCATCGTGGCCGGTTCCATTCATCGGCGGACACCGCGCAGTGCGGCGATTCCCCGCACCGTTGCGGAAACTCGCCCGGCTAATCCGGGGTGAGCGCACCATCGATTGAGTTCACCGAATCGCTATAGATCATGCAGCGCACGCTCTTACTACTTCTGCTTCCGCTATTGCTCGGCTGCGAAACCGATCCCGATTTTCTCGGGATGGACTACGATGCCTCGATGGCCCGGCTCGAACGCGGCGATTACTCCTTCCTTCGCGACGTCGACCCGCGCGATTTCAACAGCGAACGTCTGTACGGGATCGAGGACGGCAGCGGCTACTATGTCGGGCGGATCTTCGAGCGCAAAGGGCGCGAGCAGACGGCATTCCGGTTTCACGAAATGCAGTTCGATTCAGGTGTCGAGCCGTGGGCGGCGGAGTCCGCTCTCCGCATGGTAGACCTCGCCCACAGTAGGCGCGAGCGCGAGCGGGCACTCGTCGCGGCCGAAACGGTCTCCGCATCGACCTCGAGATACGCCCGGCTCGCTCTCGAACGTGCCGACCTCTTGTTGTCGCTCGATCGAGCGGAGGAGGTCTACGGACTCGAGCGGTATGCCGACGAGCTCCCGGATCTCCATTCACGGCTCGCCCTTGCGTCGCTGATCGATGGGAAAGGGGAACGGTTCTCCGACGATTTACGGCGTGCCCTTCGCGATGCGGCGTCCGACGAGGGCCTCGCGAAGCTCGAGTCACGTTTGACCTCCCTGCGCGAGCCGAATAGTACTAGCCGCGGTGCGGGCTCCCCCGACGAATCTGTTTCTATCGCCCGTGAGGTACCGCGAGCGCAGTACGACTATCTCGCCTATCGGGCCGCTGTCGCCGACAGGGAATGGACGACCGCAAGACACGTTCTCGATTCGATGCACCCGGGAACGGACGGGGTACAGTTCGTGTCCGACGGTGAGGAACTAACCGTCGACAACGATTCGGTTTTCTCCCGCCCGGGCATCGCCGATATACGGGAGACCTACTTCCGCGACGGTAGCCCGCGCGCCGGGGCAGAGCGGCTTTCCGCGTTGCTCGACGTCGCCCCGACCCATATCCGTCACTACATGCACGAGAGTATCGGAAGACTGTACCGGGCCGTTTCCGACAATCGCGCCGCCGTCGGTGCGCTGCGACGCGCGATGGACTCCTCCGAGGATGCCGGCTCGTACGACGATGCTCTGTATCATTATCTCCACGCAGCGGTGAGCGCGGATCCGATCGGCCTTGTCGGCGAGCTTGCCGGGGTGCTGGAGAGAGCAAACGAACCGTCGAGGTTTGATGAGTCTCTCGAGCGCCTTCTTGCGAACATTGTTCCCGCCCGGCGATGGGACGCACTGGTGCGCGCGCATTCGGCGATTCGCGAGCACGGATCATCGCGGAGTGCCGCTCAGTATGCAGTCGCCCTGGCCGGCGCGGTACGAGCAGGACTCGTCCACCTTCCGGCGGAGCGCAACTCAGGTACGGACGGGCTCGACGAGCTGTTGCAGCCCGCTTTCGAGCAGCGGGAAAGCCCATACTACTCGATCGTAGCCTCGGTCATGATGGACCGCGAACTGTGGGCGCTGCCCGGAGAGCGTGACGCCGAGCGCGAGTCCGTCGCCGGAGATGATGACCTCCTCGTCTCGGGGTATATGCAGTACGGACTGCTGGCCGAAGCGTATCGCGCGGTGTATGAAGACGATAAGCGCACCGGAGGCGCGGTCACCGAGCAGCTCGCCGCCGAGCTGGCCCGGAGCGGACAGTTGCTGTTTTCGTTGCGTGTTGCGAATCGGTTGAGCCGGATCGATGATCTCGTCGTCGACCGCGACCTTGCACGACTCATCTACCCGCTCGCGTACGAGGAGGAGATGCGTGCAGTGGTCGAAGAGTTCGATCTTCCGCTCTATCTCTTCTACGGCTTGGTGCGCGAGGAAAGCTACTTCGACGCGGAGATACGGTCGTGGGTCGGTGCGACCGGGCTGGCACAACTCATGCCCGCAACTGCCATGGACGTCGCCAATCGCCTCGGGGTCAGCGATTACGACCTTACCGATCCCGAGACGAATCTGCGTTTCGGCGCCCGTTACCTCTCCGACATCAATCGGTCGCTTGGAAACTGGCTCGGTTCGCTCGCTGCGTACAACGCCGGGCAGGGCCGGGTACGTGTGTGGCGGGCGAATCGGGGAGATCTCCCCTCGATTCTCTTTCACGAGGGGATCCCACTCGGCGAAACACGAGATTATATCCGAAAGATACTCGTTTCAGCTGTGAACTACCGGCACCTCTATGACAACGGCACGGTTCGTGACACCGTGCTCGATTTCTTTCCCGACCTCTTCTGAACGCTCGTCGGACCGCCTTCACGCCCGACAAACTTCTAAGGCTGCGGCGTCTCGCTCCGATACTGTAATCGAAGAGATGGGAAGGGACATGGACAGCAATCTACATCCTATTCGCTCGGCGACCGCAGCGGCGTTCAGCGGTCTTGGTATGCTCCTGAGCATCAGCTTCGCCTCGATACCGCTTGTGGAGGTGATGCCGGTCGGTTTCTTACAGGTTTTCGCACTTCCGGGACGCTTCCTGCTCGCAAGCTTCCACGCCGCCGCCCTCTTTGTCCCGGCGTACGTACTGATCGCCGCTGCGCTTGTGAGGAGGAGGGGTGGTACCGCCGCGATTCTCGCACTCAATCTCGCGATTCTGCCGTTTCTCACATCTGCGGTAGCGTTGCGCCTTGCCTTCGATGTCCGCGTCATGGCGAGTCCGATCACCGCCAGCGTATCCGGCATGTTCGGGCGCGTCCCCGGAGCGCTCACGTTCGCTCTTCTCACCGCGGTGCTCTGTCTCCTTATAGTAGTGGTCACACGTATCTGGGTACGGCTCGATCGCGAACGCCTGTCGAGCTCCCTATCCGCCGCCGACGCCGGCACCTCAGAACGACAACCCTCCGGTGTGGTGCTCGAGTTGCCGCCGCCTGCGGCCGCATATGCGTGGAAACACACCCCTCGAGGCAAACGTCGCCACGCCGAGTGCGAGGCCGACGGAAGTGGAGCCCCCCTGTCCGACTTCGATTCCGTGGAATCTCCGGACGGCCCGGATGAAGCGGAGGACGAGCTCCCGCCGGTGATCGCAGCCGGAAACGCGTCGCAGGACTCGTCAAGCGATCCGGACGACACACAGCCGGAGGACACACACCCCGGGGAGTTGCTCCGTGGTTTGCACATCGAATGGCCGAGCAATCGCGCCCGCGTCCGTTTCGATGACGATGAGACCGATGCTGAAGGTGATGTAGCTCGGCCGGATACCACAGCGGAACGGGGTGATTACATCGTCCGGGACAATGAGTACATCGTCCGGAATAAGGCCGGACGGAGCGGCTCGGACAAGGATGATCCCGACACGAGTGAGCTCGTCGTAGAGTTCACCGGCGGGCGGTTTCGCAGTCTCGGGCGCGACGAGGAAGCCGAAATCAGGATCGGATACGACGAGCTGAATGGCGGGCGAACCGAGGCGGCGTCGAGTGTCGAAGATCATGACGAGCTCAACGGTGCGTCAACCGAGGCGGCCCCGGACGTCGCCGAATACGACGACTACGATGACGTGGACGTTTGGGAAAGCGACCTGGACGACGAGGGTGAGGCAGTCGGTCGGCATGCCGGTGTTGACGATGAGGAGTTCGCCGAAGGCGTGTACGACGAAAGCGCCGAGCTCGAAGAGATCGGCGACTCCGTCGACGAGCACTCCGACGACGCGAAGCAGGCGGATGCCGCTGCGGACGCAGCGCCGCCTCGCCGCGGCCCGGGACGCAAAGCGGGGCACGTCTCCCGCTACAACGTTCCGGTCGACGGGCTTCTCGAGGAGTATCCGCACGAGCGCTATTGGGAGCTCGATGAGCGCACGAAGGCCGACGGGGAGACGCTGCGCTACACCTTGCAGGAGTTCGGCATAGAAGCGGAGGTTACCGGGATCCGCAAGGGACCGGTTATTACCATGTTCGAAATCCTGCCCGCGCCCGGCGTAAAGCTGACGAAGATCGTAAACCTCGCCGACAATATCGCGTTGCGGCTCGCCGCGCAGACAGTCCGGATCGTGGCGCCGATTCCCGGCAAACACGCGGTCGGCATCGAAGTGCCGAACAAGCGCCGGGCGATCGTAAGTTTCGCCGATCTCGTACAGAACCGGTCGTTCAACGACAAAGAGCACTTGATCCCGCTTGCGATGGGAAAGGATATCCCCGGCGACGCGCAGATCATCGACCTGACGAAAACCCCGCATCTGCTGATAGCCGGGGCCACCGGAAGCGGGAAGAGTGTCTGCGTGAATTCCATCATCTGCTCGGTGCTGTACCGCCGCGCGCCGCAGGACGTGAAGATGATCCTCATCGATCCGAAGATTGTCGAGCTGAAGTTCTACAACGACATACCGCACCTGCTCACGCCGGTGATCACCGAGCCGAAGCGGGCGTTCCAGGCGCTGCAGTACGCGCTCTATGAGATGGAACGCCGCTACAGTCTGCTCGACAGCCTGCAGGTGCGCGATATCGCCAGCTACAACCAGAAAGTGAAGGCGCGCAAGCTCGCCGTCGAGAAGCTGCCGTACATCGTGATCGTCGTCGACGAGTTCGCCGACCTCATGGCGACCAGCGGGAAAGAGCTCGAGAGCACGCTCGCCAGGCTCGCCGCCATGAGTCGCGCCGTCGGCATCCATCTCGTGCTCGCCACCCAGCGCCCGAGCACCGACGTTATCACCGGACTCATCAAGGCGAACATCCCCTCGCGCATCGCCTTCATGGTCGCGAGTAAAGTCGACAGCCGGATCATCCTCGACTCGCAGGGCGCCGAGAAACTGCTCGGCCGCGGTGACATGCTCTTCACCTCCGCGTGGGATCCGGTGCCGACGCGCATGCAGGGCGCCTTCCTCAGCGAGGACGAGGTCGAGCGCGTAGTCGCACACGTCAAAACGCTCGGCGAGCCCGACTACATAGATGAAGAGATATTCATAGATGATGATGACGACCCCGATCTCCAGGAAGATCTCGAGGATCCGCTGCTGGAGAAGGCGATTGCGGTCGTACAGCAGTCGCGCAAAGCGAGCGCGAGCTATCTGCAGCGCCGACTGAAAGTCGGGTATAACCGCGCCGCGCGCATGGTCGAGGAGATGGAGCGCCTCGGCATCGTCGGCCCGGCGAACGGCTCGAAGCCGCGGGAGATCCTGCGCGGCGAGGCGGTGGGAGTGGGCGAGCAGTGACGGCGCCGCAAACAGTGCCCGCCGCGCGAACAGCTCTCGCCCCGCGGACGACTCTCGCCGCACGACCGGCGCCCGCTCCTCGAACAGCGCGCGCCGCGCCGGCCGCGAGTCGGAGGCGCGCCCATGCTTGACGCTATCGCCCCGCCGTTGCTTGTCGCCGTGGCGGTGCAGGTTATCTCTCAGCTTTTCAAGGTCGCGCTCTATTCGGTGCGCGAGCGCCGCTTCGCCCCCGAATACTTCGTGACTGCAGGAGGCTTTCCCAGCGCCCACGCCGCGTTCGTATCGGCGTTGACTGCGTCGGTTGCCGTACGCGCCGGGATCGGCAGCGATCTCTTCGCCGTCTCCTTTGTTTTTTCTGCGATTGTGATCTACGACGCGTACCGCCTGCGCGGCCATGTCCAGGATCACGCGCGCCGGCTGAACCGGCTCGCCGATCTGCTGGAACGCGCGAGCGCGCACATCGAGGAAATGCGCCGCGACCGGATTGCCGCCGAGCCGTCGACCGAACGGGGTGCGGCGCCGGCGTTGACTCCCCCGTCGGAACCGCCGGTCTCGGAGATGGTCGGTCACTCGCTCGGCGAGATCATCGTCGGCGTGGCGTTCGGGGTTATCGTCGCCGTCGTGGTCGTTTCGTTGCTGTAGCGTTTCGTTGCGATCGCTCCGGGGCGTCCGATCCGCAAGCTTGACAACGCGCTCGCCGCCACCCAAGCTGGACGCTCTCAAAGGAGACGGTACCAGTAGTGAGCGAGGGAAACAGATTGGCAGCCGAAGCCGCGATCGGGCGGATAGTCAGCGCGCGCGAATGGGAACAGCCGGAGATCGTAGCGCGCGGCCGCGAGCCGGCGCGGGCGAGCTCGTTCCCTGCAGATGACGCGGCGATCGCCCTGCGCGGCGAACCGGACCGCTCGGCGCGGGTCCAATCGCTGAACGGCGAATGGGAGTTCGAGCTGCTCGACCGACCGGAGCACCTGACCGCCGAACACGTGCTGCCGGCCGGCGCGACTACCCATCTCCCCCATACTATAGAAGTTCCGGGAAACTGGACGGTGCAGGGTTTCGATCGGCCACACTACACGAACGTGGTCATGCCGTTCCCCCACAAACCGCCGCGCGTGCCGGCGGATAACCCGACCGGCGTTTATCGCCGCACCGTCGAGCTGCGCGGCGAGTGGAACGGCCGGCGCACTATTCTGCATGTCGGCGGCGCCGAAAGCGTCTACTATCTCTTCGTAAACGGCCGGGAGGCCGGTTACGCAACCGACACGCGGCTCCCCTCGGAGTTCGACATAACGGGCTGCCTGACCTCCGGCTCGAACACGATCGCCATCGTGGTAATCCGCTGGTCGGCCTCGAGCTTTATCGAGGACCAGGATCAGTGGTGGATGGCCGGCCTTTATCGCGATCTCTATCTGGTTTCCAGAGAGGATGTCTCTATTGATGATGTGTCGGTCGTCGCCGAGCCGGCCGGCCCGGCCGGCGGTTACGATCCTCGCGCCGGCGCCCGCGACGGCTCCATCACGATTACCGCGAAGCTGGGTATTCGCGCCGACGACTCCAACCCGGCAGCCGACCTTCCCGACGGCTGCAGCGTCCGCGCGCGTGTCTACCGCGCCGGCGAGCGCGACGTAACGCGAGAGCTGCCGGGGGTGCACCCCGAATCGGCCGGCGTACCATCAGCCGGCGACCCGACCGGCGACTCCCGGGCGGACAGCGCCACCGTCGGTTTCAACCGCTCGTACCGCGACGGCTCGCATCACGCGCGAATTCGCCTGCACTGCGAGAACATCGAGCACTGGTCGCCCGAACATCCGGCGCTCTACACCGTGCTGCTGACGCTGTGCGTTGGCGAGCGCGAAGTCGAGCACATCGCCGTGCGCACCGGCTTTCGTACCGTACGAATCGCCGACCGGCAGCTGCTCATAAACGACAAGCCGGTCATCATTCGCGGTGTCAATCGCCACGAGCACCACGACCGCCTCGGCAAGACGCTGACCCGCGAAAGCATGCTCGCCGACATCCGGCTGCTCAAACAGTTCAACTTCAATGCGGTTCGCAACGCGCACTATCCGAACGATCCGCGCTGGTACGAGCTCTGCGACGAGTACGGCATTCTCGTCATGGACGAGGCGAACATCGAGTCGCACCACTACTACGACCAGATCTGCCGTGACGAACGCTACCAGGCCGCGTTTCTCGCGCGCGTCAGCCGTATGGTCCTGCGCACGCGCAACCATCCGTGCATCTTCGCGTGGTCGCTGGGCAACGAGAGCGGCTACGGGCCGAACCACGACGCAGCGGCCGCCTGGGTTCGGAGGGTCGATCCGACGCGCGCGCTGCACTGCGAAGGGGCAATGCACCCGGAGTGGGGGCAGGCGGGGCGCGTCTGGTCCGGCGGACACACGGTCACCGATTTCATCTCCCCGATGTATCCGGAAATCGCCGACGTCGAGCGATGGGCACAGACAACCGGCGACTACCGGCCGTTCATCATGTGCGAGTACTCCCACGCGATGAACAACAGCAACGGCAGCCTTGCCGACTACTGGGCGCTCATCGATCGCTACCACGGCCGGAACGGCGGGCTTCAGGGCGGCTTCATCTGGGACTGGGTCGATCAGGGGCTGCTGAAGCGTACCGACGACGGGCGCGAATACTGGGCGTACGGCGGCGACTTCGGCGACGAGCCGAACGATGCCGACTTCTGCATCAACGGCCTTATCTGGCCCGACCGCACTCCTCATCCGGCGATGTGGGAGTTCAAGAAGGTCGCCCAGCCGATCCGTTTCTCCGCCGTCGATCCGGCCGCCGGTCGCGTAACGATCGAGAACCGGCGCGACTTCACCGACACCGGCGACCTCGAATACCGCTGGCAGCTGGCCGTCGACGGGGAGGCCGTGGCCGAAGGGGAGGTTGATGTTACCCCGATCGCCCCCGGGCACTCCCGCGAGGTTCGCCTGCCGGTCGAGCGGCCGCCGATGCCTGCCGGAAGCGAGGCGACGCTCACCGTCTCCGCGCTCACGCGCGGGGAACAAGGCCAACCGGCCCGGCGGCTGGGGAGTGCGGCGAGCGGCGGCTCCAGCGGCCCGCCCGGCACGACCGGCGACCCGGCCGCCACCAGCGACTCGAGCACTACCGGCGACCCGCCCGCCACCGGCGACCCGCCCGCCACCGGCGACTCGGGCGCTACCGGCGACCTCGGCGACCCACCCCCTACCGGCGCCACCACCCGCGAGGCGGACAGTCCCGGTCCGCCGCCTACCGGGGACGCCGATCGGTTTCCCGCCATGATCCCCGCCGGCCACGAAATCGCGTGGGAGCAGTGGGTCCTCCCGTGGCGCGGCGCCGCGTCGATAGAATCGCCGGGCGACTCAACGGCGAGCGGACGTGCGGAGTCAGATCATCCGGCGGAGAAGCCGCGCCGACCGATCGCCTCGCACGGCGACGGTGGCTCGTCGATTACCGTCGATCACGCACTCGGCACATTCCGGTTCGCCGACGGCTTTCTCAGCGGCTGGGTGCGCGACGGCGCCGAGCTGTTGAAATCGCCGCTGAAGCCGAACCTCTGGCGCGCGCCGACCGACAACGACGGGATAAAGCTTCGCACGCGCGGCCGCGACCACACGCTGCGCAGCTGGCTGGATGCCGGCCTCGACGCGCTGCGAACCGAGTGCGAGCGCTTTGACGAGCCGGCGGAGCTGGACGACGGATCCGTCGTCGCGCGGACTCGCTATCTGCTGTCGGGCGCCGCGGGGCAGATCGCGTCGTACAATCTCGAGTACCGCTTCGCGGTCAACGGCACGCTGTCGATAGCTGCGCACGCACAGATTGCCGATCTCGTTCCGGAACTGCCGCGTATCGGGCTCGTTGTCGAGCTGACCGACGCGTACGACACCGTCGAGTGGTACGGCCGCGGGCCACATGAGAACTACCGTGACCGCACGGCGGGCGCGCGCCTCGCTCTCTACTGCGATTCGGTGGCGGGTCGCTACGTGCCGTACATCATGCCGCAGGAGAACGGAAATGCGTGCGATGTTCGCTGGGTGGCGCTTGATTCCGCCGGGCGGGCGCAATCGGGCACGGAAGCGGAAACGGGGGAGCGGGCGCTATCGGGCAACAAAGCGCAATCCGGCAAGCGGACCCAATCCACCGGCGCGCTGTTCCCGATCCGCTTCGCCTTCCCCGAACCGATGGAGTTCTCGGTCGCTCACCACCGCGACGACGATCTGTATCGGGCCTTGCACACCTGTGATGTGCCGGACCGCGACCGTACCGTCATCTCGCTCGACTATCGGCAGCGCGGTCTGGGGACGAACAGTTGCGGACCCGATACGCTCGAGCGCTACCGCATTCGGCCGGGAACGTACAGATTCGAAGTGATCGTTTCCTGATTGCGACCCCGCGGAGTCGCCGGTGTCGACATCACCTCCGGTATCCAAACCAATGATATATAATCTCCACTAACATTTGTATCACAAAAGCGTTGACAGCGGCCGGATGTGGGTCTACGCTCACACTACGGAAGATCGAACGAATGTTCAGTCGGGCTGTACAAATATCACAGTATCGGCTGATCACAAGGTGAATGCTCGTGAATCAGCGCGGTCGTGGACAGAAACCAAACAACTATCTGTTTCGCACAGGAGCGACTTCCGTACCAACGCGGTACCGCGCTCAACGGCACAGGGTGAGCGAACACGGTGACCGCTTGAAAACCATGCGTGGAAGTGCGCAGCGGTCGGTCCGGCCATGCGCACCAATGACACGAATAATCAACAGGAGGTGCCATATGCGCAAGATAGCGCTATTGGTGTGTGTTGTGTTGCTGCTTCCTTCGTTCCTGTTCGCCGCGGGCGAACCGGAGGAAGTGGAGCCCGAATTCCCGCTCGAGATCGAAATGTGGATCGGGCTCGGTGGTGCGCTCGGTGAGGAGATCGAGCGGATGGCGGCTGACTTTAACGCCATGCAGGACGAATACCTCGTGAACGTTGTGGAACAGGGCGACTACGCGGAGGCGATGACGAGTGCAATCGCAGCCTATCGCGCCGGTAATCCCCCGCATATTCTGCAGGTTTACGATGTCGGAACCGGTACGATGCACGGCAATCCCGAGGTCGTCTATCCGGTATATCAGCTCATGGAGGATTACGATCGGCCGTTCGACACCGACGACGTGCTCGACCAGGTCACCGCCTATTACTCGGACCTCGACGGCAACATGCTTTCGTTCCCGTTCAACAGTTCGACCCCGATCTTCTACTACAATGTCGATGCATTCCGCGAAGCCGGCCTGGATCCGAACGATCCGCCCGAGACGTGGCACGACATTGAAGAGTACGCCGAAGCGCTCGTTGGTACCGGAAACTACACCGCCGGGTTTACCTTCCAGTGGCCGTCGTGGACCAACATGGAGAACTTCTCCGCGTGGCACGACATTCCCATGGGAACGCTGGCGAACGGACTCGACGGCTGGGGAACCGAATTCGTGTACAACATCCCGGAACACGTCCACCACATGGAAGCACTCGCCGACTTCGCCGACCGCGGCCTCTTCCAGTACGGCGGACGCGGCGGTGACGCGGGTCCTCTGTTCACCGCGGGTGACGTACCGATGTACATTGCCTCTTCGGCGGCCTACGCCGGAATCGCGGAAAGCGCGGACTTCGAGTTCAACGCGAGCTTCTTGCCGTACTGGCCGGAGATCATCGATTCGCCGCAGAACTCGATTATCGGTGGCGGTTCGCTGTGGGTCATGGAGGGCCACTCCGACATCGAGTACGAGGGTGTTGCGGAATTCTTCGAGTATCTGTCGTCGACCGAGGTCCAGGCGAGCTGGCACCAGTTCAGCGGCTACCTGCCGATCACCGATTCGGCGTGGGAGCTGACCCGCGAGCAGGGTTTCTACGACGAGATTCCCATCCACAACACGGCGATCGAGCAGATCACGCTCAGCGAGCCGACGGACAACTCGCGCGGTATCCGCTTCGGAAACTACGTGCAGGGCCGTTCGGTGATTCTGGATGCCATGGAGGCGATCTTCGCCGGCGATGCGGGCGCGCAGGAAGCGCTCGACGAAGCGGTGCAACGCGGTAACGCATTGCTCCGGGAATTCGAGGAAACCGTTGCCCGGTAACGGCAAAACACCTTAGTCTATACATACAGAGACATGAAACCGGCTTTCGTCGCGTCGCCTGTGCGGCGGGCGGAGGCCGGCGTAGTGCACGGGAGGTCGCTCGACAATGGTTACGGGCAAAAGCGTCGTATTCAAGAACAAGGGGCTCCCATACGTACTCTTGGCCCCCGAAGTGGCGCTGACGGCGGTTTTCTTTATCGTGCCCGCCGTTCAGGCTCTGCTCATGGCGTTCTATCGCGAAGACGCGTTCGGGCTTTCCCGGGTCTTTATCGGTCTCGGAAACTTCGAACGCGTCCTCAGCGACGTCCGGTACGTTCAGTCGATCTGGACCACGCTCGGCTTTTCGGTGGCGGTCGCGGTACTTACCATGGTGCTCGCGCTCTTTTTCGCGAGCCTGGCAAATAATGTCGGCAAGAAGGCGATCTACTATCAGACAATCATCATCTCGCCGTACGCCGTCGCGCCGCTGGTGGCCGGTGTCATGTGGTTCTTCCTCATGAGTCCGGCGGTCGGGGTAGTCGCCTACTTCCTTCGGACACTGGGCATTACGTGGAACCATTCGATCATCCCGTGGCAGGCGTTCACGCTGGTGGTGGTCGCCTCCTCATGGCAGCGTATCGCCTACAACTTTCTTTTCTATCTCGCCGGTATGCAGATGATTCCCGACTCGTTGCTCGAAAGCGCGGCGATAGACGGGTCGGGACCGGTTTCGCGCTTCTGGAGAATTACGTTCCCGCTCCTCTCGCCGACCACCTTCTTTCTGGCGATCGTGAATACGATCTACGTATTCTTCTACACCTTCCCGGTTATCCATACGCTCACCGAAGGCGGGCCGAATAATTCGACGGCCACCATGGTGTACCGGATATATCGGGACGGATTCCGATCGCTCGATTACGGTGGGTCCTCGGCTCAGTCGGTCATTCTCATGGCGTTCGTCATGGTCTTCGTTCTCATCCAGTTCCGCTACGTGGAACGCCGAGTGTACTACTGAGGAGGAAGGCGATGATTTTCGATTCAACACCGACCAGAGTTTTTCGACATTTCTTTCTCGTCATCGGCTGTCTTATCGTTATAGTTCCGATCTATTTCGTGTTCGTGGCGTCCACTATTCCGCTCCCGGCGATATTCCAGCGACCGATGCCGCTTCTTCCCGGAAGCGAGGTTATCCAGAACTACTACCAGGCTATCTTCCACGGTGGGCGCGGCCTCGGCGGTGCGCGCGCGATCGGCGCCGGGGTAATGCTTCAGAACAGCTTTATCATGGCCGGCGGCATAACCGTAGCGAAGATCGTCGTGTCGCTGCTTTCGACCTTCGCCATCGTGTTCTTCCGCTTCCCCGGGCGCAGTATTCTATTCTGGTTAATCTTCATGACTCTCATGCTGCCGGTGGAAGTCCGGATCGTGCCGACATACGGGCTGGTTTCCAGTCTCGGCATGCTCAACAGCTACGTGGGTCTCATACTGCCCCTTGCGGTGTCGGCGACGGCGACCTTTCTCTTCAAGCAGTACTTCATGACGATACCCGACCAGCTCGTCGAGGCGGCGAAGATCGACGGCGCGGGGCCGATGCGCTTCTTCAGCTACATACTCGTCCCCATGTCGCGCACGCCGATCGCGGCACTGGTCGTCATCCAGTTCGTGTACGGCTGGAACCAGTATCTGTGGCCTCTGCTGATCACAACCGAGCGACGCTTCTATACCGTCATGATCGGTCTCGGACGAATGCTGAACGCCGGAGATGCGCAAGCAGACTGGCACATCATCATGGCGATAACCATCCTCTCGATGATCCCGACCATGTTGCTCGTGCTCGGTATGCAGAAGAGCTTCGTGAAAGGCCTGACCGAGGCCGACAAGTAGACCCACCTACGGGCCCCGGATCGACGGGGCCCGTATACAGCGAAGCGCATAACGCGCTACCGGTAAGGCCGGCGCACGTTACGCTCGTATATCCACACCTTTGCCGAATTCGTTGCATATCCGGTCACTTTTCTGTTGACATGTCGGTCAATGTGTATCACTATACCAGTGTATTAGTGATATGATACACCAATGGAAGAATTGGATGGAGTCGACGTGGCGAAAGACAAGCGTTCGATAGAGATCGTACTCGATCCCGGCAGCGGAATTCCGTACTACCGCCAGATCATTCTGCAGATTGAGATGGCGGTTGCCGACGGTCGACTCAAGCCGGGTTACCAGCTTCCGACGGTCCGCGGACTCGCGGTGGAACTGCAGGTGAACCCGAATACGGTCGCCCGCGCCTACAACGAACTCGAGATTCGCGGACTGGTCAGCACCCAGCACGGAACCGGCACCTTTATAAGCGACAAGGAGATTGCGCTCTCGGATGCCGACCGCGAGCAGATTCTGTCGCAGCTGGTGCGGGGCTTCGTGAGCCAGGCGGCCTCCTACGGTTTCACCGTGCAGGATCTCGTCGATTATCTCATCGCCTACCATGAGGAGGGAGAAAAATGAAGCTCTTCGGGTCGAAACATAGCGAGTCCGCCCGCACCGAACCCGATCGCAACACGTCGAATCGCGCCGAGTCCAACCGCGGTGCGCGACAGATTCCGTCGTTCACGCGTCCGACTCACTTCGCGATGACCACGCTGTCGGCACTTACACTCGTCGTGTTTCTGGCGGTGGGAGCCGTGGTTCAGGTGCTTATCGACGGCGTACCGCCGGTGGAGGCGGTCGGCGCGCTCGGCGCAGCGGTGGTCGGCGGGGCAATCGTTATCGCGATATTGCCGCTGTGGCCGATCGTGCTCGCGGTGATCGTGGCGGTATGGGCGGCGGTCGGACCGATCGGTGACGGCGTTATGGCGCCCGCGCTTGCGATTGTCAGCGCGGGATTGCTCATCGCGCCGACCATTCAGATCGTGCAGCAGTGGGAACGCGCGCTGGTCTTCCGCCTCGGTCGTTTCTATCGAACGCTCGAGCCCGGCCCGCACCTGCTGCTGCCGGTGCTCGACACCATCGTCGCACACGTCGATATGCGGATACGCGTTACCGACTTTTCCGCCGAGCGCTCGGTCACGCGCGACACCGTACCGGTGCATGTCGACGCGCTCGCCTTCTGGATGGTGTGGGATGCCGAGAAGGCGATTCTGGAGGTGGAGAAGTATCGCGATGCGGTAACACTCTCGGCCCAGGCGGCGCTGCGCGACAATATCGGTCGAAACGACCTTTCGAAACTTCTCAGCGAACGGGAGCGGCTCGGCTCGGAAATCCAGGAGATACTCGACCGGAAGACCAGCCCGTGGGGCATCACCATCCTTTCAATTGAGTTCAAGGAGGTGTTGTTGCCGAAGGAGCTCGAGGATGCGTTGAGCCGCAAGGCACAGGCCGAGCGCGAGCGTCAGTCGAGGGTCATCCTCAGCTCGGCGGAAGTGGAAATCGCGGAGAAGTTCGAAGAGGCGGGACACCGCTACGAGCAGAACCCGACGGCGTTTCAGCTTCGCGCCATGAATATGGTCTACGACGGCATGAAGCAGAACGAGAACATGATGTTAATACCGAGCTCGGCGCTCGACTCGATGAATCTCGGAACCGCGCTCGGGGCGGCGGCGCTGCGGCGCGGCGCCGAAACGGCCGGCGAACGGCCGTATCACGATTCGGAGGATCCGGCGGCAGAGCCCGAGGGCGGGGCCTCCGGCGTTGAAGGAGAACGGAAATGATAGCGGTAAACGAAGTCCATAAGGAATACATAGATGGTGAGACTCACGTGCGCGCGCTGCGGGGTGTGTCGCTGAAGATCGAAGGTGGTGAGTTCCTGTCGATCGCGGGTCCTTCGGGTTCGGGCAAGACCACATTGCTGAATATCATCGGCTGCATCGACAACGCCGACAGCGGCGACGTCGATATCGACGGCGACCGGGTCGGCGGCAAGAGCAAGAAGGAGCTGACCGAGATCCGCCGGGCGAAAATCGGTTTCGTCTTCCAGAGCTTTAATCTCATTCCTGTTCTCACCGCGTACGAGAACGTGTCCATGGCGCTGTCGCTGCTCGGCGTATCGGACGCGGAAAATCGCGAGCGCACAATGGCGCTGCTCGCCGAGGTCGGCCTGGAAGGAATGGAACACCGCCGCCCGTCGCGGCTGTCCGGAGGCCAGCAGCAGCGCGTCGCGGTCGCGCGGGCGCTGATCAAGGATCCACTCATCGTGCTCGCCGACGAGCCGACGGCGAATCTCGATTCGACGACCGGCGAGGCGATCCTCAAGCTCATGAAAGATATTAACCGGCATCGCGGAACGACCTTCATCTTCTCGACCCACGACCAGATGGTCATGGACTACGGCGACCGGCTCTGCCGGCTGCACGACGGACTGATCGAAAGCGACGAGCGAAGGAGCGCATAGTATGAGTGCCCGACCGTATCGGAACGGACGCACGCGCGGCGGATTCTTCCTCGCCCTGGCAATGAAGAATCTCGCGCGGCACCGCCGGCGCACGGTGATCACCGCCGGGGCAATCGCGGTCGGTGTGGCGGTCTTTATCTGGATGTTCTCGATTCTCCAGGGTTTCGAGGCGGAGAACGACCGGAATATGTCGCGTTACGAAACCGGCGATGCAGCGATCATGGGGTCCGGCTACTGGGACGAGCGCGATACCTTTCCGCTCGACATGCCTGTCGAAGACCCGGAGGCGATTCTTTCGCTGCTCGAGGCAGAGGAAATCGCGGCTGCGCCACGTATCGCGTTTCGCGGCGATCTGATCGTCCGCTATGACCCGTTTCCGGAGGACGGGTCGCTGCAGCGCGCCTTCTACGGAATCGATATAGAGCGCGACTCGAGGGTCTTCGCACTGTCCGAGGCGATCGAGGCGGGGAGATTTCTCGAGCCCGGCAACGAAGAGGTGATTATCGGGCGATGGCTCGCAGATCAACTCGGCGCGGAGGTCGGCTATCCGGTTACCGTGACCACGCGAACCCGCGACGGCTTCTATCAGATTATGGACCTGGAGATCGTCGGCATCTTCAACACTTCGAACCCGTTTATCAATCGCCATAAGGCGTACCTGCCGATCGCGGTCGCCGACGAGTACCTCGAAATGCGCGGAGCGGTTACCGCAGTTTACCTGTCGTTGCCCGGGATGCTTCCGGCGGACGCCGATCCGGGGCCGGTGCGGGAGTTGCTCTCGGAGTTCGACGGCATCGAGGTGCTCGGTTTCTACCGGCTGAACGAGGATTTTGCCGAGGTGATGGAGATGGAGAACGCCGGGACCGCCATTATCCTGATCTTGCTCGGTATTATCGCGGTGGTCGGCATCTCCAACACGATGCTCATGTCGGTGCTCGAGCGGGAAAACGAAATCGGTATGATGCGCGCGCTCGGCGTGCGAGACGGGGAGATCCGCTGGATGTTCACGTTCGAAGCCGCCGGCATTGGCCTCATCGGCGCGATCGTCGGGTTGATTCTCGGGGCCCTGCTCGTGTGGCACGCGGTTGCCGTAGGAATCGACTACGGAGTGCTCATGGAGATCGAGATGGATTTCCGTTTCGACGGAGTGCTGTACGGCGTGTGGCATTTCACTTCGATGATCGCAGCTGCGGTCTTCGCAGTATTGATCGCCGGCGTCGTAGCGCTCGTGCCGACCCGGCGAATGCTTCGCCGCCGGATCACCGATTCGCTGCGCCATTCGTGAGGAGCGTGCGATGAAAATATCAACCATTGCGTTCAGAAATGTATTCCGGAACGGCAGGCGCAGCCTGCTCTCGATAATCGCCATTGCGGTCGCCGCGTTCTCTATTACGATGCTCTTCTCGGTACTCGAAGGGATCAAGGTCGATGTCCGGCACAACTCCTGGAACTACGAGACCGGGGAGGTGCGTCTGCGCCACGCCGAGTTCGACCGGTACGAGCATCTTAATCCGGTGCAGTACGTCGTGCCCGACTACGCCGGTATCGTCGAGCGGTTACAGGGACAGCCGCATGTTTGGCGGGTGAGTCCACGCATCAATGTCCCGGCGGCGGCGTTTCGCGACGATCGTCAGATCGCTGCCCGAGGGATAGGAGTCGATCTGGAGCTCGAACGCGGCTACCAGGACCTCGAGGATATCGTAGCGTCCGGGCGTCTGCCCGAGCCGGGTACGAGCGAGGCGATACTCGGGCATGCGCTCGCCCGGGACCTCGGCGTCGAATTAGGTGGCCAGGCGACCTTTCTCACGCAGACGAGGCTGAGAACTTCGAACGCGTTTACCGTCGACGTGGTCGGTTTCGCCGACTTTCCGATGGCCGGCATGAACCGAACTGCGTTTATCCTTCCACTGGAGTCGGCCGCGCGCTACCTGCGGATGGGCGACGGGGTGAGCGAGATCTTCGTCAAAAGCGACAACGGCGACTTCGAAGCGCTGACCTCCGACGTTCGCGACGCGGTTCGTGAGAGCGGCGCCGAGGGGCTGAGCGTAACGCCGTGGACCGAGGTCAGCGGCGGATGGGCGTACCTCCAGATGGCCGATGTCGTGTACAACATCATGGCGTTGGTGTTCTTCATTCTCGGAAGCACCGTCGTCATCAACACGACGATGATGACGATTCACGAGCGCACCCGCGAGATCGGTACGCTCGGCGCGATGGGTATGCACGGAGACGAGCTGGTGCGCCTCTTTTTCGCCGAGGCGGCATATATCGGAGTGGCCGGGTCGCTGGCCGGCGTACTGCTCGGAATCGGTGTCACGATTCCGCTGCAGCAGATCGGGATCGATTTCGGGGTGGCGATGGAAATGGCGAACATGGACATCTCCTCGGTGCTCTATCCGGTGCTCAACCTTCGATCGACGCTCGTGGTGTTCGTCTACTCGTCGGCGGTCGCCATGATCGCCTCGGTCTTTCCGGCGCGGCGCGCTGCAAAACTGAAACCGGTGGAGGCGCTGCGGGAGTAAAAGGGAAGCGGCGGCCGGCACACCACGAAGGCGAGAGCGGCGACGATAAACGGTTGTCCGAGTCGATCGCGGCAGGAAACATCAACCTTAAAAAATTATGGAGAGGACCGAAATGAAACACCAAACGGGACGAAGAATCGTAGCAACGGTGGTAGCGGGGCTGGCTGCACTCCTGTTCGTTGCTCCGGCCCCGGCACAGGAACTGACCGCCGAGGAGATCATCGAGCGGATGGAGGAGAACCAGACGCACTCCACGAGCATCATGGAGGGGCGGATGATTATCACCGACCGCTTCGGCGAGCGTGTCAGCACGTACATCGCGCACACGGAAGGCGCCGATCGTTTTCTCGTGGAATTCACCTCGCGGGATGAGGAAGGCCAGCGAATCCTTAGACGCGACGACAATCTCTACCTCTACTATCCGGACGCACGCGAGGTGATCCGGTTGCAGGGCTCTGCGCTTCGCGATTCGCTGCTCGGCTCCGACATCTCCTACGAGGACATGACCGGTGGTCGCGGCATTATCGACGACTACCGCGCAACTCTCATTGGAGAGGAGGAGGTCAACGGCAGACCGACGTACAAGATCAGACTCGAAGCGCGCGGCACGAATGTGGCGTATCCGGAGCAGGTCTATTATGTGGACCGCGAGGAGTTTGTGGTGCGAAAGAGCGAACAGTTTGCGCGGGGAGGACGGCTGCTGAAGGAGACGCTCATTCTGGAGACGACCGAGCAGGACGGCTACATCTTCCCGACGCATATCGAGGTCATCGATGTGACGCGCGGTTCCAGCGGCACCGAGATGATTATCGACGATGTGCAAATCGGCGTGTCGCTGCCGGCGAATATATTCTCGCTGGAGGAGCTGACATGGTAGGCGTCGATCGAAGCGATGTGACTTCCGGCGGCCCGGCGGCCCGTCTGCCGGCGATTGTATTCATCGCGGCGGTATGGCTTTGTCTCGGCGTTGCGCCGCTCGCTGCGCAGGCTCGTGTCGGTGGCGAGATCGATGCGCTGAATACGCTTGCGTGGGACGGCGCCGAGGAGGAGCTCGGTTTGGTCGGTTACGGCTCCGGCGTCATCGACCTGCGCTCGGACCGCGATCGCAACGTACAGGCGAGACTCACGCTGAAGGCGATACTCGGTTCGATTCTCGACCCCTTGACCGGCAGGTCGTTGTCGGCGTCGGTCCTTTCAGTGCCGCGAGCATCCATCCGGTTCCGTTTCCCGGTGACCGAAGGGTATACCGTGCGCGTCACCGCCGGACGCGATCGCGTCTCGTGGGGCTCGGGTCGGCTTTTTAACGCCGCCGACGTTATATTCGGCGCCGACGGGACCGGTGCCGCCGACTTTCTGGAGATTTCCGACGATCTTCGCGACGAGACAACGTGGCTTACCGCAATCTACTTCCCGCTCGGCGATTTCGCGTATTTCGAGCCGATAGTGCTGCCGCCGCTGCCGGGGCTGGAGTTTGCCGCGGCGGCCGGCGGAGCGGAGTCCGTTGAAGGCGTGGACGACGACGAAGCCGCCGGAGCGATCGTCGCCGAGACAGCGGTTCCGGGAATCGACCGTACTCGTGCCGGCGGACGATTGAGCTTCGAGGCGGGGCGGTTCACCTTCGAGCCCGGCTATCTCTATGACGGACCGACCGAGCGGCACGAAGCGGTGTTGAGCGTTTCGGGGCTTATCGGAGTTGATGTATACGGCGCCGGTCGGATATCGCTCGACGGAGCGATCGATCCGGATAATGCCTGGGAACGCACAACCTTCAGCGTCGGCGGCTACAACCATTTTCGCCTGGGCTACGATACGACCCTCGATGCACGGCTCGAGGCGCTCATTCGTCCGGGTGCCGAATGGGAAGATCAGTCCAATCCGCACGCTGACTACGGACTCACGTTCTATCCGGAGCTGATTCTCACGCCGAGTCGCACGGTCTCGCTGGTGCTTCGATCGGTAGTTTCGCCGATAGACCGATCCGCACTGACGAGCGCGGGTATGAACTGGAACGTCTTCGGTGGGTTCAATATGGTCGCCTTCGCCGGAGTGCAGACCGGAGACGACGCGGCGGTCTTCAGCTGGAAGCGGCCGGGTGCCGCGACGCTGACGACCGGATT
Source organism: Spirochaetales bacterium (assembly GCA_007135605.1). Lineage (GTDB taxonomy): Bacteria > Spirochaetota > Spirochaetia > DSM-27196 > SKKC01 > SLAN01. The sequence continues at coordinate 400 of SLIN01000075.1, read as the reverse complement.
CACCTATTCGTTCTGAAGCTTTCGCTGTTGCCGAGCCGGTGGCGTTGGAGGAGTCGGTAGTATGCGAGTCGGTGGTCACAGGGTTGTCCACGTTCGGCGTCGACCTGTTTCGGCGTTTACCGTATTGACACGCTACGGCGGAATCGATTACGTTTATGAACACGCTGGCGTTGCCCGCCGGCGCGATCAATCATCCGACAGTCATGTGCGGCTTCTACCGCAGCACCACGCTGACAATTTGGTGAGCGAATGGTGTGGATATCTTGACGTTGTGTGTCGGTTCGTGATATCACACGAGTCCCGCCTTCGGAGGCGGGGGATGATCTTTCACAGCGAATAGAGAAGGGAAGGAAAGACGACTCGGAGGCGGACCGACACTGCTGCCGGAGAGAGCAGGCGG
>SLIN01000177.1 GCA_007135605.1 Spirochaetales bacterium | reverse complement strand
GCAATCGGCATACTGCGCTATTTCGGCGATGAGCCTGCCACAGTCATTGTGAAGCACAATAATCCGTGTGGGGTCGCAATCGGGGATTCACCCGCCGATAGCTACCGCAGAGCGTACCTCGCCGACCGAATCGCAGCATTCGGCGGTGTAGTAGCGCTGAACAAGTCGATCGATGCAGAAACCGCCGAGCGGATCATGGAGTCGTACAGCGAAGTAGTGGTCGCTCCCAATTTTTCGCCGGAGGCTCTCGAACGATTTCGGGATCGAAAGAATCTCCGTGTCATGCGGATTCGAGCGATGGATCGGCTGTTCGAGGTGGCGTCCCGGCGCATCGTGGATTTCCACTCGTTGACCGACGGCGGGCTGGTTACTCAGCTCTCGTTTGAGCCGAAACGCTTGACCGATCGCGACCTTGAACCTGCTGCGGTCACACACAAGGACGTGGAGTACCGAATCGAGCGCGAGCCGACGGATGCCGAACGTGCCGATATGCGATTCGGTTGGCTGGTTGAGGCGGCGGTTACGAGCAATTCGGTGATCTTCGTGAAGAACCGGGCAACCGTAGCGATCGGGACGGGCGAGCAGGATCGAGTCGGTGTGGCGGAGATCGCGCGCGACAAAGCGTACCGCAAGCTCGCCGACCGGCTCGCGTGGGTCAAATACGGGAAGGCGCTAAACCAGGTCGAGGATGAAGCCACGCTCGGGGAAATCGATACCGAGGTCCGCGCGAGTCGAGGGGGCCTTGCCGGAAGCGTAATGATCAGCGACGCATTCTTCCCGTTCCGCGACGGAATCGATGTCGGGCTGCACGAAGGCGTTACCGCCGTTCTGCAACCCGGCGGATCATTGCGGGATTGGGAGAGTATCGAGGCATGTAACGAGGTTGGGGCGACGATGTGCTTCACCGGTCAACGCAGTTTTGCCCATTGATACTACGTAGCACACGAAGGTGGCGGCGGCCGGCACCCGGTCGGCGTGGTGAGAGCGACACCGATCGTCGGGACAGTAGGTAACCTTTACGCGCATTCAATGGGGACAGTATACTTGCCGTGACAGCATGAGGAGGTCATCGGAATGAATGAGGTTGTACCGCGAAAGGAGCTGGAACGAAATGCGTACACCGCGATTGGCGGCGTCGGCGGTGGGATCGGACTGCTTGCCTTGCGTGCAGTCGCTATGTCGAATCCGATAATTGGAGCTCTCGTCGGCGGGGGGTTGGTACTCGCCGGGCTCGGTTTCTCAAAGACGAAAGAAGATCGCACCGCTGGAATGGTCGCCACCGGCGCGGGAATCGTTACCGGGATCGCAGCACTTACCGGCCTCGGTAGTGGCCTGATGACGCTCGGAGGACTCGGGCTACTCGGATTGGGTGGATGGAGTATCTACAAGTTCCTGAAAGGAATGAAGTCGCGCCAATAGAGTTCATAGAAGAATACTGTGCGCCAAAGGAGTTGGTTTCCCTGCGATGCCGTGGAAATTTCTTGTCTTTTTGGTAATTCTGGCGATCGTGATTCTGTTCGCCGGTATTAACGTCAACAACTCGGCCGATATAAACCTCGGATTCCATCGTTTCGAGGATGTTCCCGTATTTGTCGGACTTGGTAGTGCCTATATGCTCGGAGCCGTCAGCATACTGCCGTTCGCGCTTAACAAGGCCTTCAAGAAGCGACGAAAGCTGTCGAATAGGTATAAAGAGAAGCAGCGCACCGCAGAGCTCGAAACATCGGCTGCCCCTTCGGCCGAAACAAAGGATGTGGAGCGTGCTGCCGAGGCGGAGAACGGAACGAAGAAGAGGGGACGGCGAGCTCGACGAACGCGTGTGTAGCAAGACCGCTATCCGATTGCCGCCCCGTTTTCTTAAGGAAATCGGCAATGCAGAAGCGCTTAGGTAACCTTGTTATATGCACACTCTACGCATCTCTCGCACTTCTTCCGGTCGAAGCCACGGCACTCTACGAAATTGAGTCGCTCGATGTTCTCATCGACAAGATCGTCGCGATGGAGCGCATTGAGGAGAATGACGCTGCCGAGATCGTATACCATCTGAAACGGCTTAGTGAGAATCTTGACGAGGCCATCGCACGACTCAGCGAGCGTTCCGAATACCGCCCATCGGAGGCGCTCGCCGATGCGCTCGCTCTCAACGCCGCCCGAGAGCTTACCGCCGGTCGCATAGACCGAGCGTTGTATGGCTTCCTCGGCGCGTCGAGGCTCACGCCGGACAACGACGAACGCGACACGCTTCGACTTAGAGCGGCTGCTGCTGCTATCGAAATCGGGGAACACGAACGGGCTCTCGAGTTGGCGATCAGTGTTGAGTCCGAAGCCGGGGAGGAAGATATCCGTGAACGCGCTTCGGTGATCGGTATTCGTGCTGTTTCACACCTTCGGGGACGAAGCGATGCGCTTGAGCGCATAGGTCGACTCGAGCCCAGATCGGCACTCGGGCTGTATCAATGGTATCTGCTGGAACGCAACGATGAGCTCCACGATCGTATAGCCGGCTCGTTCCCGGATTCACTGATCGCGGCGTTGATCGATAATACCGTCGATGTAAGACACCTGCCCGTACCGAGCAGCTTTCTGGCACCGCGTGACGAACCGATCGATTACGTCGACTCGGCAGAAGGAGATCGCACTGATAAGCCGGTGATCGAGGCGAATGCGACAGGTGTAGTGGCCGGGTTGCAGCTCGGGAGCTACCGGCACGAGCCGTACGCTGTCGCATATCGCGAGCGGCTACAGGATGACGGTTACGATGCTGCAGTGATAACGAGTCGCGATGGTCACTATCAGGTGGTCATCGATTTCAAAGATATGCGCAGTCGGGAATACGCACAAGAGCTGCTACTCGAGCTACGCGATGCGGGGTACGAAGGATTCGTCCGATACTCAATTGATGATTAGGTGCTCCCCGATTACGGGCCCTCCACGACGCTATCATCTTCATCCTCGAGCAATTCCACTTGCTCGAGAATCAACGGTTCACCGGTCGCTGCCCTGCTGCCGGTCGTAGTGAGGCGAGCGGGTGAGAGCTTCAGTGTGCGTACGATCCGATCGCTCAGCGCGTCCTCCTGCAAATCATAGAAATACGTGCGGCTCTCAACGCGCCGGCCGCGCTCATCTACCATTACAAGTTCCATGATGAGGTTGTCGAGCTCGTAAATCGCAAACCCGCCACTATACCTCGCGTCACCGCTCGTCATCTCGAAGCGATGTTCCTCGAAATCGATTCTCGTGCCGGCATCGTCTTCAAATGTCCCGTCGAGCTGTGGATCGCTCGGGATGATTCGCCTACCGTCGGTCCCTGTAAGAGTTCTGAGCAGACTGTCGCCAACCCGGCGATATGTGCCATCCCATCGGCCACGTTCGTTCACATCTACCGTGATCGTATCGAGGTCGCGGACATTCACCCGAACGAACGTGTTCAGACTGCGAATGTTGCGGTTGCGCATCGAGATTTGTACGCCGCTCGAAACGGTCTTTCGCGAAACCTCCCAATCGAAAGCCTCTTGCATTTCACCGCCGGAGAACACAACTCGCTCCGAGGTCGGGTTGAATGTCACCAACTGTAATCCCTCACCCTCCTCTCGGTACCACAGGCCGCTCAGAAACTCGGCGAATTCGCTCGTCCCGCTCTGATACAGCTGTTGCAATCGTTCCTCGGCAATATCGCCACCGGATATCTCCTCGCGGTATGCCTCGACATACTCTTCGTCTTCGGCACTCCAGGCGTATGTCACCTCGATGACGTCGAGGATGTTGTCGGTATCACGGTTTTCGCTCTGAGCGAGAATCTCGTACGGATCGATCTCCTCGCTATCAGGGTCTCGATCGTGTCGGACGATTTCCACACTTCCTTCACTTGTTACCGAGGCGATACGTCGATAGAGAAGCTGTGTTGCGGCTCCGGTTCGGCGGTAGAGATCGAGGGTTTGATTTCCCTCGCTATCGATGCCGATAGCGACGATCTCCGGCTCACCGTCACCGAATACATCCTCGGAAGATACATTAAGAGAACGCACGCTCGTCGCCGATGTTTCGCCCTCCCAGGTAACCGAGTGACCGCCCTGCGTGATGTTTGCCTCGATAACGCGCAATCGAATCAAGGCGTCCGGGCTGTCGGTAGGCTTGTACGCCACGATCTGCTCTTCGAAATCGTTGCGGGTAAGGTTGGTATCGAGTACTTCGACAAGAAGCTCTCCCTCATCAAGGCCCACATGAACGGTAGGTGTATCGTCGAGAGCTTCATAGTCGGTGTCGAATTCCGCGGTGCCCGAGAGTCGAATTCCACCGGCCGTCCCCGGTGTTATTGTGCGGGGTCCCGTATTTTGTTGTGTATCTGACGACCGGCTCGGGGCACATGCGAGAACCGTGACGGCTGAAACGGTGATTACCGCGAGCCGGAGGAGGCGGGTATATGCCCGACCCGTCTTTCGCCCGACCGATTGAGGCGGAATCGCTCGACCGTGAGACCACCTTGGATAAACCGACTGCGTATCCGACGGTGCATGTAACCGGTAATTCGAGGTAGTCGTGGCGTGCATTTCCATACCGCTGCGAAGTATGACCGATGTAGGCCCGATTTGTGAATAGATGAGGGACTGGACACAGAGCTTGCCGACATGGCACCGTTCAATATGGAGAGACGGCCTACCTATCGTAATCTCTCGCCGCTCGACCACAGATATTGGGAGACGAACAGAGCATTATATGAACGGCTCGCCGATTACCTCAGCGAGGAAGCGGCTACCCGGTACTGTGCACGTGTCGAAGCTGCTCTCGCGAGAGTTCACATGCAACGAGAGGGTGTCCTGACCTCTGAAATCGACTCCGCACTGCTGTCCGCGGCCGAGCAAATCGATCCCACTCTCGTGGCCGAGGAAGAACAAAAGACGCAACACAATATTCGCGCGCTCGTGAATGTGTATCAGAAAATGCTGCCGGAAACGGCGCGTCCGTACGTACATCTGGGGGCGACCAGTGTCGACGTGCTCGATACCGCGACGAGTATGCGTTATCGCGATGTTGTGCGCTCTGTCCTTGTACCGCTTCTGGGAGAGGTGGTCGAACGACTGTGTGAGCTCGCCGAGGCATACGCCGATACGGTGCAGATCGGTCGAACCCACGGGCAGTTTGCCGTCCCGATCACGTTCGGCTTTGCAATCGGCGAATACGCGGCTCGACTGTCAAAAAGCATCGTCGAGATCGATCGACTCGCGTCGGAGCTGCGTGGCAAGTTGGCCGGCGCGGTCGGGGCCTACAACGCACTTGCCATCACAACGAATAATCCTGTCGAGTTCGAGAAAGAGGTGCTCGGTGAGCTCGGTTTGAGACCAGGTGATCAGTCGAATCAGCTGGTCGAACCGGAGCATCAACTGCGTCTGCTGCTCGAGTGCAATACGGCGTTCGGAATTCTTGCCAATCTGGCGGACGATATGCGTAATCTTCAGCGGTCGGAGATCTCCGAGGTACGGGAGGCGTTCGACTCGTCGCAGGTGGGCAGCTCGACGATGCCGCACAAGCGTAATCCCTGGAACTGGGAGCATATCAAGAGCTTGTGGAAGGCATTCGTACCGCGTGTCGTGACCTTCTATATGGATCAGATCAGCGAACATCAGCGCGATCTGACCAATTCGGCGAGCAGCCGTTTCGTGGCGGAGTATTTCGCAGGGTTAGCGGCGGCGTTCAATCGGGCGAAGGTTGTGTTGCAGCGTATCGAGCCCGATCGCGAACGAATGCTCGATAATATCGAGCGAGCGGGTGACATGTGCCTGGCAGAGCCGGCGTACATCCTGTTGTCGCTCGCGGGCAAGGAGGATGCTCACGAACGCGTTCGGGTGGCAACGCTTGCGGCGGGCGATGAACAACGCAAGCTTGTTGACGTCCTGCGGCGTGATCGAGTTCTGTGGGACTCGTTGGAGGCAGCCGCAGCGAAGCGCCTGCAGATCGGCGCCTCGGAGTTCTTCAGTGATCCGAAGCAATATGTAGGGATTGCCGCCGAAAAGGCGCGACAGAGTGCTGCTACCGCCCGAAAGAGACTCGGGAGACTGAAAAAAGATGGCGCTGCCGACGAGCAGCGCTGACAGAGCATCATAACGAGGGAGGAATCGTGAATGGACGTTGAGGGTAAGGAAGCGACGGAGTATCTCAGCTACGACGATGTGTTGCTGTTGCCGGGGTATGCGGATTTCCTCCCGGGCGAAACCGATGTGAGTACCGAAATACTACCTTGTGTCCGGTTGAATGTCCCGATCCTCAGCGCGGCGATGGATACGGTAACCGAGCAGGAAATGGCGATCGCTATTGCGCTGCAGGGAGGCGTTGGCGTTATACATCGAAACATGTCGGTAGAGCAACAGGCTGCACAGGTGGCAGCGGTGAAACGGTACTTGAACTGGGTGATCGAGAATCCTCTCACCGTAGAGAAAGAACAGTCGGTGCGTGAAGTATGGCAGCTGATGAGCGAGCGTGGCGTTTCGGGACTACCGGTAGTAGAGGGCGACCGGTTGTGCGGAATCATCACCAGTCGCGATCTGCGCTTCTGTACTGATTACGATCGGCCGGTTTCCACGATAATGACACCGGAACCGATTGTTGAACGGGGCACCCCAACGATAGAGAGCGCGCAGGATAAGTTCAATGAGCATAAGATCGAGAAACTGCCGGTAGTCGGTGAGAACGGGAGACTCACCGGACTCATTACCGTGAAGGATATTGAGAAGCACCAGCAGTTTCCGGATGCTGCGACCGATGGTCACGGCCGACTCATTGTCGGCGCTGCCGTTTCTCCGAACGACATCGACGAGCGTTTGGAGATGCTTGTCGCGAATCGTGTCGATTTCGCCGTAATCGATACCGCTCACGGGCACACGAAGAGCGTTGTGGAGGCGGTCGGGCGCATTAAACGGAAGTTCGATCTTCCGGTCATGGCCGGTAACGTGGCGACACGGGACGGAGCGAAGGCGCTCATCGACGCCGGCGCCGATTCCATAAAGATCGGTGTAGGGCCCGGCTCCATATGTACGACGAGGGTAGTAGCCGGAATCGGTGTGCCGCAGTTCACTGCCGTGGTATGGGCGGCCGAACAGGCGGCGAAGGCAGGCGTTCCGGTTATCGCAGACGGTGGGATCAAGTACTCGGGAGATATTGTGAAGGCAATTGCTGCGGGAGCTTCGGCGGTTATGGTTGGGAATCTCTTTGCAGGTTTGAGAGAGAGTCCCGGCAGCGAGGTCATCTACGAGGGGCGCATCTTCAAGACGTATCGCGGAATGGGCAGTATCGGAGCGATTCAAAAAGGCGGCGGAGATCGCTATCAGATGAACGCCGACGACGAGCCGGTCCCGGAAGGTGTTGAAGGCCGGGTGCCGTATCGTGGCGAATTGAAGCCGTTTCTTCATCAACTCGTCATGGGGCTGCGGAAAGGCATGGGATATACCGGCTGCCGAAGCATCTCGGCATTGCGAGTATATCGGAACTTCATTAAGATCAGCGCGGCCGGGTTGCGTGAAGGACACGTGCATGATGTCTCCATAACGCAGGAACCGCCTAACTACTCGCGATAGGAGCTTCATGTCGAGCGCGAATCGTGGATCGGGTTTCGCTGTCATGCAGCTGCCGCCGATTACGGTGACAGGACACATTCAATGACAACAGTAGTCATAGGTGCCCAATGGGGCGATGAAGGTAAGGGTAAGATCGTTGACTTCCTCGCTGAGGATGCTGAGGATATCGTTCGCTTCTCCGGAGGAGCGAATGCCGGTCATACAATCGTAAAGGGGGGGCAGAAGTTTACGCTTCATCTCGTTCCGAGCGGAATTCTCTATCCCGATACGGTTGTTGTGCTCGGCATAGGAATGGTTATAGATATCCCTTCGCTCTTCGACGAGCTGAACACACTCGAAACGCAGGGTATCGGCTGGAAGGGACGGGTCCTGGTCAGCGATCGTGCGCACGTTGTGCTTCCCCGTGACAAGGAAGAGGACAGGACGCTCGATGCCGAACGACGACGGCCGATCGGCACGACCGGGCGCGGCATAGGGGTTGCCTATGCAAGAAAGGCGGCCCGCGACGGCGTTCGTGTGAGTGACCTCGTCTTCGATCATACATTCCTCGAACTGCCGGCCGAAGAGCAAGAGTACTTCGCACCCTATCGTGAGCGGCTGGCGCGTATGGCGTGCGATTTGACCGATCGGATGATCAGCCACCGCTCGCGTCGCGTTCTACTCGAAGGTGCCCAGGGGGTTATGCTCGATCTCGACCTCGGGACGTATCCGTTCGTGAGCTCCGGGATGTCGGCGGCCGCCGGAGCGGTTATCGGCAGCGGGATCGGTCCGAGTCGGATCGACCGGGTTCTCGGCGTTTTCAAGGCGTACTCCACGAGGGTAGGTAACGGACCGTTCCCCAGTGAGTTTCGTGCCGAACGTGACGGCGATCTCGGGGACCGTATCCGTGAGCTGGGAAACGAGTACGGCGCGACTACCGGACGTGCGAGACGGTGCGGGTATCTCGATCTTGTCGCGCTGCGCTACGCATGCCAGTCCAACGGAATCGATGGGCTGGTGATGACCCATCTCGACATATACGATTCGCTCGACGATATCTCCGTGTGTACCGCGTATGAGATCGACGGACGACACTACCACACCGTGCCCGCCAACATTCTCGAGCTCGAGCGGGCAGAACCGGTAATTGAGACGCTACCGGGGTGGAAGCGGTCGATCGCCGATGCGAAACGATACGACGAGCTGCCGGGACGGGCGCAGGATTATATTCGGTTTATCGAGAGTCGAGTCGAGGCCCCGATCGACATCGTGAGCGTTGGAAGCGATCGCGATCAAACGAT
>SLIN01000031.1 GCA_007135605.1 Spirochaetales bacterium | reverse complement strand
GGAAGACCTGATCGAGTAGATTCGGCGTGACGCGAGTAACCGCCTCGGTCTTCTTCAGCTTACCTTCCTCGACCATATCGACGGCGATCTTGACCGCGGCAACACCGGTCCGCTTGCCGTTGCGGGTCTGCAAGATATAGAGAGTTCCCCGTTCGATGGTGAACTCCATATCCTGCATATCCTTGTAGTGCGCTTCGAGGCGCTCCTTCACGTCGACGAGCTGTTCGTATACCTGCGGATTCGCTTTCTTGAGCTGCTTGAGCGGCTTCGGAGTCCGAATACCGGCGACGACGTCTTCGCCTTGCGCGTTCATGAGATACTCGCCGTAGAAGATGTTCTTCCCGGTCGACGGGTCACGCGAGAAACAGACGCCCGTTCCCGAGTCATCGCCGAAGTTTCCGAACACCATGGTCTGGACCGTCACAGCGGTTCCGATAAGACCGGTGATTTCGTTCAGCTTCCGGTACTGGATGGCGCGCGGATTGTTCCAGCTGCCGAAGACTGCGCCGATGGCACTCCAGAGCTGCTTCTTCGGATCCTGCGGGAAATCCTCTTTGGTGTGCTTCTTGTAGACAGCCTTGTACTCTTTCACGACCTCGGCAAGGTCGTCGGTATCGAGCTCGAGGTCCTCAGTGACCCCCTTCTTCTTCTTGATCTTGTCCATCGCCGCTTCGTAGTGGTGATGATCGATACCCTTAACCACGTCACCGAACATATTGATGAAGCGACGATAGGCGTCCCACGCGAAGCGCTGGTTACTCGATCGTTCCGCGAGCCCCTTAACCGCCTGATCATTCAGTCCGAGGTTGAGAACGGTATCCATCATACCGGGCATTGAAGCAGCCGCACCCGAACGGATGCTGACGAGCAACGGATCGTTCGGATCACCGAGCTTCTTGCCCATCTTCTTCTCGAGTCGATCGAGGCTCTTCTCGACTTCCGCTTCGAGCCCTTTCGGATACTTCTGCTTATTCTCGTAGTACTGCCGGCAGACCTCCGTGGAAATCGTGAAGCCCGGAGGAACCGGGACGCCGATCTTCGACATCTCGGCGAGGTTGGCACCCTTGCCGCCGAGAAGCTCCTTCATGTCGGCCGAGCCGTCGGTTTCACCCTGACCGCTTCCGCCGAAGAAAAACACTTGTTTATCCATAATTCTATGTACCCCCGAAATGAGTCGCGCGTGCGCAAAGAGTCGCGCATGTTTAGCGTGTAAATTGCGTAGGAACGGTAAAATACAAAGGCCCGCGTGTCAACTTGTATTGAGAGCGGGCCTCCCCATGTAAAGCGGTTTCTTCGAGCTTAGCCTATGCAATATATGATTCGAGCAGTTGACTGCGCTTCGGATGCTGGAGACGTTTCAGCGCCTTCTTCTCGATTTGGCGAATTCGCTCCTTTGTCAACTTGTACCTGTCGCCTATGTCCTTCAGCGAGAGCGGGCTCTTTCCGTTCAAACCGAAACGGTACTCGACGATCTCCGCCTCCTTCGGTGTGAGGGTAGACAGAATCGTGTTGATGTCGGTCTTCAGCGATTTCTCGAGAACCGCATCCTCCGGACTCTGATACGCCTCATCTTCCACGAAGTCGCCGAGCTGACTCGAGTCTTTTTCCATATAGACCGGTGTCTCGAGGCTCACAAGGTCACGCGAGATGTTGATGAGATCCGCGACGTGTTCCTTCGACATATTCAGTGTCGCGGCGATATGCCTCATCTCCGCCTCTTCGCTGCGCGTCCCGTGAATCTCCTTGCGAACCTTTTCTATCTGCACCAGCTCGTTGGCACGATTGAGCGGCAGCCGAATCATTCGTGACTTCTCGCATATCGCCTTCAGAATTGCCTGCCGGATCCACCAGACAGCGTAGGAGATGAAGTGGTAGCCCTTATCGACATCGAATCGTTCGATCGCGTTCATAAGACCGATGTTCCCTTCGCTGATGAGATCCGACAGGGGCAATCCCTGGTTCTGGTATTTTTTCGCAACATTCACCACGAAGCGGAGATTGGCCTGCACGAGTTTGTCTTTTGCCTCTTTATCGCCGCCGGCGGCGGCTCGTGCGTAGCGCTCCTCCTCCTCCCGCGTGAGCAGCGGAATCCGATTGATCTCCTTGAGATACATCGAGAGGATGTTCTCGTCGTCTGCGCTGCGTCTGTTCCAGGATGTCCTTTTGTCCGCGGTCTTCGTGTTAGCCATAGCAACTCCTCACCCCGTATAGTTGCAACTAACGTGCCAAGGAAATCACCAATCGCCGATAGCGGTATATCTCACTGTATTTCAATGATTTACATACGATGGCGAGACGAGGCGTTATATGCACGATGAAGCCGAATTGTGTCAGAATTCCGCATTCGCGGCGGGATAGCGCCGATAGCCCGGTCAATACTACCCAATATGCGGCAGCGCGGGCACACAGTGCGCCATATACCGACAGGAGGCACTTTCGTTTCCGATCTTGACCGCTTCGGCGGCTACCGCGTATATTCTCCCGTACTCACTAACATACTACAAAACACGTGGATCTGACACACTGTTTGGGAGGATAGAAGCATGAAAGTGACGCCACTCGGTGATCGCGTACTTGTGAAGGTCGAGCAGGGAGAAGAGAAGACGAAGGGTGGTCTCTTCATTCCGGACACCGCCAAGGAAAAGACGACCACCGGTATTGTCGAAGCCATCGGCGACGACACCGAAAGCATTACGGTGAAGGTCGGCGATAAGGTGATGTACGACAAATATGCGGGTACTTCGGTCACCATCGACGATGTCGATTACCTGGTGATCAAGGCCGAGGATCTCCTTGCCGTCGTAAGCTGAGCAAAGCGATCGATTCCTTGACTGTATGTGGCTCGTCCGGTTGTTTGCCGGGCGGGCCCTTTTTTTCGCCGGGCACCGTTCCGCCGACTATCCACCGCTTCCGGAGTAGAAGAACGACTCCACACGCTCGAGCAGATGCGCGGCCGACGCATCGACACGCATGGTTTCCGGCAGGCTCGCGACGAAGAGCGAGCCGTAGCTCTTTCGCACGATTCGCGGATCGGTCACCACGACTACGCCTCGGTCACCGGCTCGACGCATCAACCTTCCGAATCCCTGCTTGAACTTCATAACGGCGTCCGGCAGCGACAGCTCCATGAACGGATTGCCGCCACGGTGTTCGATCGCCTCCGCTCGGCTCACGGCGACCGGATGAGTCGGCACGCCGAACGGGAGCCTGCAGAGAACCACGACCTCGAGGCTCCGGCCCGGCATATCGACGCCTTGCCAGAAACTGTCGGTCGCGAGTAACACGGTTGCAGCATCGGCGCGGAATCGGTCGAGAAGCCGTGTCCTGTCGTCGTCTCCCTGCCTGAGACACGGTACTCCGTGCGCGGCGAGCGTCGGTCCAAGCGTCTCGTAAACCGCCTGCAGCATGCGGTATGAGGTGAACAACACGAGCGCGCGCCCTTCGGTCAGCACGAGGAGGTCGCCGAGAAAGCGAGTCAGGTAATCGATATAGCGATCGGTTCCGGGCATCGGCGCATCCTCGGCGATAGCCAGAAGAACTCGCGAGCGGTAGTCGAACGGCGAATCGAATACACCTTCCAGAGGATTCGCGTCACAGCGGCTCAGTCCAACGCGGCCTTTCCAGTTGTCGAATCGGCGAGCAACGGTGAGCGTCGCACTCGTACAGACCACGCTCTGAAAGGGGCGAAAAACCGCCTCCACCATCAGCTCGGAAATGTCCAGAGGCGAGCGAACCAGCCGAACGCAAGAATCTCCGCGCCTTCCGCGCACACGCTCGGCGTAGAACACGAGCTCGTCGCGCTCGTCGGCGTAATCACCGATGCGTTCGCAAACCGCGGCGAACGCCTCGAGGCGCCGTACGACCCCGCGTGTATCGATGCCGACCGGATTATCATCATCATCGATCTTCGCTGCTTGATCGGCAAGTCGGGAAGCGAGGTCGAGCAACCGCATCTGCACCGATTTCGCCGGTTCGATGAAATCGGCTCGAACCCGCTCTTCCGCGAGATCGACGAGACGAACGGCTTCGCGCTCCTCACACCATGGCAACGTTCGTTCGTCGAGCGTCCCGAGAGCCTCTTCGATCTCGGATATCGACACACGTATCGACTCTACAATGCTCGGATCACCCACCTCGCCGGAGAGCCGTTTCGCGAGCCCGACGGTTCGACTCCCGCGGCTGCGCAGAAGCCGGCGCAGTGTTTTCAGCACCCCATAGCGGAGAAGCTCATCGGAAAAATAGGAAGTCGCTATTCGCTCGATCGTGTGCGCTTCGTCGAGAATCAGTCGCTGGAACGGCGGGAGAACCGCTGTAGAGTCGAAACCGATACCGGCGATTCGAAGATTCAGGTCGCTGAAAAGGAGATGATGATTCACGACCAGCAGTTGAGCGGCAGCTGCTTCTCTCCTCGCCTTCAGCAACCAGCAGTCGTGCGCGCGGCACCTGTTCGGCGAACAGGTATCTCCGTCGGCGTTCACCTGAGACCATACTTCTTCGCGTGGATGAATCGGCAGATCGCTGCGACTCCCGCTTTTCGTAACGGTCGCCCATTCGCGAATCGCGTCGAGATCCGTGTCGCCGCCGTCGAAGAGCTCATGTTGCTCGTTCGCCGCCTCGTTCAGACGTGCTGGACAAAGGTAGTTACCGCGCCCCTTCACAAGAACGGCCTTTATTCGCGAACCGAGTAACCGCTGCACCGTCGGTATATCCCGCTCGATGAGTTGTTGCTGCAGGGTGATGGTAGCCGTGCTGACAACCACTCTCTCTCCGTTCTGAGCGGCCCACTGGATTGCGGGGAGCAAATACGCAAAGCTCTTGCCGACGCCCGTACCCGCTTCGCACGCGGCATGCACCGATTCATTGAAGCTGCGGGTCACCAGTTCGAGCATCTCGAGCTGGGGATCGCGCGGCTCGTATTCCTCGAGCATCCGGGCCGCCTCTCCGTCCGGCTCGAGAACGGCGCGAAGCGCATCCACATCGAGAAGCTCCGGTTCTTCGTCGGACACCGGCTCGACGATCGGGTAAACGCGGCGAACTGCATTGTCAACGATGAAGCTCCCGATCCCCTGCGCGGCGAGCTCGGAGGCGACTGCAAGATCGGCGTCACTGGGACGCAGCTCGCCGCCGGGGTGATTGTGGATGACGACATCTCCGCGGCGCATGTGAGCGGGTGGAGCCGGGACGGCCGACAGATGCCCCCGCGCAGCCACATGTATCTCCGAGACGAGCGCGTCGGCATCCAGCGTTCCGATCAGGAGCACCTCGTTCCCGTCGGCCTCTTCGATGGCGTGAATTGCTTGTGTTACCGCTTCCGGGGTCAGGCGTTCGAACGCATGCATGAGTGAAGGGCTTGCATAATAGCCTCACAGCGGAGATGGCTGCAACAAGCAGCCCCGGAACGCGGAAACCCGGAACCGGCCGCGCTCTCACCGGCCGGACACGACCGACGTAATTCGACCTTGACATCATCACCGACATCCTTCCTCATATGAACGGTTCAACAAAACTCCTTCAGGTGGTGTGTGGTGGTAGTTCTCAAATTCGGCGGAAGCTCGGTCGCCACGATCGAGATGATCGACGCTATACTGGATATCGTACAACAACGCCTGGACGAAGCACCGGTACTCGTCAGCTCGGCGATGGGCAAAACGACCGACCGTCTGGTCGAAGCAACCGAATCGGCCGCTCACGGCGACCGTGACGGTTACCAGCGTGTCTACAGCGAGCTCCGCGCGGCGCATGAGGATACGGTCGGGCGAATCGCCGACACGGCAATTCGAGAGCGAGCCGCCGGGCGGCTGGCCGATCAGTTCGATGAAGTACAGGCGCTGCTCACCGGTGTATATCTGATCCAGGAGTGCTCACCGCGCACCCGCGACGCTGTGCTCAGCTTCGGCGAGCGGCTGGCGACCGAAATCGTCCACGCCCGCGCGTGTGAACGCGGGATCGACTCGTTATTGCTCGACAGCCGCGATCTGATTCGAACCGATGACGAGTTCAACGCGGCGAATGTTGAGTTCACCGAGACGAAGAAGCGTATACAAGCTCACGTTACCCCGACCGCCGGGCGTGTCATCGTGTTGCAGGGCTTTATCGCGCGAACTGCCGACGGGGTAACGAGTACGCTCGGCCGCGGCGGCAGCGACTACTCGGCGAGCATAATCGCGGCAGCACTCGATGCGCAGAAGATGGAGATCTGGACCGATGTAGACGGAATCATGACAATGGATCCGCGCATCGTACCGGAGGCACGAACCGTGGATTCGATGAGCTACGATGAGGCCGCCGAGCTCGCGTTCTTCGGTGCTCGAGTTGTGCATCCTTCGACCATTCAACCGGCCGTCGATCGGCGCATTCCGGTCTACGTGCGCAATACGCGAGATCCGGATCGCGCGGGAACTCGTATTTCCGGTACTGCCGACGAAGAGGGCCCGCGCGCACTCGCATCGAAATCACCGACTACCGTCATCACGATCCATAGCAGTCGAATGCTCAATGCGTACGGATTTCTCGCACGCATTTTCGCGATTTTCGAGCGGCACAGGCTCAGCGTCGACGTCGTCGCGACCAGCGAAGTCAGTGTCAGCGTAACCCTCGACGATCCGCCCGATCTCAGTGGGCTCGTGTCGGATCTCGCCCAGTTCGGTCGGGTCGAGCGAGAGGACGATCAGGCGCTTATCTGTATCGTCGGCAACCGACTGTGGAGGCGCTCGGAGACGGTGGCGCGTGTATTCGACGCATTGCGGGACATTCCGATCCGACTCATCAGCCTCGGAAGCTCGGATGTAAATCTGACCCTCATTGTTCCTTCCGATTCACTGCAACGTGCCGTCCGCACGTTGCACAACACACTGTTCGTTCCGTGACATCCCACAGAGCCGGGGGGATGGAATTGCGCACAGCTTCCGGTTACACTGGCTTCGCACGAGCGAGGAGTGCCGACGTGGACAGGATTTTCGACAGGCTTACAGACTTGCTGCGGTCAATGGGTCAGTCCGATTCGCGGTCGACCTTCGGGGGTGGCGATGCCGACGAAGCCGCCGCATGGGAGGAGCTCGATGACTACCTTTCGAGTGGCGAGGGCACGGTCGGAAGCACATCATCGGGTGGCCGGTTCAAGGAAAGCCGTAGCGCGCAATATGACCGAACCCGGCCGTACGGACGATCCGAACCTGTTCCCGGAACCCTGCGAAAGGACTTCGCCAATCTCGATGTGCCGTTCGGTGCGTCGCTGGAAGCTGCACGTGCGGCCCATCGAAAGCTGATCCGTGCCTATCATCCGGACCGGCACGCGGCAAATCCCGACAAGTACCGCATTGCCACGCAGATTACGCAGCGGGTGAACCACTCTTTCCAGCGCATTAAGCAGTTCTACGAGAATGGAGTTCGCCCGGAGGATCACGGCAGGTAACGAATGAACGGTGACCCTCAACTGCTCATTGCCGCCGTCGCTACCGGAGCGGCGGCATTCGCACTGAACCTCGTCGTAATGCCGCTGATTCTTCTCATTGCCCACAGTCGTGGCTGGTACGATCGCAACGACCACCGAAAAATTCACACCGAAGACACTCCGCGACTCGGCGGAGCGGGGATTTTTGTCGCGTTCGTCGTTCTCGCCCTTGTCGGTTCTCAGATTCTCGGTAGCGCCGGGAACCATTCGCTGACGATGCAGCTCATGCCGGTCTTCGGCGGGCTGACGATTGTGTTTCTCATGGGGCTTATCGACGACTTCTACGATCTGCCGGCGTTGCTCAAGCTGCTGCTCCAGATTTCGGCCGGTGGAATGGTAACGCTCGGCTCGTTCGTCGTGGACGAGCTCGTACTCCCCTTCGGATTGCCCACGATCCGGCTCGGGTTGCTCGGATACCCCGTGACGGTGCTCTGGGTGGTCGGGCTTATCAACGCGGTAAACTTCATCGACGGAATGGACGGACTGGCCGGCGGCGCCGCGGCCATAGCGGCGCTTTTCACCGCGGTAATCGGCATAGTCATCGGGCAGCCGGCGGTTACAATTGCTGCAGTTGCATTGTTCGGCTCGGTGCTGGGGTTCCTGATTTTCAACTTCCCCCCCGCGAAAATATTCATGGGTGATTCGGGCTCGTGCACTCTCGGTTTTCTGCTGGCGGTTTTTCCCCTTCTCGGGGGCGGACTCGCCGAGACCGGATTCGGCGTCGTGCCGACCGTTACGCTGCTTTTCGTTCCGATCATGGATGCGTTGGCGGCAGTTCTCCGTCGCATACGTGAAAGAGTGCCGATATACAAGCCCGACCGTGAACACCTCCATCACAAGCTGTTCGATCTCGGCTTTTCGACCCATCAGATTCTCGCGATTGTATACGGAGCGGCGCTCCTGTCGGGACTCACCGCCATTTCTTGGATTGTACTACCGTCGGTCTTCCGTTTTCTGTTGGTAGGCGGTTTCTGGGTGGCGGTGCTGTCGGGATTTCTCGTGCTCCATAAGGTACGCCATTCGGAGGATTCTCCGAGCGGCAACACGAGCGGCACCCTCTGAATAATCGCGCTGCCGGATGAAATGCACGACGCCGGAGGGGCTCGCAAACTGCGCCGGCGCAGCTCGATCAGCGAGCACCCGGTGAAGGCTCACTCGAGGTTGTACTCTTTGATTTTCCGGTGCAACGTTTTGCGGCCGATACCGAGAACTTCGGCGGTCTTACTCTTGTTGCCTTTGTGGTGCAGTAGCGTGCGCCGAATCACCTCACGCTCCGCCTTCGAAAGAGTGGCACCCACTTCCACCCGGATTACGTCGCTATCATCACTTTCGGTTATACCCGGCGGTAGATCGTCGAGCTGGATTATCGTCCCTTTGCACATGACCACCGCGCTCTCGATGCAGTTCCTGAGCTCCCGTATGTTGCCCGGCCACGAATACGCATACAACGCTGCCCGCGCTTTCGGATCGATCGCCTCAACCGGTTTGTTGTTCTCCTTCGCGAACTCCCGGATAAACGCCGCCGCAAGCAGCGGAATATCATCCTTGCGCTCCCGCAGCGGGGGAACGTCGATGTTCACGACGTTCAACCGGTAGTACAAGTCCTCTCGAAAGTTACCGACGGCGATATCGTTCTTCAAATCGCGGTTTGTTGCCGATATCACGCGAACATCGACTTCGATCGTCTCTTCACCGCCGACCCGTTCGAAGGTTTTCTCCTGGAGGACCCGTAAGAGCTTGATCTGTACGCTCGGGGCGATTTCACCTATTTCGTCGAGAAAGATGCTCCCACCGTTGGCCAGCTCGAATCGTCCTCGTCTCCTCGAAACGGCACCGGTGAACGCTCCCTTTTCGTGCCCGAAGAGCTCACTCTCGAGCAACGATTCGCTCAACGCCGCACAGTGCACTTTTATGAACGGGCGATCCTTTCGACCGGAGAGATTGTGGATCGCATCGGCTACGAGCTCCTTACCGACTCCGCTTTCGCCGGTCACGAGTACCGACGCCCGGGTGGGTGCGACCTGTTGGATCTTCTCAAAGATCCGTTTCATCTCGCTCGAAGTGCCGATGATGTTGGTGAAGCTCCGACGTTTGTCGAGCTCCTCTTGCATGTGTCTGTGCTGCAGAACGAGCTCACGCGTACTGAGCGCGCGACGAACGAGCAGACTGAACCGGTCGAGGTTCACCGGCTTGGTGACGAAATCGAACGCGCCCGCACGCATCGCCTGGACCGCGCTTTCTATCGTGCCATGGCCGGTAAGGATAATGACCGGTACGGTCGGGTGCATATCGACCAGCCGACGCAGTAGCTCTTCGCCCGACATGCGCGGCATCTTGAGATCGGCGATTACGAGGTCTACCTCCTCATCACCGACCCGTTCGAACGCTTCCTGACCGTCTTCGGCGAGCAGAACCTCATACCCGTCAATTTCGAGGGCCTTACCAAGCCCTTCCCGGATATTCTTCTCGTCGTCCGCTATCAGTATTGAGAAGGTCACTCGCGCTCCCCCTTCCAGTCGATGAGATGTGTTTCGCGTTGTGGAACAGGCAGCGTAATCGTAAACGAGGTTCCCTTCCCTTCCTGCGAGTTCACGGATATTTCGCCGAGATGCTCACGCACGATCTTATATACGAGGGTGAGCCCGATTCCGGAGCCACTCTCGCGTGTGGTGAAATACGGTTCAAAGATCTTATCGATCACATCGTCGGGAATACCCACTCCGGTATCAGAGAAGCGGAGAATGACTTCATCACCGCGCCTGTACGTCGATACGGTCAACTCTCCGCCCTCCGGCATCGCCGCGATAGCATTCTTGATGAGATTGAGTAGCGCCTGCTTGAAGTATTTCTCGTCAATTTTCACTTCCGGTAGTGTCTCGTCGAGCTCCAAGTTGAGCGTAATTCCCTGTTGCTCGAGCTCGTAGCGGACGAAATCCATCATCTCCTCGATCAGAGCATTGAGGCCGGCATCAACCGGATTTACATCCATCGGGCGCACGGCAAAAAGAAAGTCCACCACAATACGGTTGAGTCGTTCCACCTCTTCTCCGATCACGTCGAGGTAATCCTTGATTGAATCAGGCTCAACATGCTCCCGACCTTCGATCGCCTTGTTAACGAGTTGCAGATGAATCCCGATACTGCCGAGTGGATTCTTGATCTCGTGAGCAACACCGGCGGCGAGGGTTGTGAGGCTTGCGAGGCTTTCGGCCCGACGCAGACGTGCCTCCCTTGCGCGCTTCTCTGATATGTCCTCCACTCGCAAGAGATTGCCTGCAATCCAGCCCGCTTGTACGAGGGGGGCAATGCTTATCGACAGGATGCGCACCGTCTCGCCGAAGTTGAGCGTGAATTCCCGGTCGCTGACCGATTCCTGGCGCTCGAGCGTAGCTCGCACGAATTCCGCTATGTCCTCGTCCTCGATCGCGCCCCAGATCAGGCAACCGGAGCTCTCGGAACGATTCAACGGGAGCAACCGTTCCACCGCCTTATTCGTCAAGAGGAGCTGATGGCCGGTGTCGGTTACAAGCACACCGTCGTTCATCGAATCGAGGACTACCTCGAGCCGCTCGTTCTCAGCAGCGAGGTCCTCGAGAAGCGATCGAATCTGATCTCTGTCGAGCTTCGGTAGTTTTTCCAGTGCACGCTGTACGAACTTGCTCATGAGCCTTCACTCCGTTGCATGCGATAATACAGGCTCTCAAGAAGGAGATCGAGTCTCATATTCAGTCTGCTGCCCCGATCGTAGTGTGCCTGAATCAACGATCGCCACGAGGCGATACGCGAGCGCGAGATGACGAGCCGATGTGCGCCTTCTTCGGCGCGAAGCACTTCCCCCAGAAGACGCAGAAGCTCTTCCAGAAAGTGGCGAAGCGCCTCCCGTTCCGGAACTGCGCTGAGTGCCTGCGCTACCGAACGGTACGGCGGCAACGAACGCTCGTCCGAGTCCGGAGACGGCACGAGCACTGCTTCGAGAAAGCGTTCGGCGTAGCCGCGCAAACTCCCGGCTCCGGGAAACTCCTGTTGCAGAAAGTACTCCCTGATACCTTCGGTGAACTCTTCGGGCCCACGAAACACTCGCCGAACAACTTCCGCCCCAACGCTGTCGGGCCGCTCGCGAAAGCGGTACTCGCGCGTTCGCGAGCGTATCGTGGGAATAACCGCTCCTTTACGACTCGTCGTCAGGATAAACCACGCCTGCTGCGGCGGCTCCTCGAGTGCCTTGAGAAGCGCGTTTACCGACGATTCACCCAATTGCTCGACGTTTTCGATGACCACAACCCGTTCGCCTTCCGAGCTTCCGTGCAGCCAGGCGGTAACACGGCGAATGAGAGCGACCGGAGTGAGGTCGGGTGGCATCGCATGGAGAACCCGAAACGCGGCGTCTCGCGCCGAATCAACCGCCGCACCGACGTCGCCCGCATCGGTCGCCCGCCCGTTCGCCAGCGCGACAATCGGCTCGAGCGCCGTCTCACACTCCGATAGAGCTTCGAGCGCCTTCGCGATCCGACCTTCCTCGCCCTCCCAGAGGATCGGGTCGAGCCTGCGCAGCAGTTTGCGAATGCTGCGAATATACAAGTACGCCGTACCTCGTGAGACGCTGCGCTTCAGCGTCTCTGCACACGTCATGATTTCCTGAACGAAGTAACGGCTTCCAAGCAGCTGGAGACCAGGATGCAACAGCTCACGCTGCAGCGCACAAGATCGACACGAGCACGACCATTCGGCCCGGCGGGTGCAGGTAAGCCCCCGGGAGAGCTCGAGGGCAGTCGAGAGCTTCCCGGAGTACTCAGGGCCGGAGAACAACATAGCGGCCGGAAGGTTACCGTTGTCTACGTCCTCATGCAGCAGGTCGACGACCTCATCCTGACCAACAATATTCTCGAACATCATGCACCACCGAAAAGACGCGCCGCGTACGGCATGAGAGGCAACAGCGCCTCCGCGAAAAGGCTTCCGCGTACGAGCGTAGCCGCATCAAAGAAAGGCTGCAGCTGGACTACCAACAGCGCCACGAATATGAGTAACATACCCTCGGCCACGCCGAGAAAGAAGCCGAGGGCATGATCGAGGTTATCCAGATTTATGCGCTCGACGAGCCGATTCATAGCCGTCTCGAAGATCTTGACCAGCAAATAAACGCCGATGAACAGGCCGAGAAACGCTATTACCTGGCTCCACGCTGCCGCGTCGAGATACTCGTCAACGATCACCGCAACCGGGCCGGAGAACGCGACCGCCGAGCCGACTCCGAGAATCAACGCTGCCATGCTCATGAACTCCCGGACAAAGCCGCGAAATCCGCTTCTCATGGCGGTGAACACGAGTAGTATTCCGAAGATGATATCGATCGCCGTAAATCCCATACCTGTTAATCGGACATCAGAGATTCGAGAATGGTGATGATGTGAACGGCCGCATCAACATTCCCGAATCTGTGTGCAGCGGAGACCATCCGTTCACGCCTCCTCTCATCCCGAATCAGCGAACGCACCGCAGCCACAAAATCGTCTTCGGTCAGGCCATCCTCCTGCATGACGATCGCCGCACCGGTTTCCGAGTAGAGCCGCGCATTTCGCAACTGATCGCCACGACTCGCGCTGTCTCCCAGCGGAATGAGTATCGACGGGGTTCCCGTTGACGCGAGCTCCCAAAGCGTACCGGCTCCCGCACGACAGATGGCCACGTCCGCACGCGCGAGCAGATGAGGATACTCCTCCCCGAAAAACTCGGCCCAGCGATAGTCGGTCGGTTCATACGGCGGAACGTTACCCCGGCCGCGATGATGCACGATCGTTGCGTATGCCGTGAGCCGATCGAGAGTCCTGTCGATCATCCGGTTAATCGACTCACTGCCCAGGCTTCCGCCGAGCACCAGAACAACCGGGCGCTCCGGGGTAAGCGCGAGCAGTCGATTCGCCGTATCGCGGTCGCCCTCTCTTAGATCTCTCCTCACAGGGTTCCCGGTAACTACAACCCGCTTCCGGATCTTGTCGCCGAACGCGGTGACCGTCGACTCGTACGGCACACAGATAATCCGCGCAAAGCGTGCGTTTATCAACGTCGCAAGTCCCGGATCGATATCCGACTCATGGGTAACCACCGGTATTCTCAAGAGCCACGCCGCAACGACCGGCGGCACGCTGACGAAACCGCCCTTGCTGAAAAGCACCGCCGGCCGCAATCGAATGAGGAAGCACAAACTGGCGAACACTCCGACCGGTATCTTGAACGCATCGATAAGATTTCGAAAAGAGAAGTATCGTCGGAGCTTGCCCGTCGGCACCGCGACATACCGCACATCCGGCGCCATCGACTCGACGATCGAGCGCTCAATCCCCTGTCGCGACCCGAACCATACGATCGTGTGGGCTCCCCGCTCGCGAAGCTCGTCCACGACTGCGATGCCCGGTATGACATGACCACCGGATCCACCGCCGGTAAACGCTACTGTTGCCATAAAGTACTACTTCGTGTGTTAGATTAGAACCTATCATGAGGCTCGAACCAGGCGCAATTGTAACCCCCAGCATAGCGAGGCCCACATGCTTTCTCCTCGCCCTGTTCTCCGTATTCGTTCCATCACTGCAGCTCCACGCGTGGAGTCCGGTACCGGTCGACGAGCTCTATCCACCGGGTATGCGCTTCCACGAGGAGGAGCCTCGTACGCGAACGACCGACTCTCTGAGCGATACAGACTATATGCCGGATAACGCGCAGCTGCGCCGAACCATAGGGGCGTTCGCCTCGGAGCTCGACGAACGGATTGTTGTGGAAAGCGCCCGCATTATTCCGATTCCGTCGGAGCTGAGACCCGACATGGAACGAGAAGAGGTCATCGTAGCGATGATACTCCGCTCGATCAGCTCTATGGAGGGGATCGAGTATTACTCCGAGCGCAGGAATGAGATGAGAACTCTTTTCGCCCGCAGTTTCCTCGTTGACGGACCGAACAGCTCTACACCGATCGACGATCCGCGGCCGGATCGGGTACCGTCCACAGAGACGGTGTACGCCATACAGGAAGATCTTACCTTCGGTGAGAACCGGTACCGTATCACGTATAACCGGCTCGACGACGCGCTCCTGCTTTCGATGCGTAATGAGACCCGAATGTCATACGGTATTATTCCCGCACTCGGTGAGCACCGACTGAACATGTTCGCGGCGGTGATCCCCGTAGAAACGGGCCTGCTCTTCTATGGAGCAGCTGCGGCTCGCGTTCCGGGATTTCCCGGTCTTCGGGGCCGGATCGGTACGAGTTTCGAGAATCGCGTTAATGCAATTTCGGAGTGGTTTGTGGCTCAGTTAGCGAACCAACTCCGACAGGAGTAGGAGCATCATATGCCGGGGGAGCGGACTCGTGTCGTTGACCATGTACAACGCGACGAACGCTCACGTGATCAGGTTCAGTACTATCTGGATCGCTCCGATCGACGCGCCGAGAATCGCTCCGAAGAGATTGATCCATTTCAGGTGTTTCGCGATCACCATCAGCAACAGGTTCTCTACATTCTCAACGTTGAGGTTGTTAATCCGGTCGACCACCATCTGATGTACGTCGAACGTCGCGACGAGCTCGGGAACCCGTGCGCTTACCATTGCAACGATTCGATCCGATAGAAATCGGTCAAGTGTCTGCTTCTGCTCCGGTTCGAGCGTAAGCAACGGTTCGCTTCCGCCGGCACGAGCTTCCTGGAGATAACTGCGTACAATGACAACGATCTTCTCGCTGAGTGCGCGGGATGCTCCGGGACGATTGAGCCATTCTTTGTAGGTCCCCATGACGCGGTCGACCATCTGATCCTCGCGAAGACCGGTAACGCCGGTGAGTATCTCGCCGATCGGCTTATCCTCGTACCGATCGAAGAGATCATCGAGGCTTCGCGCAATTCCATCTTGTACCGTCTCGCTCTCGAGGGCTACAAACACCCGGTTGATTATCAATTTTGCGGTAGCTCGGAGATCGAAATTCAACGTTTCTTGTACATCGGCGACACCGAGCGACTGGAGACGTCGAAGCGCCGATCCGATTCCGTGTACAACGCGCCGCCGGTTCTGCGGGAGCCTGCCGGTTCGGTTGATGTTCTCAATGAAGTCGTCGATGATCTCCGGCATTCGCTCCCGGAGTTGACGCTCGTATTGCCCCGCCGATACGAGCAAACGCTGGAAGAGATTCAGGCGGTCGAGAACTTCGCGCAGGATAATCCGGCCGCGATACGCCATTTCGTCCCGAACGTCCGGTTGGCGCAACCAGTCGACCAGGTAATCGAACGCGGGGTGGTATCCGGCGTCGAGCAACGCTTCAAAGTCCCGAATCATATCGTCCGAGATGAAATGGTTGAGGCTCGTATTTTCGTCGGTTTGCTGCTCGGCCCATCGGTCAGCGATATCCGAGATCGCCTCGGCAACCGGACCTTCGAGAATACCTTCTATAAGCGTGCGCGCACCGCTTAGCGCTTTCTCACGGTTTTGAAACGCCTCGCCCAGTGTTACAGTGCTGATGCCCTCAAGCGCCTGCCGTACAATGCTCCGTACGAGCTGCTCCAACCGCTCGCTCTCGAGAAAGCGCTCGAGCAGATCTCCGGCAAGCTCGAAGATCTTGTCCTGCAGCACCTCGCGTTCATCGTCCGAAATATGCGAACGTCCCGTGCGATCGCGTTCTTCTCCGGGAACAGCGACTATGGTACCGGAGAGGCGTGAAACCCGGTCGGTGAGTCCGTCTCGGAAGCGTTCGGATTCGATCTGTTCGCGGATAACCTCTTCGGTAAGCAGCCTTTGACTTACCATCCGCCCGATGCTTTCAGCGAGTTGCCCCCGTTGTCGCGGTATGATTCCCGGCGTCAGAGGGACCCGAAAACCGAAGATCCGCTTCTCTCGCAACGGCCGAAACAGCATGCGTATGGCAATCGCATTCGTTACGTAGCCGATTATCGCACCCAAAGCGGGGGGCAACACGAATGTGGATACATGGAGTAGCTGTTCGGTCATTCGAGGCTCGCCGCCGCGTTCTCGGCCTGACTCAAGCGGTCAAACAGGGAAAGGTATCCGCCGAAAACCCACCCGGATCCGGCATCTCCTTCCACTGCGTACCATCGCGAAAGTACGTCGTTGATATCGTCGACAAATATTGAGTGTGAGGTGATCGTCGCAACATCTCCACGCCGGAGATGTCCCGCTACCACTGAATCACGGGACGGCTCACCGTGGACCCGCACGTACTGCTCCACGGCGACTGCGTAATTCGGACCGGACGACAACGCCTCCTGCTCGGGAAGGTGGATCCCGTCGTTACTACTGCACGATACGAGCGCGCCCAAGAACAAGATAAGCAGCGGTGGATAGATCCGGAATGAGCCCATTCGCCAGCTACCTTAATCCGAAATCTGCGCTCGGTTCAACTCGACCAAGCGCGGGGCGGCGACCGTGAAAAGAGACGTACGCGCCGTCGGACGCACGGAGCCTTCACATCGACTTAAGACTCTCGATTTCGTCCCGCAAAACGGCAGCCTGCTCGAACTCCAGATTCTTCGCGTGTTCGAGCATTTCTCGCTCGAGTATCGATATAAACCGTTTGCGCTGGGCGGGAACGAGGAGGTTGTATCCTTTCTTCAGAGTTTCGACGCTCTGCCGGCTGTCGGCCGCCTTCTCCTGTTTCTCCCGAACCAGAATGTCCCGGATCACTTTCT
This sequence comes from Spirochaetales bacterium, assembly GCA_007135605.1. Taxonomy (GTDB): domain Bacteria; phylum Spirochaetota; class Spirochaetia; order DSM-27196; family SKKC01; genus SLAN01. Next base: position 9,891 of record SLIN01000031.1, on the reverse strand, counting down.
CAATCGTCCGTGGCGTTATGTTGTGTTCTCGATTGTACTCCAGCTGAACTCGCCGACGCCGCTCGGTTTCGTCGATTGCTTCGCGCATCGCTTCGGAGATCCTGTCTGCATACATCACAACTCGTCCATGTACGTTCCGCGCGGCCCGTCCGATTGTCTGAATCAACGATGTCGACGAGCGCAGAAACCCGATCTTGTCGGCGTCAAGAATTGCGACGAGAGAGACCTCAGGCAGATCCAGCCCTTCTCGCAGCAGATTTATACCGACAAGAACGTCAAAAGCTCCCTGGCGCAGTTGTGTGAGAATCTCCACACGTTCGATGGTCTCGATTTCCGAGTGGAGATAACGCACCTTGAGACCCATATTCGCCAAATACGCGGCGAGATCTTCCGCCATCTTCTTTGTAAGAGTAGTAACGAGCGTCCTCTCTCCGGCAGCAACGCGTTCACGGATCTCGTTATAGAGGTCTTCGATCTGGCCGTCGGTACTGCGGACTTCGATCTCGGGGTCAACGAGCCCTGTCGGGCGGATAATCTGCTCGACCACTTGCGTGCTTCGCTCAACTTCAACATTACTGGGTGTCGCAGACACAAAAACCGTCGAGCTCAATAACGCTTGAAACTCGTGATATACCAGCGGTCTGTTATCCAATGCACTCGGTAACCTGAAGCCGAACTGAACGAGTGACTCTTTTCGCGAACGGTCACCGGCGTACATGCCACCGATCTGCGGAACGGTCACGTGGCTCTCATCGATGAACGTAAGGAACTGGTCGGGAAAGTAATCAAGCAGAACCGCCGGACGCTCGCCTTCTGCCCTTCCACTGAGATGTCGCGAGTAGTTCTCGATTCCGGCACAGTATCCCATTTCCTCCATCATCTCGAGATCGTATTCGGTACGACTCTTGAGCCGCTGTGCCTCGACGACGCGTCCTTCGGCCTGCAGCTGCTCGAGGCGTTCCTCGAGCTCGTCCCGAATCAGCTTCATCGCCGGCTGCATTTCGTTTTCCGGCATAACGAAGTGCTTCGCCGGGTAAACCATCACCGTCGAAAGCTCCTCGGTCACCTCGCCCGTTAGCGGATTGAATACCCGAATACGCTCAACCTCATCCCATTCGACTTCGATTCGGTACGCTTCGTCTTCATGGTAGGCCGGATAGATCTCCATTACGTCGCCGCGTAGACGGAACGCGCCGCGTTTCAACACGTCGTCGTTGCGATCGTACTGCAGCGATATCAACTTACGTCCGATACCATGGAGATCGGCAGAAGACCCCACGTCGACCCGGACTCGCATGTCGCGGTACTGCTGCGGACTCCCGAGACCGTAGATACACGAAACGGTAGCAACGACGAGAACGTCGTTGCGCTCGAACAGACTGGTAGTTGCGGAAAGACGAAGCCGGTCTATTTCTTCATTGATCGAGGCGTCCTTTTCGATGTAGAGGTCACGAGAAGCCACGTACGCTTCGGGTTGATAGTAGTCGTAGTAGGAGACGAAATACTCAACTGCGTTCTCGGGAAAAAACTCTTTGAACTCACGATAGAGCTGCGCAGCGAGTGTCTTGTTGTGAGAAAGAACAAGAGTAGGTCTCTGTACCCCCTCAACAATCTTTGCCATCGTGTACGTTTTCCCGCTTCCGGTTACCCCCTTGAGCGTCTGGAACCGATCACCACGACACACTCCCTCGGTCAGCAGGTCGATAGCGCGCCGCTGGTCACCGGCTGGCTCATAATCGGATCGTACCTTGAATCGCCCCATATCTCAGTTTTCCGTTTCAGCCATACTCGGAGTACGCCTTGGACGGCGAACTCTGCCAATCTTGCCAGACCCCCTCGATTTCTCCAAGCCGGCGATGCTGAATCGCCTCGCCCACCGTCTCGCCATCGATGAGCTCAGTTTCGCTGAGATCCGCGATTGTACGGGCCACACAGAGAACCGAATCGAGAGCACGCCCCGAGAAACCGAGCCGCTCGCGAGCTCGCTCCATAACCGTTCGGGCCGATGGTGTAAGCTCCCGCCGCAAATCATCCGGGGAGTCGTACCGGCGTACCGTCCGTTCGACGCCCAGCCCGGTGGTCGTCGCGTCGACCGCTCCACTGGACACGAGATCGAGCCGTGCGTCACGAAACGCTCTCGCTCTCGAGACCCGCTGAATCACCGCGGCGCTCCCCTCTCCCGGGCTCTTCAGAAAACCGTCCGAATCAATACCGGTAACCGGACACCGCAAATCGATGCGGTCGAGTAACGCTCTTCCGACGCGCTTCCAGTACCGTTGTATGTCGGCGACCGAGCAAAGGCAATGCCCCTTCGATCGACCGAGATTTCCGCACGGACATAGGTTTGCCGCCACTACAAGTTGACACGCTGCCGGAAATGAATACGCGGAACCTGCGCGTGGTATTCGTACCACACCGCTTTCGACCGGCTCTCGTAACGCCTGCAACACACTCGGCCTGAACTCAGGCAATTCGTCGAGAAACAGAACGCCTCGGTGTGCGAGCGAAATCTCGCCGGGCACAACTTCTCTGCCCCCTCCCACCATACCCTGCAATGTGGCGCTGTGATGCGGACAGCGAAACGGCGGATCCCACCGCAATCCGTCACTTCCGTCGTGTGAACCGGCCGCCGAATGGATCCTCGTAACTTCCAACGCTTCACCTGGTGAGAGAGTCGGAAGCAGGCCAGGGAGCCGCAACGCTGCCATCGTCTTTCCGGTTCCCGGAGGACCAACCAGCAGAAGATGGTGACAGCCGGCCGCCGCGATTTCGAGGGCACGTTTCAACACTGGATTCCCTCGTATGTCGGCAAGGTCGGGGAATGTACTCCTCCGCTCAGCCGGAGGGTGGTCCGCGTCGGCAGGCCCCATCGCGACCACACGATCGGCTACCTGGGGCCACTCGCGCAGGTGACGGATACCACAGACCGATACCCCCCCCACCGCCTCCGCCTCCCGAACATTATCCCATGGGACTACGTAACGACTGATTCCATCACTCTTTCCGGCGACTACCGCGGAGATGACACCTCGCGTAGACCGTACCGAACCGTCAAGAGAAAGCTCACCGAGTGCCATTATCGAAACCGACCTATCATGCTTCGAGCCCTGCCCTGTGACCTCGAGCAGGGCCGCAGCGATACCGAGATCAAAACGGTTCCCGGATTTCGGAATGTCGGCCGGGCCCAGATTGATCAAGACCCGGTCGCGTGGATACTGAAGTGCGGCGTTGCGGATCGCCGCACGCACACGCTCGCGAGCTTCGCGCACAGCGGCGCCTGCTAACCCCACTACGTCCGTTCCGGGAATACCACGACGGACATCCACCTCGACGGTTACAACGTATCCGCGGTACCCAGCCGGAGCGAAGCTTAATACGTTCATCGTCCGGTCCTCCCGCCCCAACATACCGCGGATTCCGACCTGACGATTGAAGGAGAGCCTCGGAGTTTGTCGGACTTCACTTCGGAACTGAATATCGGATCTATACATCGACATCGGAATGCACGCGGCTCGCCGGGAGTATGCACCAAGTCCTACCGGTATTCGATTCTGCCCTTATGCCTTATGTCAGACAAACTCATAGGATTGCCGCTACAGCGACTGTATCGCCTGCTGAACGAGCGTATCGCATCGCTCGTTGCCGTCATGTCCGGCGTGCCCCCGAAGCCATTCCCAATGGACATCGAGTTGTTCGGTCAGGTCGTGCAGAGTCATCCACAGGTCCCGATTCTTGACCGGCTTTCTCGCACTCGTTCTCCAACCGTTGCGGAGCCAGGTGTGAATCCAACTCGTCATTCCGTTCTTGACGTACTGGCTATCCGTGTACACGGTCACGCTGCCACGCTCCGCCATTGAGCCTACCGGACTCGTGCCGATCTCGTTCACGTATGAGAGACCGGCGATCACCGCCTTGAGTTCCATCCGATTATTCGTTGTCTCGTATTCCGCGCCGTTGCGCTCGATTCGATGTCCGTCGTATTCGAGCACAAATGCCCATCCGCCCGGGCCGGGATTACCGTGACAACCGCCGTCTGTGTATAATGTGAACATAATCGCACGTAACCATGTATCGAAAAGGGAAGAAGGTAAAGCTGCAATGATCTACCGATACTCCGCATCACTCGATTCCAAGTTCCGACGGTCGGCGACGATTGGAGGCATTTTGGCTGCATTGATGGTCGGCGCTGCGTTGCTCGCCGCCGCCCGCGGCGCCACGGTTGTAGGGTTGTTGATTCTGATCGGCGTCGCACTTATTGCCTACAAGCTACGTTCGATCGTCAAGGGCCACTTGGAGAGCTGGATCCAGACCGATGATTACGGGGTCACCTGCAGGACACCCTCGGGGGACGACGTGAAGATCGATTGGGCTTCACTTACACACGCCGGGTTCATTTACTCCGCAGACGACGAGAAGCTCGTTTACATGTACTCATCCGGTGCAGACCGGTTCGTCTGCGTACCAACGTCGTTTCAAGGAGTGGACGATCTGTACACAGAGCTGAGTGAACGTGCGTACATCGAAGACATAACGCTTCGAGACGGAGAGAGTGCGGCCGACGGACTACAACGTACACTTACCGCACATCAGGCGGAATAACGCTATCGATGAGACGATCGAGACCGGATTGTCTCGGCGAGGGCAACCGCGATGTCTCGCAATTCGCCGGCGCTCTCACGCATACCGAGCACGAGGTACGCTCGACTTCCGCGGAACTTGATCGGCACGAAGACGACGCAGCGACAGTCGGCGATAGACGCATCCTCACCGGTCACCTGTACGTCAGGTAGTTCGGTCACCGGTCCCTCAAACCGATAGAGCTGCCCCTCGTTCAGGATCGATCGTGCAAACTGCGAACGCTCGGATATATGCAAACTCTCCTTCTCGTGCTCGTTCAAACCGATACCGTACTCGGTACGATAGGCATTGTCCCGCCGCACGGCGATCATCGCGACTCGTGCGTAGACTCTCCGCGTGAGAAGCATCAGGGCTCGCATGATACCCGGTTCGTCGCCCCGGAAATGGCTCAGATAACGGTCGAAATCGAGTCCCTCGACGGCGAAAGCAGAAGTTGAATCAGCTCCCTCGGCCTCTGCAGGTCGATCTCTGACGCCGTCCGAGCGGCCACTCGACTCACCACGCGTCGGGATTGTGCGACGGGTCAGCGGCCTCATATCAACATCGCCGAGGAGCAATACAGCGTGTTCGCTCCGTGCGCTTCCTTCCCTTCTCGCGGTATCTCCATCCGAAGACGCTTCTCCGGAAGTCGCCCGTCGCTCCGATGATCGAGAATACAAGTCTTCCCGGATCCGATAGACACCGCGTGGGTCCGATACAATCGACTGCTCGCCTGCGATCACTCGCGCGTTCTCAAGTGAGACGATCTCGCCGTTCCCAAAGAAGGCGGGGGCACTCGACACAGACTCGGCCTCCCGCTCCCGGTTTGCCGTCTCGAACTGCGCCATATCTGATGGCCCGACAGTACCACCGGCCTCATTGAACGTCCCCGACTCGCCGGGGTACGATCGCCCGGCATCGGTCATCCGTTGTCCTTCGAGCGTCGCGCGGCCAACTGTCGAAGACGAGCGTGCCGGATCGGGGCCGTCGACGATTGCCGCAACCTCGTCGCGTATGTCGGCATTTCTCAACTCATCCGACTCATCGACGAGAGCTTCGTCTGAAGCACCGAAGTCGCCGAGCGGCTCGACCTCCTCGAGCTCCTCGGGCCCGTCCGTTGTAACAACAGGCTCAGCTTCCTCCAGTTCTTCGAGCTCGCCGATCACCTCGGTATCGTCTACCGATTCGGGCTCGGAAAACTCTCTCGCGTCGCTCGTCGCCCCCAATTCTTCGACTTCCTCTGTATCGGTTGCCGCACCGAGCTCATCGAGCTCTTCGACTCCCTCTGTATCGGTTGCCGCACCGAGCTCATCGAGCTCTTCGACTCCCTCTGTATCGGTTGCCGCACCGAGCTCATCGAGCTCTTCGACTCCCTCTGTGTCGGTTGCCGCATCGAGCTCATCGAGCTCTTCGACTCCCTCTGTATCGGTTGCCGCACCGAGCTCATCGAGCTCTTCGACTCCCTCTGTGTCGGTTGCCGCATCGAGCTCCGTCGCCGGCTCTGCGTTACCCGCGGCTTCAGGCGCATGGTCCGGCTTACGGCGGCGCGATTCCGCAGGCTCCTGCGTCCTTGGGCTTTCCTCGAGTGCCGCGGTATCGGGTGTTCCCGTACGTGGAGATTGCAGGCCGATGCCACGAGACTCGAGATTGCCGATAACCCGTTCGAGCATGCGTTCGATCTGTTGCAGATCGGTCGCACTTCGACCGCTGTCACGCCGCGAACCGAGCACGTCGATAATCTCGTCCCAGCTCTTATCAACCAGATGGTCGATCTTTTCGCGGTCTTCAGCCCGCACGCGCCCTATACCTTGTTTCAGCCGGCGAGTCATCTCCGGTTTCCGACGGAGCAGCTCGTCTCTTCGACTTCGCCAATCGAGCTCTTCACCACGTTCCAGATACTCGCGGAGTAGTCCCAGCTGGAACCGCTTTATGCGCTCAGACAGTACAACGGTAGAATCCTGACGGATGTTCAACAGAAGGAAGACGATCAGGAAGAGCGTCAGGAACGTTCCGGCCAGAACAATGCCCTGCAGCTCATCGCTGAGCACCAGCTCATGGGAAGGCACGACGTAGCCGATCCGGAAATCGGATCGTTCTAATACGGGTACAACGATATCGCGGTCGCCGCCCAACCGTATAAGCGACTCGTCGGCCGACTGTTCCCATGAGTCGGCTACACCTTCCCGGAGCTCGTCCCTACCCTCACGTGTCACGTTCAACAGTATGCCGTTGGGCGAGACAAGCTCGATAACCCGGTCCGGATCGGTTATTCCGGCGTTGATCAATCGATTCGCAAATGAACGGGACGAGAAGATGAACAATCCGGTTCCGCGCCAGATGCCATTCACGTCCATAACGGGGAGCCGAAAAAGGAGCGACGACGTCTCGGCGTCCAGCACCATGTCCGCTTCATCGGGTACCGCCAGTGCCAGTTCGCTCAACCGCTCGCCATCTTCAATCTCTTCTAGTGGCCGATACGACCGAATGCCGGCGCTTTCGGTGTAATCGTCCGATCGAGAAGAGAAGTGCATCTGAGTTCCGTCACGATTGAGAAAAACAGACGCAACGAATCCGGTCCGATCATCCGCAATCCGACGGAAGATGCCGGCACGAGCCTCAATATCGCCGCGCGTCTGATTGGGCTGATAAAGATTGCGTATCTCCTGCTGCTCAACGACGGCCGAGAACCGTGCAAGATTGGTTTCGCGAAACTCCGCCAGCTCACGATGCGCGTTCGTCAGCTCCGAGCGATAGTTCGCGAGCACACGGGGACTGTAGAACGAGGCCTCGATTGCGTCGAAAAGACCGGAAAATGCGAAAAACGAGAACGCACTAAAGCCTGTTATCGCGATTAACAGGCTTACGCTAACTTTTTGAACCGGACGCATACTCTTGTGTTCAGTCTAACACAATCACCGCTCCAGTGCACACGGTTGCGTCGCTAGAAAATGGCGGGAACTGCATTCCGGCACGCTCTGCGCCGCCCCTATCGCGACGCCGGTCTCAATCTCAGGGCCGAGAGCGTTCGACACCGTCGATCACCAGGGCCTCGGCGAACCTCACGACTCCTCGGACTCGGCGTCGCTCGCAGGCTCCGCGGCAGCGGCCTTTTCGGCTTCCGCCTGCTGCTGCCCTTCGGAGCGCTCGCTCCTCTTCCGACTCCGCTTACCCGACTTCGGCTCCTCTGTTTCCGGGTCTCGCCCAACGAGTTCGAGCAGGACCATTTCTGCTCCATCGCTCTTTCGAGGGCCGAGTTTCAGAATTCGTGTATAACCGCCGGGACGATTCTTGTATGTAGGCCCGAGGTCGGTGAACAGTTTCGCCAGCACTTCCTGGTCCTTAATGTCCTTACCGACGATTCGCCGATTGTGAACGCTATCCACTTTGGAACGAGTGATCATCTTCTCTGCGGTACGGCGTATTTCCTTCGCTTTCGCGCTTGTAGTTCGAACGCGTTCATGTCGCACCAATGACGTGACGAGATTTCGGTGCAACGCTTTCCTGTGCGCGGGTTTCCGACCGAGTCGATTGAATCCAATCCTATGCTTCATCTTCTGCCTCTTCCTGACTGCCTTGTGCCGCGCCGCTGACAGAAGCGTCGCGCAGCGCACGCTTGATCTCGCTGTAATCGGTCATGCCGAGACTCAGATTCCACTCCTTGAGCTTCTCCTTGATCTCAAGCAACGACTTCTTTCCGAAATTGCGCGTCTTCGCAATATCTTCCTCGGTACGAGCTGTGAGGTCCCCGATGCTTCTAATGTTGGCGTTTTTCAGGCAATTGCTTGATCGCACTGAAAGCTCCAGCTCTTCAACCGGCGTCTCCAGCAACTTCCGAAGCCGTTCTTCATCCTCATCGACATCTTCATCGCTATCGAGATCGTCTTCGTCGAAGTTGATGAATATACCGAAGTGGTCCTTCGCCATTTTTGCCGCTTCAGCAACTGAATCTTCAGGTCGCGTCGTCCCATCGGTCCAGACCTCGAGTATAAGCTTGTCATAATCGGTGCGTTGGCCGACGCGGGTGCTTTCGATATCGTACTTCACTCGCTTGATCGGGCTGAAGATTGCATCTATCGGAATCGTCCCGATCACTTCGACATACTTCTCGTTGACCTCCGACGGAACGTACCCCCGTCCAAAGTCTATTTGAAGCTCGATCTCCAGCTTGGCAGGCTCCATGAGAGTCATGAGGTGCTGATCCTTATTCAGAACCTCAATCCCCTCTTCAACCTCGAGATCGGCGGCGGTGACAACACGGCCGTTGGATGCCTCCAGCAGGATCGTCTTCTGTTCGGTGCCTTCGTCGAGCTTGACACGCACTTGCTTCAGATTAGCGATAACGTCCGGTGTATCTTCCTGCACATGCGGAATTGCCTCGTACTCGCTCGAAAGGACGTGCGCATTTCCCTCCTCATCGTACGAAGTGACCCGTATTGCGGTAATCGCATACCCTTGAATGGACGAGAGGAGTATTCGTCGAAGCGTGTTCCCAATCGTTGTGCCATACCCACGCTCGAACGGATATGCGATGAACTTCCCGTATCCGGGCTTGTTTTCGCTCTGCTCGAAGGTGATCCCCTTCGGACGCTTAAAGCCTTTCAACAGATTCTTTCTTGCCATACGATTCGTCCTTTTCGGTTGTCCGGTTAGCGTAAAACGGAGTCGCGCGCGCGTAACTTCCTGCGCGGACTAGAGTTTGTCGGACTTCAACTCTGCCCTTTATGTCCGACAAACGTTTAGACGCGACGGCTCTTCCGCGGCCGGCACCCGTTGTGAGGAATCGGTGTCACGTCTTCGATACTTCGCACCTGGAGTCCCAGATTCCCCAGACTACGAATCGCCGACTCACGCCCGACACCCGGACCGTTTACGTAGACCTGCACTTCCTGAAGGCCGAAGTCCATCGCCTTTTGCGCGGCCATTTCCGCTGTCGTCTGCGCTGCGTATGGCGTAGACTTCTTCGCGCCGCGAAAACCGAGGCCTCCGGCACTCGCCCAGCTCAGCGTATTTCCACCGCGATCGGTAATCGTCACAATCGTGTTGTTAAATGTCGCCTGGATATAGACGTTTCCCTGGACTACGGTCTTCTTTTCTTTCTTTCTTCTCGTTGTCTTCGCCACTTACGTTCTCCTGCGACCGCTATTTCCGCTTACCGGCGACGGTACGCCGTTTACCCTTCCGAGTCCTCGCGTTCGTTCTCGTCCGTTGGCCACGTACGGGTAGTCCTTTCCTGTGTCTCAGTCCGCGGTTGCATCCGATATCCATAAGCCGCTT
>SLIN01000333.1 GCA_007135605.1 Spirochaetales bacterium | reverse complement strand
GCCGCGTAGAGCCAGATGAGAAGCACTATTATCGTCCCGAGCGAGCCGAACACCGCGTTCCACCTGCTGAGATTCGAGAGATAGAAATTGAATCCGGCGTTTACCGCGAGCACACCGATCGTGGCCAGAATCGAGCCCGCCGCCCCGAACCGGGCACGCGCGCTTTTCGCGGGGGCCCAGTAGTAGAGCGAGGAGATCGCGAGGAAGAGCAGGAGCGCCACCAGCACCACCCGGGCAAGGTAGAGCGCAACCGAGAAAAGACCTCCCGGCAACACACCGAGCTCGAGCAACCAGCGGATGACCGCGCCTCCTGCGATCTGTACCACGCTTGCAAGCACCAGAAACGAACCGAAGAGCACAACGAGGCCGATACTGATCGCCCATTGGAGCGGGCGCGAATGCGTGTCGAAATCGTGGTAGCTGGCGTCGAACGAGCGGATGATTCCGAGAACGCCGCGGGTGGCCATATAGAGTGAAAACACGAAGGTTGCCGACAGCAAGCCGGTTCGCTGTCTGAGCACCACATCGCGGATCGTTCCTTCGATGAAAACGGCGAGCTCGTCGGGGAACGGATCGGTAACAAGCTGAATGAGTCCTTCCTGGAAGCCGGAAACCGGCACGTACGGGATGAGCGAAATAACGAAGAGCACCGCCGGGAAGAGGCTGAGGAAGAATCGGTAGGCGATGCTCGCCGCGCGCGTGCTCATCGACCCGTTCATGATACCGAGTACGAAGAAGCGGCCGACCTCGTACACCGACAGTCCGCTGAGGCCGGGTATCACGATACGCTGACTGAGGTGGATGAGCTGGTTTGCCGGCCCGGTGCGCCGGATGCGCTCGCTTATCGACATGCGGTGTGTTCGGGGTCAAAGGTACCGCTCCGGGGCGGGACGCCACAAGTGGGGTTACGCGGTGTAACTCGTCTCGCTCTCGCCCGGCGCTGCGGCACCGTGTTTCGATGGCCATCGTAACCGCCTCCGCGCCCCTTTTCGTATTGCGCTTCAATGTGTAGGTTTTAGTGTACGGGGGGACACAATAAGGAGAAGCTAATGAGTACACGCAACACTTGGAAAACCGCGTTTTTCGCGCTCGCTGCGGCGGTTGTGCTGTTTGCCGGCGGGTTGATAGTCGGATTAACCGGCTCCAACTCGAACGGCAATTCACCACCGGCCCGCACAATTAACAACCCCGGCGACACGAGAATCCCGGCGGCAAGTCCCCTGCCCGAGAACGGCGAAGGCGGATTCACCGATGTCGCCGAGTCGGTTCTCCCGGTCGTGGTGGAAGTCTCCACCGTGCGCGTGATCGAGCAGCAAGCCGAGCGCGGCATTCCTTTCTTCGACTTCTTCGGCGATCCCGATGACGGCGATCGGGAGTTCGAGCAGCCTGGCCTCGGATCCGGCGTTATCGTAGACCAGGTCGGCAGCACCGTATACATCATCACCAATAACCACGTGATCGGCGACGCCGACGATATCACGGTCACAACCTACGACGGTGGACAGTACGATGCCGAGGTCGTCGGCTCCGACGAGCTGCAGGACCTCGCGCTCATTTCGATCCAGACCGATGCCGAAATGCCGGTGGCGAGCCTCGGCGAATCGGAAAACGTTCGCGTCGGACAGTGGGCGATCGCCGTCGGTAATCCGCTCGGCTTCGAAAGTACGGTAACCGCCGGCATCATTAGCGCCACCGGACGACAGGCCGGACCGGGCACTCCGGTCGCCGAGTACGTCGACTACATCCAGACCGACGCCGCGATCAACCAGGGCAACTCCGGCGGCGCCCTGGCCAACATGGAAGGCGAGATTATCGGCATCAACACGTGGATTGCGGCCGGCGGACCGACCGGCGGGAATGTCGGACTCGGATTCGCGATTCCGATCGACAATGTGGCCGTTGCCGTCGACCAGTTCATCGAAGAAGGCGAAATCACCTACGGTTGGCTCGGAGTGAGCATCGGAGATGTGGACGATGTCGACGGTCCGCTGGCAATCGACCTTGGCCTCGACGACGACAGGGGCTCGCTTATTCACGGCGTCTATATGGATTCGCCGGCGGCCCGCGACGGAATCCGGCCGGGCGATTTCGTGACCGCCGTCGACGGTCAGGCTGTTACCAGCAGCCTCGAGCTGCAGCGAGCCGTCGGCGCGCTGCAACCGGGCCAGGAAGTCGAGTTCGACGTGATTCGCGGCGGTGAGGAACGCCGCATTCAGGTCACGGTTGATCGGCGCGGGCCCGAAGATGAAATCGGACAGGCAGACGACCTGTGGCCCGGATTCCATACGGTACCGCTTACCGACGAGATTCGCGAACGAGAAGGCATGCCGTCCGATCTCGAGGGAGCGATTATCGCGAACGTCGCACCGGAGAGTCCTGCCGCAAGTGCGGGGCTTCGTCCCGGCGACATTATCACCGAGGTCGACGGTACGGAGATCGACGGCGCCGGCAGCTTCTTCGCGCAGGCGGCGGAATCGAGCGGTCAGATGGTCATGAGCATAATCCGCCAGGGTCGTGAGATGACTATCGGTATCGAGTCGCTGTAACTCGCCGCGCTCTGCGCGGGGCGAAGATGCCCACGCGGCGTCCATATGCCCGCGCGGCAATGTGAGCTGTAACCCTTTGCGCACCTCCGGGATTTTGATTTCGGAGGTGCGCTATGCGACTACCGAAACTATCAGAAAACAATGCTGGAGCAAATCGTTTTGTCGTCGCCCTTGTGGTCGCGACGATCGTGTTGTCGTTTGTCGTCGGCTATTTCATCGGAAACTGGAGCGGCTACCGTAACGCGCTCGGATTCGCCCGGACCATCGCCGAAGAGTACTATCACGCCGGACTCGAGGCACGGAGCGACTCTTACGTTCCGGTGTCGTCCGACCCGTGGCAGCGTCTCCCGGCATCCGGACAGCAGGAATCGCGGGCTCCGGGCAATTCACCGGTCGGTGACCCGCCCGCGTCCAACGGTGCCGAGCTCGTAGCGGCCGAAGGCCCCGGGTCGTTTCGGAACGTAGCTGCGCGGGTGCTTCCAACCGTCGTCGAGGTGAACACGGTCGAAGTGATCCGGCAGCAGCTTCCCCGCTTTCGCTCGCCGTTCGACTGGTTCTTCGACCCCTGGAGCCGTCCCGAGCTCGAAGAACGCGAATTCCGCCGGCCCGGACTCGGCTCAGGTGTGATCGTGCGCCAGAACGGAGGCGAAGCCTACATCCTTACGAATCACCATGTGGTCAACGGTTCCGATGAGATCCAGGTACGCCTCTACGACGAACGCGAGTTCAGCGCCGAAATCGTGGGTAGCGATGAGCGGATGGACCTCGCCCTTCTGAGAGTTTCGACCCGGCAGAGCTTGCCGATTGCCGATCTCGGCGATTCCTCGCAGCTGCATGTCGGTGACTGGGTGCTGGCGATCGGCAATCCGTTCGGCTTCGAAAGCACGGTGACCGCCGGTATTGTGAGTGCAACCGGACGACGACCCGACCCGCGCTCGCCGATACCGGACTACACCGATTACATACAGACCGATGCGGCCATCAACCCCGGTAACTCCGGCGGCGCCCTCGTCTCTTCGAGCGGAGAGGTCGTCGGCATCAACACCTGGATTGCATCCGCCGGGGGAGGAAGCGTCGGGCTCGGTTTCGCAATCCCGATCAACCAGGCGATGCGCGCCATCGATAACTTCCTCGAAGCAGGGGAAGTCATCTACGGATGGCTCGGGGTCAGTCTCACCGATTCGGGAAGCGAGGTCGGCTCGCGCATCCTCGAGCAGCTCGGTATCGAGGAGACACGCGGAGCGCTCGTTCTCAACGTCTACCGCGACTCCCCCGCCGCCCGCTCAGGCCTGCGCCCCGGCACCCTGATCACCGCCGTGGACGGCAACCGCGTGAGTAACGCCTCCGGGGCGAGCCGGCGGGTCGGCGACCTCGCGCCGGGCGCCCGCGCCCGCTTCACCGTGATCTTCGACGGCGCCGAGCGCGAAATCGCCGTCGACATCGCCCGGCGCGAGGCGGGGCAGGCCGCGCCGGCGGCGAGCGACCTGTGGCCCGGCTTCATCGTCACCGACATCGACGACGACCTCCGCGAACGCCACGCACTCGCCGCCGACCGAACCGGTGTCGTCGTGACCTCCGTCGTGGCCGGTTCCGACGCCGATTCAGCCGGCATACGCGCCGGCGACGTGATCGAAGCGGTGGACGCCTCGCCGATCGCACGCATCGACGAGTTTTACCGGCTCGTCGGCGCGGCCGATTCGCAGATCGCGTTCACGATCCGTCGGGGTGCGGCACGCATCACCGTCGGGTTCGACGGGCTCGCATAGATCGACCGGCCGGCGGCGACGCCGGCTATCCGCAACGCTTTCGACCGGCCGGCGGTCGCCGCCGGCCCGCGTTGCCGGGCATCGCTCCACGAACCGGTAGCGCCCGGTGCGCGACGGCAACCAACCGCCCGAGCCGTCGAGAGTCGCCGGGGCAGCGCAGGACAGAACTGAGTTCCGCCAAACTCGCAGGGAGACATTTTTTCTTGTCAATTCGGGAACCAGAGGCATATAATCTTGTTAGTAACGCCTCCGGAATGACCGGCGGTTGTGGGTGACGGTTGGTGACATTGCGGGCGCAGGCCGGTAGTCCGGTACCCGCAGAGGAGTTTACCGGTGTCCGCCCGGCGTGCGGTTCAAGGCGGTATCGTACCGACTATCCACTGCATGCACGACTGAGAATGAGGTTAACCGCATGCGAGGTATTTTCGCGCTCCTCGTGGTCACCGTGGTAGCCCTCGCGCTGATCGCGCCTATGGCGCTGGCCGGGGGAGCGCCCGAGGAAGAGACTGAGGCGACCAACCCGACCGGCAATCCGTGGACCGACGGAGAAGATCTCTCGGGGGCCGAGGTCACCATATTCGGAGAGTATGTCGACGAGGACGCGACGCGCTTCCGGGCGGCGCTCGAGCCGTTCATCGAGCAAACCGGAATCATGGTCGACTATGAGGGATCGGGCGACTTCGAAGTGCTGATCACCGTTCGCGCAGAGGCGGGCGACCCGCCCGATATTGCGGCGTTCCCTCAGCCCGGGCTCATGGAAGATCTGCACGCCCGGGGACACGTCTACGATCTCGACGCATGGCTCGATATAGACTTCCTGGAGCAGCAGTACGCCGACAGCTGGATCGAAATGAGCAAGATCGACGGCGATGTCGCCGGCGTCTGGTATCGCACCGAGATTAAGTCGCTTGTCTGGTATCCACCTGCCGTTTTCGAGGCCGAAGGCTACGAGATTCCCGGGACCTGGGATGAGATGATCGCTCTCTCCGACCGGATGGTCGCCGACGGCTATAGACCGTGGTCGATAGCCATGGAGAGCGCCGGTGCAACCGGCTGGATCGGCACCGACTGGATCGAGGACATCATGCTGCGCATCCATCCGCCCGAGGTCTATGACGCGTGGGTGACCAACGATGTTCAGTTCGACAGCCCCGAGGTTCGCGAAGCATTCGATGTGCTCTCGGAGATCTGGTTTAACAGGGACTACGTGCTCGGCGGGACAACCGGCATTCTCACCGTGCCGTACGGTGACGGAGCGAATCCGCTACTCACCGATCCACCACAGGCGCTCATGCACCGCCAGGCGAGTTTAATCGAGGCGTACATGCCGGACGGAACGAAAGTCGGACCTGAGGGCGACATCGACTTCTTCTACCTCCCGCACATAGATGACGCGTTCGGAGATCCGGTGCTCGTCACCGGCGAGATTATGGGCGCGATGCAGGATCGTCCCGAGGTCCGCGCGGTTATGCGCTATCTCGCCACCGGCGAGAGCACCCGTGGGTGGCTCGAGCAAGGTGGATTCGTCGCACCGCACCGGGACGTCGACTTCGACTGGTACCCGTCGATCGACCGCCGCTACGCGGAGATTCTCGAGGCCGCGGATACGGTTCGTTTCGACGCGTCCACACTCATGCCGGGCGCCGTCGGTACCGGTACCTTCTGGACCGGAATGGTCGACTGGACGCATGGTGAAAGCCTCGACGACGTTCTGCCCGCCATCGATGCCGGCTTTGCGGATTGACGCCGATACAGGGAGATACCTGCCACGGCCGTACAGTGCACATGATTTCGAACGCTCCGCAGGATTAGCGCCGCAAGGCCGGAACGATGAATAAGCGATGACAGCGATAGCGCAAACGGCACGGGGATATGCAGCAGCTATCGCAAGTTGCGAGAACGAACTCGATACGGGCGATCGCCTATGAAGCGAAAGAAAGTCTCCGCATCGGATGTGGCCCGTGCGGCCGGCGTCTCGCGGACGACAGTGTCATTCGTCCTCAACAATACTCCGGGGAAACACATCTCCGAAGAAACGCGCCGGCGCGTTCTCGAAGCGTGCGAGAAGCTGAACTACGAACCGGATGTGAATGCGCGCCGCGTGGCGATGGTGCGCAATCGATCGGTCGGGCTCTATATTCGCCACAGTCAGTACGTCTACACCGATGCGTTCATCGTGCGAACGGTGGAAGGAATGTCTCAGGCGGTGAATCGCCACCGAGTACAGCTGGTTATTCAGCCGATCTCGCAGTCGGGCGAGATTGACTACCGCGAGCTGGTTGCTCGTGACCGATTCGACGGAGTCATTCTCATAAACACGCGCGACGACGACCCACAGCTCGAGCAGTTGCTCGACATCGGCGTGCCGGTCGTCAGCCTTGACGATATCGGGGACGCACCGGCCGATCAGGTGTTTATCGACAATCACAAGGCGGCCGGCGACATGGTCGATTACCTGCACGGGCTCGGACACGAGCGGATTGCGATGATCGCACATGCGCCGTCGCACTATAACGCGACTCGCGAGCGGATTCGCGGATATCTCGATGCGGCCGCACGGCACCGGCTCGGCCACGGCGACGATCTGCTCGAAATCGGCGATTTCTCCGAAGACAGCGGCTACCGTGCGATGAAGCGCCTGCTCGAACGGAGACCGCCGCCGACCGCCGTGTTCGCCGGAAACGATGTGATCGCCTACGGCGCGATTTTCGCGCTGCGAGAGGCACACGTTCGCGTCCCGGATGACGTGTCGGTGGTCGGGTTTGACGACGATTACCTGAGCCGGTACCTGAATCCTCCCCTTACGACGATGGCGTTACCGGCGGCAGGAATGGGACTGGCGGCCGTCGATCGACTCATGCAACGAATGAGCGGTACGGACGACAGCAAACCACAGCGAATCGTCCTGCCGACGAGCATCTCGATCCGGATGTCGGCGGTTGCCCCCGGGGTTGACCTACGCCCCCGGGGTTGAACTACGCCACGGGGTTGAGCTACGCCACGGGGTTGAGCTACGCCACGGGGTTGAGCTACGCCACGGGGTTGAGCTACGCCACGGGGTTGGGCTGCCCCCCGCGCTTGCAGGCGAACCGCCACATGCATACGCTTTAGTCGAGGGTAATCCGTGTCAACTACATCCGAAGCACTCACACCGTACACGCCCGGCAGCGGCCGCAATCCTTCCGCCCCGGCCGGTATCGGTTTGCTGATCGGCCAGGCCTTCTTTATCGGGCTCGCATTCGGCCTGCTGTACAACGTCGCATACACCCTCCTCGTGCTGGAGTTCGGGTCGGCCGGACTCCGTACCGTCTACGTGCTCGCCGGCGTGATTATCCCGCTCTTCACCGTCGTCTTCAACTGGCTCGAAGAGCACATGCCGCTTTCGAAGTTCGGTACGGGAACGGTGCTCACCTTCGCGTTTCTCTTTTTCGCACTCTATCCACTCCTTCTGATTCCCAATGCGAGCTGGATTATCTACGTGCTCATGGTCGTCAACACCATGGGCAGTCTCTACTGCATGATGCTCCGCGGGGCCCAGGCCGCCGAAATGTACGATGCACGAACGATCAAGGCCCAGTATCCCAGGATAACGGGGGCGGAGATCCTTGCGGTCGTTCTCGCCGGTATACTCGTCGTACCCCTCTCGCAACTGCTCGGATCGCTGGAAGCACTCCTTCTTCTGGGAGGAGTTTCGATGCTCGCCGCGGCCGTATTCGTTCACCTGATCGGAGTGCGGCATCTCGCGCACGAAGAGCATCTCGCCCACCTCTCCGAAGAGCGTCACCACGCACACGAACACGGCTTCTCCGCACTGAAGGCGATCATCAGCAAGCGATATACCCTGCTCGTATTCGGCTATCAACTGATCAGCTCGGCGGTCTCTCTGTTGGTTCAGTATCTCGTCTACTCGGAGGCGCAGAACTTCTTTCCCGAGCAGGCGGAGCTCAGCCGCTTTATCGGCCTGATCAAGGCGGGAACCACCGGCCTGAGCTTTCTGTTTCTGATATTCGTGGCCGGACGGCTGCTGCTGCGATTCGGAATGCCCCTCGGCGTAGCCGGCAGTCCACTCGGTGGCGGTATCGTGCTCGTGCTCGCACTCATCGCCGGCATGATCGAGGATGGTACCGGACGCGCATTCTTTATCCTGATTGTCGCGACGCAATTCGTCGACTACATGGCCTACTCCGGGTTCGCGAAAACCTCGGTTCAAAGCGCGTTCCAGCCGCTGCCGGCCCACGAGCGGGAGGCGGTGCATACCTTCGCACAGGGCATCGGCATTCCGCTGAGTTACGGGGTCACCGGAGTGCTGCTCATGCTCTTCGCGCAGGTTCCCGGCTTTCGAACGAGCTACGCCGTCTATCTGACCCTCGGCGTCATGCTGCTGTGCGGACTTGTCGGTATCGGCCTCTACCGCGCCTATGGCAGCGCGTTACGCCGGTCGCTCAGCCGCCGGCGCGTGGAAGCGGTCGACCTGAGCCTGAACGATGCATCGACACTCGAAATTCTCGAGAAGCTGCTCGCCTCCGGAGATCCGTGGCAGGTCAGAAGTGGACTGAATCTCCTCGAGGAGGCAGGACACGATAGCTACG
>SLIN01000126.1 GCA_007135605.1 Spirochaetales bacterium | reverse complement strand
GAAGAGCCCGACCCCGCCGGCTCGGGGCGCTTGGTCGCGACCGGGGCGAATCGGGCCTCCTGCGTTATCGCCTAAGAGCGCGTTCGAGCGAGGCAGCCGGTGGGGGAACGCCCTGAGAAGCCTTCGATGTCGCTGCGGGTCCCGGTGCTACTCGCGGCGCACCGCGTGCGTGTGCCGGAACCAGACGCTGACCATGTCGATCAACCCCTTCGCCCCGCGCTTGCGGGTGTGCCTGGTTGAGCCGGCGCCGGCACCGAATAGATTGCTACAGCGAGCGAAATCGTTCGCTTAGAGAGTGGAACAGCGCCTGCTCCCAACCGTCGAGCTCTCTCTGGTCGGCTATGAACGGGAGGACATCCTGCACCGCACGAGAAAAGTCTGTTTGAGCCACTGTTTCTTCATAGATGCGACGAAAGGCCGGGAGGTCGAGAGGCTCTTCTGTCGTCCAGTTTCCGGACTGCCGCATGCGCTCCTGCAGGTGCTCCAGGTGTAAGGGGGTCCCGCGCCGGAGAAACCAGATCAGGTCATACCAGTCGCGCCCCTTCACCCGTGTTCCCCATCGTCTGCACAGCACGCTGTGCATTTTTCCCGCGAACAGATCCGGCAACACGTAGGTGCGCACATGAAACGGGACCGGATCGATCACCGCCTGCGCTTCGGTCGAGAAGCCGCCGGGTGGCTCGGTATCCAATTCGAGCTTCACCTTCAGAAGCTGATTCGTGGGTAACCGTTCGGCGAGTCCGGAGGTGGGTGTAATTTGAAGAATGTGCTTTCTTGTGTTCGCCCTAACGAAGGCGGATTCCATGCTACTGCCGTAAGGGCGTTCCCGCCCCTGCACGCTGCACGTAAAACCGAACGCCTCCAGCTCGCGGCTCACCGCATCCAAGTATGACCGAAGCGAAAAATCGCTATCCGACTCCAAGAGCGAGAAATCGATGTCTTCAGAGAATCGCGGCAGCCCATGGAGTATTCGCAATGCCGTACCGCCGTAGAAGGCCGCGTGCTCGAAAAACCTCGCGCGCCAGAGTCCGAGAAGCGCGACGAACTGAATAGCTTCGCGGAGCGCCCTGTCGTAATCCTCAACAGTAACGGGCTTCCGCCGTGCGACGAGGTCGAGTATGGCTGCGTTCATCCTGTCAACTCCCGGAGAAGGCTACTGCACGCGCTCAGGCCGGGTTTATTGGCGCCGGCGGCGATGTGTGCGAAGGCTTCGGCATCGAGCCGGCACAGTTCTTCCTCCCCGATGCGGAGATCATCGAACAGGAAGTCCGCTACTGCTTGCTCGGTCCTCAAACCCGGAGTGAAGTATACGATATCCGCTACCGCCTTCTCCGGGCTTGCGCACATATGTCTCCCATAGCGCTCACCACCCACGATGCGGACACCGCGCCAGTAGTAGCTCGGGCTGACGGCGCGATAGAGATATGCCCCGATCGGCGTGTTGTAGCGCTTGGCCTTACCGGTAGTTATCGATGTCAGGTGCACCACTTCCTCCGGAATCATTCCATAGGCGGAAAGTGCCGTCTGCAACGATACATATGAGGGGCCGTAGAGCAGATTAGCGATTACCCCCCGGTGGAGAACACCGTTAGACAGCTCGTCGGGGCGGCAATAGAGTCCCTTTTTGAGTCGAATAATCCGGCCGGTTCGCAGTAAACGGGTTATGCGATCGCGCGGTCTTCTGTATTGGGATAGTGCCTCGCTCAGGGCGACATAGTCGAAGATGGGCTCCGCCGGTATCGGATCGATCCGAGGTACGCTTCCAGTATGTCGAGGAATCGTCGACATACTGGAAGTATAATCGCCGATGCTCAGATTCGCAATGACCTTCGCCTGCCGATACAGGCAACTGAACACCGGCAGACTTCGCATGTAGCTTTCCATGGTTCTCGAGGCAGGTGCGAGCGCGGCAGTGGCGGTCGCGCCGGGCGGGCGGGCGGCTGGAGCGCGGCAGTGGCGGTCGCGCCGGCCGGGCGGGCGGGCGGAGCGCGGCAATGGCGGTCGCCCGGGACGGAGCAAGCGGCCGGAGCGCGGTTGCGCGGCGGAAGCCGAAGACGTTCCGGTGAGCCGCTGGGTCGCCCGATTAATCGTCGAGAAAACACAAACGGAGTGGCCTTCGAGCGTGCGCGAGCTTTCCGGTAGCTGGTCCGACGTCCCGTGCGCAGAGGAGCTTCGTTCCACACACGGCAGCGACAGCCCGAGAGAATCGCTTTGATCTACCCGCTGGACACGAATACTCTCGTATACTTTTTCCGTGGACAGGGGCGAGTCGGCGAGCGTCTGTTGGCAACTCCGCCGTCGCAGGTGTGCATTCCCACCGTCGTCGTGTTCGAAATCAATGCCGGTACTGCAAAGTTGCGCGATCGGGCGGAGCGTCGCAGACAGTTCGATGAGCTGCTGTCGGTAATGTCAATTCTTCCGTTCGATACGGACAGCGCGAGGCTCGTCCGCGGAATTCAGGATGCGCCCGGAGTCTTCAGAGAAGCGATTGAGTGAGCCGGCCCGAGATGAGCCGGCTGGACTCCTTGATATCATCGGCAGAATATGTCAAATTATTTGACATGCGAACGAACGTGAGCACGCTCCTGCGGGAGTTCCCGAAGGTACGGCGGGCGGCTTTGGCTGGAGAAACCGTGATAATCGAGACCCGCGAAGGCAACCTCGTGCTCACGGCGGAGGTCCCGGAGGCGCGGCCCGTCTACGGCTCAATGAGCGACCGGATCGTCCGTTCCGATGACGATCTCGACCGACCCACACTTGCTGAAGACGCATGGGTGTCCAAGCTGTGAGCGTACTCCTGGATACCCATGCGGCGCTCTGGCTGGTTCAGGGTGATGAGCGCCTGAGCGCAACGGCACGGGATCGCATCTCACCACTGGATCGGGATGGAATCTGTATCTCGGATCTGATGCTGTTCGAGCTCGCCTTGCTTACATCACGACAGCGGGTGGTCATCACCGAACCGCTCGCACCGTTTCTGAGTGATTTTTCGGCACACTTCAGCGTGTTGCCGGTTGATGCGGAGATCGCCGCGAAGGCCGTTGAGCTCTCGTTGCCTCAGGCGGATCCGTTCGATCGAGTCTTCGCCGCGACGGCCATCCGTCACAAGTTGCCCTTGGTAACGCGGGATCGTGAGATACGGGGATCGGGCCTGGTGGAGACGATCTGGTAGGTATCGAGCGCTGCGTCCGCCGGCAAAATCGCGGATTACGTCCGTTCGCTCCGCTGCTGCATGATCGCGTATATCGCCCGGGTGGTGTTCACATTGCGAACGGTCATCTTCCGGTAGTAGTGGGAGCGGGCGAGTTGCATGAGGCCGCTTCGGCTCGCGTGTTCGCGCGGCGCCGACCACAGCAGCGCGCCGGGGATGTACCGGACCTCGTCGACGTCCGGCGTGACCGTCAGATGCTCGAGGAGCGACTCATTATCGATCTCTTTCCAGAGAAACAGCACATCGCTTTTGGCCGACGAGTCGTTGGTCCAGTGGTCCGGAAGTGCGCGGGCGATCGACTCGAACTCGTCGAAGCTGCGAAGCACGACCGGAATTTCGAGACCGAAATCATCGAGGATGAGCTTTTCGATCGCCGATTCGATCTCCGAGGGCGTCCGGTCGTTTTCGGCGAAGACAATATTGCCGGAGTTGATGTAGGTCTCCACCTCGCCAATGCCGGCGTGTTCGAACGAACCCTTCAGCCGCCTCATCTCAATCTTGTTCTTTCCGCCGACGTTTATTCCCCGCAAGAGCGCCACGTAGGTCATGATTCGAAGATAGTGCCTGTTGGAGCCGGTAGGTGCAACTGAAGCGTGAAAGAGCGATGCGTACCGAAGGAATGGCGATCGAGCCGGGCGCTTCGCGGAGCGAAGCGGAAGCATCGACGCAAGAGATCGCGCGGTCACTCGCCGGCGGCGATCGTGTATACTCAGACTACATGAAGGAGTTCGAAGAGAGGCTGGATATCGGGTTCCTTCCCGACTCGGAGAGTGCCGCCGGTAGCGGCGAAGATTCCGACCGGATCGGCTGGAGTGTGGCGGCGGTGTCGGTGCTGCTGCACACCGGCGCCTACGTTACCTTCACTTTCGTGCGCGAGGAGCTTGTGCACGCCGAGCACCTGTCTGTGCAGCTGCCGTATGTGCTCGTAGTGTCGGCTGCGCTGTCGATCGTGCTTGCGCTGCTCGGTGATGCGCGTGCGCGCATGGTCATACTCTTCTTCCGCTTCGTGCTCACCTTCGCCGCTTCCTACGCGATGGAGGCGGAGATCGGCCCGCACCTCTTGCTGCTGATGTCGGTGACGCTGGAGGCGGGGCTGCTGCTACCGACGGCAGCCGGGGCGACGTCGGGAGCGGTGGCGATCGCGCTTGCGGTGGCAAGCCGCAGCGCTCCGGTGTCCGCGTGGTCGGTGACCGTGGAAGCGGCCGGAGGCGATGACCTGATCGTGCTCGCCCTCGCCCCGGCGGTGGTGCTCGCGGCGGCGGTGGTGTTACAGCTGATGGGGACTCGCCACCGACGCCAGCGCGCGCGGCTGGCTCGGCTCGATGCCTCGATCGATCAACTGACCAAGGCGAACGTAGGCTTTCAGGACTACGCGGTGCTCACCGACATAGAGGCCCGCGAGAACGAACGAAAACGCATTTCAAGCGACATTCATGATGTGGTTGGCCATTCGATGACGAATATCATCATGATTGCCCGCCTGGCACGGCGGCTGACACGAAGCGATCCGGCGCAGCTCGAAAGCGCGCTCGACAGCGTACTCGAGCAGGCGCAAACCGCCCTCGATGAAACTCGTTACGCGCTTCGTGCGCTGAGACGAGCCGACGATCCTTCGTTCGTGAGGGGACCGAAGGGGGTCTTTCGCCTTGCCCGCAACTTCGAGCAGGCCACCGGGGTCCGTGTGAGTGTGAACTTCGCGAATGCGCACTGGAGGGCGGATTCGCCGGTGGACACGGTTATCTACCACGCGGTGCAGGAGGGACTGACAAACGCCTTCCGCCACGGGCGCGCCTCGGCAGTTCAGCTTACCTTCTGGCGCGAGGACGAGGTGATAACGGTTACGGTCGATGACGACGGCCGCGGCCCCGTCGACTTCGAGCCCGGGATGGGTCTACAGGGGCTGGCCGAGCGGGCGCGGTCGGTGGGTGGGTCGCTGTACTGGCATTCGGACGGGCGCGGATTTCGGCTGAGGGTTACCCTTCCGCTCGGCGAGACGCGAAAACAACAAGGCAACTTGAGGGAATAGGCTGCGATGACACGGACAAAGGTGCTGCTCGTCGACGATCAGGTGCTGTTCGTCGAAAGCCTGCGAAAGCTACTGCAGATGGATGCCCCCCATATCGAAGTCATCGGGACCGCATACGACGGACGGCAGGCGATCGAGCTCGCGCTCGCCACCGCGCCGGATGTGGTGCTGATGGATGTGCGCATGCCCGAAGTCGACGGGGTGGAGGCCACGCGGCGAGTCAAAGAGGCGATGCCGACCACCCATATCGTGATACTCACCAAGTTCGATGATGATGAGTACGTCCACCGCGCCCTGCGTTTCGGCGCCGACGGCTACCTGCTCAAGGACACCCCGCCGGGCGAGCTCATCGCCTCTATCGAGGCGGTGCGGCAGGGCGGTGTGACGATCTCGCCGGCGGTTGCACGGAAGCTCGTGGCCTCGAGCGCTGCCGGCGGCGGCGGGGCGGGCGGCGGCGCCTCGGAGTTCATCGCGGGGTTGAGCCGGCGCGAGAAGGATGTGCTTGCCTTGATGGGCGACGGATACGATAACGGCGATATCGCCGAAACGCTGTGCCTCGGCGAGCAGACGGTAAAGAACTACGTCTCGACGATCTACGACAAGCTGCATGTGCACAAGCGATCGCAGGCGGTGCGGCTGGCGAAGGAGGCAAACCTGAGCTATCACAGAACGCGCGACGAGTGAACGTTGTGGCGCCCCGGGCGCGGTGGCGCGGCCGGGCGGTACTATTACTTAAGTACCGGCGCGGCGGTACCGTTTGAGTACCCGGGGTAACTACCCGGCGCGGCCGAAGCGATCCTAAGATATAGAGTGGATTTTCTATCGAAGGTCGAGGAGGTGTATATGCGACCATTTATGAAACGCGTTCTGTGCGTTCTCGCGATCCTGCTGGCCGCGACAGCGGTATTCGCTCGCGGAGCAGCAGAAGATCCCGATCACGTGAATCTCACGTTCCGGCAGAACGATCCGCCCGACGAGACCGGCGGACTGTTCGACTCCGTCGATGAGTTCAGCGAAATGCACGATCGAATCTCCGTTAACGTGGAGTCCGTCCCGTGGGGCGATGCGCTCGACCAGTTCATTCGCGAGAGCCACGCAGGTGGCGGTCCGGACGTGCTGCAGCTGGCGTTCGTTTGGACGGCTGACCTCGGCCGCGACGATCTGGTCATGAATCTCGACTCGCTGATCGCCGCCGATCCGCCGGGCGCCGGACTCGACGGCTTTCTCGGCACCGAATTGGGTACCGTCGACGGTTCCATCTATGGAATCCCTTGGACCGTCGATACCTTCACCATCGCCTACCGCCCGGACCTTTTCGAGGAAGCCGGAATCAGCGAGTTCCCCGACACCTGGGAGGAGTTCTTCGAGGCGGCGGTCGTCCTTTCTGAGCCGGCCGGACAATACGGGTTCGGTTTCCCGGCCGGAAGTGGTTCCGACAGCGGCATGTGGTTTCTCGTCAACTACTACCTGTGGAGCCACGACAAGTTCCTCGTCGAGGAACACAACGGCGAATGGCGTATCGGGGTTACCGAGGCGGATATCGAAGAAGCGATGAGAAACTTCAACGCCTTCTTTGAGTCCGGAGCCTCCCCTCGCACGCTCATCGGCATCGACAGCTGGGGTAACCCCGAGCTCGTCGGAGGGCTCGCTCGCGGCGATTTCGCGATGAGCTTCTTTCCCCCGGCGACCTTCCGTGCATCGCAGGAGCAGGCCGGCGGCGTGCTGGAAACGGCGATGGTACCGCGCGGCTCGGTGCGTCGCGTGTCACATCTCGGCGGACGCGCGTTGGCGATTAACCCGAACACGGACCATCCCGAGGAAGCGTGGGAACTCCTGCAGCACCTGATTAGCCGCGACACCTTCGAGGTCTATCCGCAGTTTCCCGCGCAGGTGCCGGCGCTCGGCGAGCTGGAGTTCGGCCCCGGCGAGCAGGGCTACGCCGATCAGCTGCCGCACGCGATTACCTTCGACCAGTACATCCGCTCTCCCGCACCGGTGAGCGGCATGTGGGCGGCGACGAACCGGCACTTCGGTTCGGTGTACAGCGGCGAGCGAACCCCCGCGCAGGCGGCGTCCGCGCTGATCGCTGAGCTGGAGGAGTTGCTGTTCGACTGACCGCACGGCAACAGCCGACACGAGAGGGGCGATTGACCTGCTTGAGCGGCGGCCCCCGCGCCGCCGCTCAGCGCGGCTCCAGCGAGCACACATGCGCGACATGAGCACACGCCGACACCGACAGCGATCACTGCACTCGTGGCGACGAACGATTCGCCCCTACCTGCTCGTGGGGCCGGGCATCGCCATCCTCGCGGCATTCTTCCTGCTGCCGTCGTTGTACAATATCTGGCTGAGCTTCTTCGACATCAGCCTGTTCGAAATCCGCACCGGCGGCACGTTCATCGGAATCGACAACTATCTGCGCCTGCTCGGTCAGCCGCGGTTCGGGCGGGTGCTGTACAACACCGTCTTCTGGCTGACCTTCGTCACAGTGCTCATTCGCCTGGTCGCCGGGCTCGCGCTCGCACTGCTGATTAACTCCGATACGATTCGCCGCTGGCGCCTGTCCTCGGTATCCCGCAGTTGCGTGCTGCTGCCGTGGGTGACCCCGGAGGTGGTGGCGGTGGCCGCCTGGCAGTGGCTGCTTCACCCGCGATTCGGCGCGGTCAGCCAGATCCTCATGCAGATCGGCGTGCTCGACGAAGGTATCCCGGTGTTCGTGCAGACCTCCACGGTGTGGCTCGGTATCATCACGATTCTCGTCTGGCGCGAGCTGCCGTTTGTCACCATCTCGCTGCTCGCCGGCCTGCAGAGCATTCCCACCGAGCTGTACGAGTGCGCGCACGTGGAGGGGGCGAGCAAGGTGCAGGCGTTCCGGCATATCACCCTGCCGCTGCTGCGACCGGTGCTCGCGGTGATCACGCTGTTAATCACCATCTGGACATTCAACAACTTCCTCTACGTATGGCTTGCCACCCGAGGTGGTCCCGGAAGCTTCACCCAGGTGCTCGCCACCGAGCTGTACACGCAGGCATTTACCAACTACCGCCTCGGATTCGGTGCATCGATGGGGGTGGTTATGACGCTGGCGATGGTGCTGTTCTCGCTGGTGTACTTCCGCACGGTTTTCCGCCGCTCGATGGACGACCGCTGAGGTGACGAAGGAGGCGCAGTAACCGATGAGGAGGAATCGAAGCCCGGGCGGACAACGGCTCGGCGAAGACGTAATTATTCTTGCACTGACGATCGCGGCACTTCTGTTTATCGTCTTTCCGTTTCTGTGGGTGGTTCTGACCTCCATCCGTCCGCCGGGGCAGATCCTGACCGATCGCTTTCAGCTATTCACCGAAACGGTCACCCTCGATCACTACCGGCGACTGTTCGCCGGGCGGGCCAACTTCGGCCGGTACATCATCAACAGCATTTTCGTCGCCGGTACCGCAACGGTGATAACGGTAATCGTGGCGCTGTTCGCCGGCTACGGGTTTACCCGCTTCCGCTTCCGCGGGCGCTACCCGCTGATTGGCGGGTTCGCCTTCAGCCAGCTCTTCCCGTGGGTGGTACTGATCCTGCCGCTGTACCTCGTCTTCTGGCGCGCCGGACTGGTCAACAGCTACCTCGGGCTCATTATCGGCTACGTGGCGATCACCCTGCCGTTCTGCGTCTATCTGCTGATGGGCTACATCGCCACCGTTCCGCCGGGGCTCGACGAGGCGGCGATTATCGACGG
>SLIN01000327.1 GCA_007135605.1 Spirochaetales bacterium | reverse complement strand
CGGAGCAGCGGATCTACCCCGGTTCGGTCACCTACTACTTCCCGCAGCTCTACCCCGGCACACAACGCGTGAGCTTCCTCGCCCGCGCTGTGAACCCCGGCGTGTACCCGGTTCCGCCGGCGTCGATTGCGCTCGAAGGCGAAGAGGAGGTCTTCGGAAGGAGTGATGGTGAGCTCGCGATTATCGAGTAGCCTCCGCGGTGCCGCCGCCGTCGCCTTCGCCGCCGCCGTTCTCACAGTCGCGGCGTGCGTCGCCGCGCTGCGCTTCTCGCCGTTTCCACAGCTCGATGCCTTTCTCGCCCGTCCGTACAGCGTCGAGATTCTCGACCGCAACGGCACGCCGATCGGCGCAGCACATCGGGAAGACGGAACGAGGCGCTATCGAATACGCCTCGATGAGCTTCCGGAGTCACTGCTCGCCGCGACGCTCGCCGCCGAGGATCGCCGATTCTTCGTGCATCCAGGCGTGGACCCCGCGGCGGTAGCCCGTGCCGCCGCCGGTAACCTGCGCCGCGGCGCCACCGTATCCGGCGCATCGACTATCAGCATGCAGCTCGCCCGCCTCGTCGCCCCCCACTCCGGCGGCATATCCGGCAAAGCGGCCGAGACCTGGAACGCCCTCCGCCTCGAGGCCCGCCTTACCAAAAGTGACCTCCTCGAGCTCTATCTCAACACCGTGCCGTACGGCGCCGGCGCCGAGGGCGTGGAAGCAGCCGCCCGGCGCTACTTCGGCCGGAGCGCCACCGCGCTCACCGCCGAGGAGGCGTTGCTCCTGTCGGTCGTCCCGCGCCGGCCGGCGCACCTGCATCCGCATCGGAACCCGGAACGACTCGCGGCCACCGCGTTGCCGGTCGCCGAACGGGCCGGCATCGCGACCGACCGTGGTGGCCTGCTGGAGGCCGCGCTCGCCGCGCAGCAGTGGGATGCCGGCCGCACGAGCTCCGCCGCGGCTCCGGGGGCCGCGGGAGGAATCGCCCGCGCCGGGCACCCCCCGTCGCCGCGCTATGAGCCGCCCGCGACCGCCGACGGCGAGCGAGACGGTGCGAGGCAGGGCGAACCGTTCGAGGCTCCGCACTACGTACAGCGGGTGGCACGCTCGCTATCCGCAGGCGAACGCGCCGCAGGCTTCCCCATTCACACCACCGTCGACCTTCGAATGCAACACGCGCTCGAGGACAGGCTGCGCGAGAGCGTTCGCGAGGCTCGCTTCAGCCGGATTCGGAACGCCGCCGGCGTAGTTCTCGACCATCGCAGCGGCGAAATACTCGCCTACGCCGGAAGCGCCGATTACTTCGACGAGCACCACGGCGGAATGATCGACGCGGTGCGTATTCGCCGCAAATCCGGATCGACGCTCAAGCCGTTTCTCTACGCGCTCGCAATGGAGCACGGATATACCGCAGCGAGCATCCTCCCCGATCTGCCGCAGTCGTTCGGCGACGAGGAGGCGTACATCCCCCGGAACTTCTCCAATACGCACGCCGGACCGGTACGGCTTCGCACCGCCCTCGCCTCCAGCCTCAACGTTCCGGCGGTGCACACCGTCGTGGACATCG
This sequence comes from Spirochaetales bacterium, assembly GCA_007135605.1. Taxonomy (GTDB): domain Bacteria; phylum Spirochaetota; class Spirochaetia; order DSM-27196; family SKKC01; genus SLAN01. The sequence goes on along the minus strand of SLIN01000327.1, from coordinate 7,434 downwards.
GCGTCGACCGGTTTGTCGACACGCTCGACGAGCTCGGATTCGCTTCGGCCTCGATACAGCGCGAGGAGGTCGGGCCGGGAATCGCCGTCGGCAACCTCGAGGTGACCCTCCTCGAGCTGACGCGTGCGTTCTCTGTTTTCGCCGGCGCCCGAACGGATATTTTCTCCGAAGCGACCACGCAGATCATTCGCGACATTCTCGCGGACGGCGCCGAGCGAGCCCTCGGCTTCGGGCTCGACTCCGTGCTCGATACACCCTTTCCGACAATCGCGAAGACCGGCACCGCGAATCAGTTCTCGGATATCTGGGCGGTGGTCACCGACCCGCGACTGACCGTCGGCATATGGATGGGGAATGTCGACGGCAGCACCGTCATCGGAAGCCCGGGGAGCTCCTTCCCCGCGCTCGCAGCCGTGCAGTTTCTCGAGCACTTTCACGAACCGGGCAGCACGTTTCCTCCGGCCGACGCGGTTCACACGGTGATGATCTCGCCGGTCTCCGGTATGCGTTACAATCCTCCGGACGGCATCGGTATACCCGAGCTCTTCCCCGAAGGCTTCTACCCGCCCCGGGACACGTGGCACACCTCGGCGGGCGGTCCGGTACGCTATCCGCCGGAGTATCGCGCGTGGGCACAGGCGCGCCGGGCCGGTACGACGGACGGAACGGCGGCCGGCGACATCGCGGATAACCCCGGAGCCCGGACGGCGCCCGCCATCTCACAATCGCCGGGAGCCACACCGTCTACCCTCCGAATCAATTCGCCGCCGTCCGGCGCGCGATTCTACCGCGACCCCCGCATCGGTGAGACGCAACAGCGGATCGCCGTCGAGGTAACAAGCGACGGCCATACCCTCATCCGCCTGTATTGGAACGGCTCACTCGCCGCCGAAGGTCTTGCGCCGCTGCACGTTCGCCTGCCCCTGACACCCGGACGGCAGACACTGACAGCACGCTCGGCAGATCTGGAGGATAGCGTTATCTTCGAAGTCGCGAGCTACTCGCTGCGCAACCGGTAGAGCTTCCAGGGCAGGTGGAACCCGGACATAGCCAAACGGCCGCCGGGTCGCCGAATCGTGGGTTAAGCGCATGCCCGGGGTAAAGAGATAATCGCCCACCCGGCGTCCAAAGACGGCCGTTTGCCGGCATCCGTTCACAGCGGCAGCGGACGGTCGACCTCCAGCATCTTCGAGAATTCGGCGGCCGGGACCGGCCTGCCGAAGTAGAACCCCTGCATTCGTTCGCACCCGATCCGTGTCAGAATGGAGTACTGCGAACCGTTCTCCACCCCCTCTACGACGGTCTCCTTTCCGCGCGAACGCACGCTGTTGAGAATCGAGGCGACATAGACTATGTCCTCGGGGGACTCATCGAGTTCACTCACGAATACGCGGTCGAGCTTCAGCATCTGTGCAGGCAACCGTTTGAGGTAGCTCAACGACGAATTGCCGGTTCCGAAATCGTCGATCCAGAGATCGATCGACTGTGAGGACAGCCGCAACATCTGCGCGACAGCGGCCTCGGGGTCCTCCATGCACCGGCTCTCGGTGATCTCGAGTTTCAGCCGCCACGGTTCGGTAATACCGGCGTTGCGAAGCGCGCTGCCGACGATATCCGCAAGATCGTGTTCTCCGAACTCTTTCGCGCTCAGATTGACCGAGACGAAGAACCCTCTTCGGCTTGACCATGAGGCCAGCTGCTTCGCGGCGGTGAACATCACCCATCTGCCGAGCTGCGTCACGAGATCCGATTCCTCGGCGAGCCCGACGAACTGCCCCGGTTCCAGAAGTCCCATTTCGGGATGATTCCAGCGGATCAGCGCTTCCGCACCCAGAATGTGGCCTTCATGCTGAACGATCGGCTGGTAATAGAGCTCGAACTGTCCCTCGTCGAATGCCACGCGAAGATCCGACACGAGTTTCATGCGGAGCACCGCATCTTCGTGCAGATCCCGGTCGTACATGAGGAACGGGACATTTCGACTCTGCGCCTCGATACACGCCGACACGGCGTGTTGAATCAGATCGCCCGAGTCCGCCGAATCGTCCGGAAAGAACGAGACACCGATGTTCGCCGTAACCGCGAGGAAGTGCTCCTTGAAACGGTACGGTACGCTGATCGCCTCGCTGATGGATCGCGCCTGCGCCCCGACGTCGCTCTTTCGATCGACCTCCGGAATAAGCACGGCGAGCTGACTCCCTTCGAACCTGAACACGTCGTCGGCAGGCTTGAGGCACCGCTTGATGCGGACCGCCGTGTCTTCGAGCAACAGATCCCCGTATCGGTGCCCATAGAGGCGGTTTACCTCCCCGAGACCATTCAGGCGGATGTACAGCAGTGCGGTGTCGCTCTTCCGCGGAGAGAGATCGGCGGAGGCGATTTCGCGCTCCAACACGGTCTCCAGCGATCTGCGGTTCAGCAGCCCCGTAGTTGAATCATAGAACTCGTAGCTGTTCAGCCTGGATTCGATCCGGCCCAACCGCGTGATATCGCGGGTTCTGACCAGTACGTGCGTCACATCTTCATCGCTGGAAGGATATGGCGACATCGTGACCTGCAGCGTGCGCTCGAACGGCCCGAAATAGAATCTCGCTACATAGTCAACCAACTCTCCGGCCAGGCACTGGTCGATGTGATGCTTGATCTTGCTGTGGAAACTGTCATCTCCCCAGACCTCGGCAACACTCTTGCCGAGTATGTCTTCGCGATTCTTCTCCATTGCATCGCAGTAGCTGCGATTCACTACCTCGTACCGATAGTCGCGTGAGATGAGCGTTATGTAGTCGGGAGAATGGTCGATGATAAAGGCCAACTTCCGGTTGGCCTCTTCGTCGACAGCATCCGTACGGTAACTTCCCACCGGCGTACCCACTTTCTGCGAGAATTGACGTAATCCCTTACCAAAGTGTAATACATGCGACGGTGCGGTTCCATGTCGCCGGAACAGTCGGAATTCTCGGGTCCGCCCGCTTCCGATTCTCCTGTGAGCACGGGGTATGTAATCGAAGGCGAACCCGGTCTTCCCGCCGATCGAGAGCTGCCGACGCCGCGGCGCTTACACCATCACACCGCTAAAATCGTTGCGGGCCCACCGAGTGCATGTTACTGTCACGTCTACGATCTCCGGATATCACCGAGGGGATCGCTAGTACTGGTAGTGAGGAGACCTTTTCCGATGAAATTCCGAGGCCTTACGATCGGTGTTCCCCGCGAGATCATGGCCGGCGAGCGTCGGGTCGCCGCGATACCGGAAACCGTCGAGCAGATGGTGCAGGCGGGGGCAACGGTTCTCGTCGAACGCGGAGCCGGGGCGAAGGCGTTCATAGAAGATAGGCGTTTCGCCGAGGCGGGGGCAGAGATCGTTCCGGGACCGGAGGAGGTGTACCGGAACGCGCACATCATCGTAAAGGTGAAAGAACCCGGCATGAACGAGTCGATCGGGACTCACGAGGTCGATCTCATGCCGGAAGGCGCGATTCTCGTCTGCTTTCTCCATCCGGCGAATCCGGCGAATCACGATATGGTCCGAAAGGTTGCCGGCCGGAAGCTGACCAGCTTCACGCTCGACAGCATTCCCCGCATCTCGCGGGCACAGCACATGGATACACTGACGAGCATGAGTACTGTTGCCGGCTACAAGTCGGCGGTTACCGCAGCGTACTACCTCTCGCGCTTTGTTCCCATGATCCCCACAACCGCAGGCGTTACCGAACCGGCGCAATTTCTCGTCGTCGGTTCCGGTGTGGCCGGCCTCCAGGCGATCGCCGCGGCCAAACGGTTCGGCGCACGCGTGAAATCGCTCGATATTCGCCCGGACGCCAACGAACAGGCACGGAGTCTCGGCGCCGAGGTCATTCCCTTCGAACTGCCGGACGGATTGGGCGCCGGAGAGGGCGGGTACGCGAGACGCCTGCCGGACGACTGGTATGCACGGGAACGGGAGGCGCTCAGACCACACGTGGAGCAAAGCGACGCCGTTATTCTCGCGGCGCTCATTCCGGGAGAGCGAGCGCCGGTTCTTCTCGACAAGGCAATGGTTGAGGCAACTCAAAAGGGTTCGGTGATCGTCGACATCTCAATCGATCAGGGCGGCAACTGCGAGTTGACCCGCCGCGGTGAGGAATATATCTACAAAGACGTGCTCATAAGCGGCATTTTGAACGTGCCGGCGGGCTTGTCGATCGATTCGTCGAGGATGTTCGCGCACAACACCTTCAACTACCTGAGTTTTCTGTTCGATGAAGGCAGCCTGCGTCTCGACCTCGACGATGAGATTATCGCTCGCTCCCTGGTTACCAACGACGGTTCGGTTGTCCACGAAGGCACGTTGAAGGCAATGAACGGCTGACCGCAGCCGGTGGCCACCCCTCGCGTGGAGGCGCGTACAGACGTATGACTACGGTGCTGGTATTTCTGCTCGTTTGTGCTCTGCTCGGGTACAAAGTGATCTCGGCGGTGCCGTCGCTCCTGCACACACCGCTCATGTCGGGAATGAACGCTCTGTCGGGAATAACGGTGCTCGGGTCGATCGCGATCTACGCGGTCGCGCCGGCGCAGATCCGGTGGCTCGCCGCCGCGGCAATGATCCTCGCGATTATTAACGTGGTCGGCGGTTTCTGGGTGACCGAACGGATGCTTCGCATGTTCAGACAGGAATCGAACGACGACAGCGAGGGTTAGCGCAGGTGTATCTCGAGTTACTTGTCGCCGCACTCGTTACGATCGGCTTCCTCGCAGGTATCCGGCTCATGCAGTCGCCGGAAACCGCGCTGTGGGGAAATCGGCTCGGTGCGGCCAGCATGGCCGTTGCGATCGTCCTCGCATTCCACTTGACCGGGATCATGCTCTCGGCGGTGGTATATCTCGCGATCGGTGCAGTTGTGGGAATCGTCATCGGGCGGAAAGTGCGGATGATTCAAATGCCGCAGACGGTCGCGCTCTTCAACGGTCTCGGCGGCGGCGCCTCGGCGCTCGTTGCCGCAACGGCAATGGCGATGGAAGGCGCCGCCGCCCCGTGGGTCTTCTGGCTCACCGCGGCGCTGGCGCTCGGTATCGGCGTGTTGACCTTTACCGGCAGCATACTCGCGGCGCTGAAACTGCAGGCGTGGGTTTCGCAGCGTCCGGTGATCCTCAAGGGTCACGGAGCTATTCTCGCCGCCCTTCTTCTTATCGGAATCGCGCTTGTCGCGCTGCTGCTTGTCGAGCGGACGCCGGCCTACCCGATCGCAATCGCGGTCGTGTTCGCCGTCTACGGGGTGCTCATGGCACTTCGAATCGGCGGAGCGGACATGCCGGTGGTTATCTCGCTGTTGAATTCCCTTTCCGGCGTTGCCGCCGCGGTCAGCGGAATGGCGGTGGGAAATCCGCTTCTGACCGGAGTCGGGGCGCTCGTCGGCGTCGCCGGCATGATACTCACGCAGGTCATGTGCCGGGCGATGAACCGCAGCCTCGCGGCGGTGCTGAGCGGCTTCGAGGTGAAACCGACACCCGCACCGGTCTCCGGCAGTGCGGATCTCCCCGGCGACGGCCGGGAACGTAAGCGCGTCTCGGAGGACGATCTCATTACGCTGTTGCAGCAGGCAAAGAAGATCGTGTTCGTTCCGGGGTACGGCATGGCGCTCGCTCAAGCGCAGCAATCGGTCCGCACACTCGCGAACGCACTCGAGCGCGACGGCAAAGAGGTAACGTTCGGGATTCACCCTGTCGCCGGGCGCATGCCGGGACATATGAACGTACTCCTCGCCGAGGCCGGCATCAAGTTCCGGAAACTGCGCGACATGCGGCTGATTAACCCGGAGTTCTCCGAGACCGATGTCGTCATCGTCGTCGGCGCCTGCGATGTGATCAACCCCGCCGCGGCGACCGCCGAAGGCACGCCGATCTACGGTATGCCGGTGCTGCACGCCGCCGAGGCGAACGCGGTAGTCGTCTGCAATCTCGACGAGAAGCCGGGCTATTCCGGCGTCGAAAACTCCCTCTATCGACAGGAGCATGTGATTACTCTCTGGGGGGATGCGAAGGAAACGATTTCGCGGATCACGAACGATTACCGGGCCGCGCGCGGCACAATCGCCGCCGAACGTACGGCCGGCGAGGCTCCGGCTGCCGACGAGAGCGCTGCGGCGAACGCGATTGCCGGTGCTCTCCGGGAAGCCGAACGCATCATCGTGGTTCCCGGATACGGCATGGCGCTTGCCCGGGCGCAGGAGGCGCTGAAGACACTTATCGATATCCTCGAGTCACACGGAAAAGAGGTGACGGTAGCGCTCCATCCGCTCGCCGGACGCATCCTCGGACACGTGCCGTTTCTCCTCGTCGACATCGGCGTACAGCTCGACAAGTTCGACTTTCTCGCCAACGTGAACCCCCGGTTCGCCGATACCGATGTGGCGCTCGTCGTCGGCGCATGCGATATCACCAACCCGGTTGCAATGGATCCGGGCGACGGCCAACCGGCGCCAATGCCCGCGCTCCGGGTAAGCGAAGCGAAACGGGTACTTGTGTGCAATCTGAACGACCGGCCCGGCCCGTCGGGGCCGGCGAATCCGCTTTACGCTATGCAGCACGTCACTGCATTCTGGGGCGATGCGGCCCACACGCTTCCGTTGATTACCGAGCGCTATCTGGAGGCGTCGGCAACCGCGAAAACATAGGCGCGGCTCCCGGCGAATTTGCACGCCCGGACCTCCACCTGCGCTTGCACCCGTGTAGCGCGGGCACGAGAATGGATTCGATGGTAGTCGAACCGAAAGAGACGAGCGGCGGGAACATCGCCGAAATCCGGCGCGAGCAGCGTGAGTACTTCCACAGCGGCGAGACCCGCGATCCGAAATTTCGCACGGCGATGCTCGCTCGCCTCCGCGCCGCAATCAGGGAACACGAATCGGAATTCATCCGCGCACTGCACCTCGACCTGCGCAAATCGGAGTTCGAGGCGTACTCCAACGAGATCGGCATCGTGTACCGCGAGATCCGTCATGCAATGCGACACGTACGGAGCTGGTCGCGCCGCCGGTCGGTACTACCCGACATACATCTCCTGCCCGGTCGCGCGCGCGTTATCCCCGAACCGTACGGCAGCGCGCTCATTATCGCGCCGTGGAACTATCCGATGCAGCTGCTGTTCACACCGCTGGTCTCGGCAATCGCCGCCGGCAACACCGCTGTCGTAAAACCGTCGGAGCTTGCGCCACACACCGCCGAAGTTACCCAACGGACGATCGAGAGCGCCTTTCCGGGCAGATACCTCGCCGCCGTCCAGGGGGGAGCGGAGATCGGCACCGCCCTGATCGATCAAGGATTCGATTATCTCTTGTTCACCGGGAGCGCGACGGTCGGACGCAGCGTCATGCAGAGGGCGGCTCGGCAGCTCACTCCGGTGACGCTCGAGCTCGGAGGGAAGAGCCCGGCTATCGTACACGCCTCCGCCGACCT
>SLIN01000041.1 GCA_007135605.1 Spirochaetales bacterium | reverse complement strand
CAGGCTACGTACGTGGCTCGCGTAGTACTCGAGGAGATGGGCTATAACGTAACCACCACCGCGGTTAGCGCCGCGGCGATGTGGGAAGGTATCGCCGCCGGCGACGGCGACGGTATGCTCGCAGCCTGGCTTCCGGGCACGCACGGGGAGTACCTGTCCCAGACCGAGGACCGGGTGGAGGTGTTGAGCGAAGTCATGACCGGAGCGCGAATCGGGCTTCTGGTTCCGACCTACGTTGACATCGACACCGTCGCGGAGCTCGAAGAGCATGCCGACCGGTTCAACAACCAGATCGTCGGTATCGATCCGGGCGCGGGACTCATGGCCGCAACCGAGAATGCTCTCGACGTCTACGGCCTCGATTCGATGGAGCTGCTCGAAGGAAGCGATGCCACCATGGTGGCCGCCCTCGAGAGCGCGTACGCGAACGAGGAGTGGGTTGTCGTGACCGGCTGGACCCCGCACGTGAAGGAAGCACGCTTCGACCTCAAGTACCTCGAAGATCCCGAGCTCGTGTTCGGTGAAGAGGAGTACGTGGCGGCCGTTGTACGGCAGAATCTGCAGAACGATATGCCCGAGGTGTATCAGTTCCTCGACAACTTCTACTGGGAAGTTCCTGAGTTCGCAGACCTCATGCTCGCCTATGACGAAGGCGGCGATCCGTACGAAATCGCCCAGGACTGGGTCGAAGAGAATCGCGACATCGTAGAGAACTGGATTCCGTAATCTAAGATTTCATGTCGTGATAGATGTTCGATCGGGCACACGGAATCGCTCGGTCGGGTAATCGAAGGCCGCGCCAAAGAGGCGCGGCCTTTTTTTCGGTGGTGCGCCCGGCAGGGCGCAGCCACTTTCATCGCGGAACTCTGCGATACACCGTTTCCTGGTGGGCCCGGAACAAGCATCCGCCCGGCGGGCTCACGTTCTGCTCACGCGCCGTAGATCAGCGCCGCGATCGCGAAGATGTTCACGATCCACAGCGTTATCGAAACCTCGCGTCCTTTCCCGACGAGCACCTTGATAATCGTGTAGCTCAGGAATCCCCAGACAATTCCCTGGGTGATGTTATACGTGAGTGGGATGAGCACGAGGGCGAGAAACGCAGGGACGCTCTCCTCGAAGTTCGTCCAGTCGATGCTGAGCACCGGCTTAATCATGAACACACCGACGAGCACGATAACCGGGGCAACGGCTACCTGGGGGACGAACTGGATGAGCGGGCTGAGAAAGAGAAACGGCAGAAAAAGGAGACCTGCGACGACAGCGGTAAGCCCGCTGCGTCCCCCTTCTTCAACGCCGGCAGCACTTTCGATGTACGTAGTTCCGCTGGATGTGCCGAAAATACCCGAGATAGTGGTGGAGACGGCATCGACCATGAGTGCCTTGCCGACATTACGCGGCTGGCCGGTCTTCTCCTCGACGAATCCACCGACTTCCGAGATACCGACAAAGGTGGAAATACTGTCGAAGAGGTCGGTAAAGAGGAGCGTGAAGATCGGGAGGATCATGCCGACGGTGAGCGCGCCTACCAGGTCAACCTGGCCGAAAACCGCCAGACTCGGCATGGCAAAGAGCGTTTCCGGGATCTCCACGAGCGCCTCCCCGCCGGATGCCTGGATAATCAGGCTGACGATGACCGTGGCGACACTCGTTCCGACGATGCCGAGGATGAGCGCACCCGGGATCCGGCGGATAACCATCCAGCTTGTCACAAATAGACCGGCAGCGAACAGAATCACCTCGACGCTGATTCCACCGAATGAAACAAGCGTAGCCGGGTTCTCGACGATAAAACCGGCCCACTGGAATCCGATAAACGCGAGAAAGAGCCCGATTCCGGAGGCAACCGCGTAGCGCAGGCTTCTCGGAATCGCCTGGACGATCAGCTCTCGCACCTTCAGGACCGAAAGGACGATAAAGACAACACCGGAGATCAGAACCGCTCCGAGCGCCGTCGTCCAGTCCACCCCCATTCCGAGCACGATATTGTACGTGAAGAAGGCGTTGATCCCCATTCCGGGTGCCAGCGCGAACGGCAGATTCGCCGCCAGACCCATGAGAATGGAACTGATGGCGCTGACCATGATAGTGGCGAACACGACTCCTTCGATCGGCATTCCGGCACCCGAAAGAATGATCGGATTCACCACGATGATGTACGCCATGGTAAGAAACGTTGCGACTCCGGCACGGATCTCGGTCTTCGTGTTCGTACCGAGCCGTGAGAGTCCGAAATAGCTCTCCATACTACTCCCCCTGTGAGAAAATTGAACGGCTGTATACCGTAGGCCCCTTTATATCGGAGCATGGCCAAGCGCGCAAGAAAACGCGCGTCGTTGCTTGGGCGAGTGAGCTCGCCTACAACGAACTCGACTGACCGTGAAGAATCGAATCGAAGGCAACGGCGTTGAAGAACGCGTTGCCTTCGAAGTGGTTATTGAAGGCAACAACGAGCGTCTCCAGCTCGGGAAGTACCGGTGCAATCTCCTGGTTGAGTTCTCGCAGCTCGTCGTCACTGTATCGATAGTGGTAGCGGCTCTCGTTCGTTCCGCTCCACCACGTCTGCGAATTGCGTCCGTGTAGCCGGAGATACCCGCGAGGTGTAGTGACGATCGGACGGAGGCGTGGGAGATTCCTGAGGCGAGGCAGGTCCGGCCATACGAGTGTGGCCTCACGACGGCGTAAGCCCTCGTATACCGAGTCACGGAACCATTCAGAATGCCGGAACTCGATCGCGGGAGTGAGATCGGACGCTGCCTCGCAAAGCGCAGCGAGATAGCGGCGGTTCGATCCGCTATAGTGGAAGCGGTACGGAAACTGGAACAGCGTAGCCTCAAGCCGGCCGGCGGTCATTATCGGTCTGATTGCAGACCGGAACGATTCCAGTGCGCCGTGCCAGTCGGTCGCTATCTCGTGCGTGAGCGAGCGGTTCGCCTTTATCGCAAATCGGAATCCGGCCGGGACGCGCTCAAGCAAGCGTTGTAAAAAGCGTTCGTCCGGCATTCGATAGAATGTGACGTTGAGCTCCACAAACCGGAGTCGCGCCGCATACCACGAAAGCCACTCGGAGCTCGGCAGACTCTCGGGATACACCGCCCCTTTCCAGTCGGAGAATGAGAACCCGCTTGTCCCTACGAGGATTTCCGAACTCGCCATGGGGCTTGATTCTCCGGTGCCCGACGGTATAGCGTCTACCCGGAGTCCGAGAAGCTTCCGGATTGTCGCGGGTATTGAATCTCTAAAGACGCATCAGTACTATACACCGTTACTACTACGCGACACGATATCTCCCGTAACAATATTGAATTGTTCGTTCGCTTCCGAAAAGAGGTCATTGTGATATGAGTTCACAGTTAGAGAAACGCCGAAATATCGGCATCAGTGCGCACATCGACTCGGGAAAGACAACCCTGACCGAGCGCATCTTATTCTACTCGGCGAAAATACACGCCATTCACGAGGTCCGGGGTAAGGATGGTGTAGGCGCAACCATGGACTCGATGGAGCTCGAGCGCGAACGCGGCATTACGATCGCCAGCGCATCTACGAATGTCACCTGGAACGGTCACCCGATTAACATTATCGATACCCCGGGCCACGTCGATTTCACGATCGAAGTTGAGCGCGCCCTTCGGGTACTCGACGGGGCGATCCTCGTTCTGGACTCGGTCGGCGGGGTGCAGAGTCAAACAATCACCGTCGACCGCCAGTTGAACCGGTATAGCGTGCCGTTCGTCGCGTTTGTGAACAAGTGCGATCGTACCGGAGCCGACCCGGTCCGCGTCGGCAAACAGCTCTCCGAGAAACTCGGGCATAACTCGGTTATGATTCAGCTGCCGATCGGACTCGAGGATAAGTTCGAGGGAATCGTCGATCTTGTGAAGATGAAGGCGCTCTACTTCGAGGGTGAGTTCGGCGAGCAGGTCGTCGAACGTGAGATTCCGGAATCTCTCAAGGCGCAGGCCGAAACGTACTACGAGCAGCTGGTCGACGCTGCGAGCATATTCAGCGATGAGCTGGCGGAGGCATACCTCGAGGGGGAGCACACCGAAGAACAGGTCGTGAGAGCCCTGCGTACCGGCGTGCTGAAGCGCGAGATACTTCCTGTGTTCCTCGGTTCGGCGTACAAGAACAAGGGTGTGCAGTCGATCCTCGATGCGGTAGTCAACTATCTGCCGAATCCGACCGAGGTGAGCAACACCGCGCTGAATCTCGACGAGAACGAAGCTCCGGTGGAGCTCGTCAGCAGGGAAGACTTGCCGACGGTAGCGCTGGCGTTTAAGCTCGAGGATACTCAGTACGGACAGCTTACCTACATTCGCATTTATCAGGGTACGGTCAAGAAAGGGACCGAGCTATACAACGTCCGCTCGCAGAAAAAGTTCAAGGTCGGACGCCTTATCAGAATGCATGCGAACAAGATGGACGACATCTCCGAGGCGCCGGTCGGCGATATCGTTGCACTGTTCGGTATCGACTGCGCGAGTGGCGACAGTTTCTGCGCACCGGGATACAATTACTCGTTGACGTCTATGTACGTTCCCAATCCGGTCATCTCGCTGGCGGTACGGGCGAAGGACAGGAAGTCGGAGTCGAATATGGGAAAGGCGCTGAACCGGTTCAGCAAGGAGGATCCCACATTCCGTATGTATGTCGACAAAGAGTCGAATGAGACGATCATTCAGGGAATGGGCGAGCTTCACCTCGATGTGTATATCGAGCGGATGCGACGTGAGTACAACGCGGATGTAGAAACCGGGATGCCGCAGGTTGCATATCGGGAAGCGATCAGCCGCCGAGCGGAATTCGACTATACACACAAGAAACAGACCGGTGGATCGGGGCAATTCGGACGGGTGGCCGGATACATCGAGCCGCTCGAGGATCCGGAGAAGAACTACGAGTTCGCCGACGAAATCAAGGGCGGCGTTATTCCCAATGAGTACATCCCGAGCTGTGACAAGGGCTTTCGCCAGTGCATGGAAAAGGGTACGCTGATCGGGTATCCGATCGTCGGTGTTCGAGTCGTGATTAACGACGGAAGCACCCATCCGGTCGACAGCTCGGACATGGCGTTCCAACAGGCGGCCATCGGATGCTTCCGACAAGCGTATCCGAAGGCGAAGCCGATGATCCTCGAGCCGATCATGAAGGTGGTAGTTGAGGGCCCCACGGAATACCAGGGGAACATATTCGCAACGATCAACCAGCGACGTGGTATTATTCTGGCCTCGTCGGAGGAAACCGCGTACTCCGTGGTGGAGGCGGAGGTGCCGCTGGCCGAAATGTTCGGGTATTCGACGGTGCTTCGTTCGCTGACGCAGGGTAAGGCCGAGTACTCGATGGAGTTCCTCAAGTACGGGAAGGTTCCGCAGAGCATAGCCGAGGAGCTGAAGGCGTCGATCGAAGAGCGCCGGAAGGCGGAAGCCGGTCAGTGATTCGGTACGTGTAAGGAGAGCCGAGAACAATGGTAAAAGAAGAGCTTGTGAAGAGGAGTCCGCTGCGCGTTCTGGAGCGATCGACGCACGGCGGACTCGTACCGGGATCGATCGGGGTTATCGCTTCGCGGAAGGGTGTTGGTAAGACCGCGTGCCTCGTTCACATGGCGACCGACTCCCTTCTGCAGGGGCGTGGCGTCATCCATGTCAGCTTTGCAGGGAAGACCGACCACATCATCAGTTGGTACGAGGACATCTTCAAGGAGATCGCCCGTTGGCAGAACCTCCAGGACGCGATGGCGATCCACGATGAGCTGATCAAGCACCGCGTAATCATGAACTTCAACGATGAGGGCATGAACCTGGATCAGGTGCTGTCCAGCCTGCGGGCGATGATTACCCAAGGCGGGTTTCGAGCCGACATGATTGTCATCGACGGGCTTGATGTCGCACGTCTCGACAGCTCGACCCTCGACGTGCTTCACAATTTCGCGCGGGAGCTCGGAGTCACCGTCTGGCTGAGCGCTACGATCCTTCACGAAGATGAGGACGTCGACGAGCGGGGAGTTCCGAGAATGTTGCAGGATATTGTCAACGATGTGAGCCTGCTCATCACCCTGACACCGTCGAAAGATCGCTTCGTTCACCTGAAACTGGTGAAGGATCACGAGACCTTCCCGGGAGGTGAAGACCTGCATCTTCGTTTAGACGCTTCAACAATGCTGATTGCCGCTGATACGAAGTGACTTGTCGTGCGACCCTCCGATCGACGGGGTAACGCAGAAAGAAAAGCCGGAGCGGAGTTGCTCCGGCTTTTTTCGGTGGTGCGCCGTTTACGTGTGTGCCCGGCAGTTTCCCGGGGCATCCTGCGGGCAGGTTAGATCTCCTCGTCGATCTCCTCGTCTTCCTCATCGTCGGTGACGCTCTCCGCAGCATGCTGTTTCGCTTCGAGCTGCGCCGCTTCGTGAACCGCCCGCAGGCGATCGAACACAATCTTCTCTACTTCGTGCTTGCTCTTCTTGATCGAGAAACTGACCTCATCCACGAGCAGCTTCAGTGCGTTGTCAAAGAGTTTCCGTTCGAGAATGGGTAGCTCTTTTACTTTGCTGCGATGGTAGAGTGAGCGAACGACCGTTGCGATATCGTGTACGCTGCCCTGCTTGAGCAGGTCGTGGTTCATCTGATAACGGAGTTTCCAGTCGGCGGTGACCGGCTCATACTTCCCGGAGATGAGGTCGAGTGCCTTCTCCGATTCCTTCTTGCTGACGATCGCGCGGATGCCGAGCTCCTCCGCCTTATCGACGGGGACCATTACCGTCATATCCGATACTTCGAGATAAATGATATAATAGAGGAGTTTCTCGCCCCTGAAATCCCGCTCCTCTATCGCTTGGACTTCGCCGACTCCCTGCAAGGGATAGACCACCTGCTGGCCTTCCTTGAAGGTCGTGGTTCGCTTCGCCTTGGAGCTTTTCGCCATAGTCGCGCATTATAGAAGATATGGGGTGCGAGGGTCAAAGCCGCGTGTTTTGCTTGCGTGTACCGTAGTAAATTGTGTAGCTTATTGGCGTGGGCAAGCGCAGGAACCGATTGATCCAGGAATTTATCTCGAGCCTTTCTACCTCATTCGTGTTCGGCGCGCTGTGGGTTGTTACCGGATCGCATATCTGGATGTTCATCGGTCTGTTCGCCGGAGTGTTCCCGGCGCTCGGCAGCGCGGGTAAGCTTCTCGCGGAGATCGGTGAGCACCGAAGGCTATCTCGCGAAGCACCGGTCATGGCGCGACAGCGTCAGGAGAAGGAAATTCTTCGTGTTGCCAAGCTCGAAGGCGGGTCGGTTACCCCTGCGGTAGCGGCATTGCGCACCAGTTGCTCAATCGACGAAGCGGATCAGATTCTCCAGGAGCTGGCGGGCAAAGGGTTCGCCACAATGGAGTTCGATGACAACGGGCGCGTCTACTACTCGTTTCCGGAGTTTCGAAGAGAGAGCGATAATAACGACTCAATGCCGGACAACGTGCGCCAGGGACCGTTCTGAATGATGCCGCCACGGGCCGAATACCGTGCGTGACAGCACGATCCGCGTCAGCGGCCGAGTGAATACCGGATCAGGTCGGGCGCCGGCTCCTGCGGACGTTTTCGCAGGTAGCGAAGCGGGTGTATATCCAGAGCATTCGGAAACCACCCCTCGATCGTGTTCAGATCGATGAGATTGAACGACGCTGTGTGGGTCACCGGCATTATGGTACCGGTCCGTAGCAGCATCTCCTCCGCCTCCGCCATAACCTCGTATCGCTCCGAGCCGTCGAGAGGAATCGCACGATCGACGAGTTCGTCGTACCGTTCGTCGCTCAGACCTGCTTCGTTCAGGTTGCTGTCGCTTGTCCATAGCTGCAGAAACGTAAGTGGATCCGAGTAGTCTCCAATCCAGCTGAACATGCCCACGGTCACCTCGGACTCGCCGGCTGCATCGAAATAGTCAGGATACGGAACGGTCTCGATTTCCACTCCGATATCCAACGCACTCTCCCACGCGCCCGCCATGAGATCGGCGACCCGATTTGCGTCGAATCCCCCGGGTATGCGGATGAGCACGTCCGGAAGTCCGTCGCCCTCCGGATAACCGGCGTCCTCCAGCAACGATAGCGCTTCACTCTCGTTTTGTTCGGTGAGTCCGGCGACCTCGGGGTATCCCGGCAGGTCGGGCACGAGCCGGTGGGTCGGCAGGAAGTATACCTCGTCGGAGCGGATTTCATCCCACGGCAAAAGCAGCGCGAATGCTCTGCGTATGTCCGGATCGTCCCACGGTGCCACTTCGGCCCGGAGATAGTAGAACGTTGTCGCGAAGAGCGCGTTCACGACGAGATCGCGATCGTCAATGACGTCGTCGAAGGCGATCGGCCCGAGCACCCAGTCGATCTCGCCGTCGAAGTAGTCGGAAGTCGCACCAACACTGTCATCCGTGCGGGTAAACACAATTCGCTCACTATCGACCGACTGTGCACCCCAGTACCGTTCGTTGCGTTCCATTACGATTCGATCCGAATCGATATCCGTGAGAACGAAGGGACCATTCCCGATATGATCCTCCGGCTCCCTATGATCGGTGCGATCGATCATGTCGGGGTGCAGCACGCCGAAACTGTGGTGGGCGATCATCTGGGGAAAATGCCCGGCCGGTTGGGTCAGCTCCACCTCTAAGCGGAGGTCGGAGGGCGCACTGATTCCGACGTTGTCGCGATCGTCGCTCTCGCCGCGGCGATACCCCCGTGCACCGTCGATGATGTCGAATAGCCCGGCATACGGTGCGTCGTCCCCGAGGTCGAGCAGCGCAAACCACGTATCGCGTACGTGCTGCGCGGTCACACGGTCACCGTTGGAAAAGCGGGCATCGGGTCTGAACTGGAACTCGTATACAGTGCCGTCGTCGTTGACCGACCAGCTCTCGGCTACACCGGGAACCGGATCGAGGGTTAATGGGTGATAGGAGACGAGCCCTTCGTGTAGTCCGGTGAGAAGCTGTGCCTCGGTCACTACATAGGCGTGCAGTGGGTTGAGCTCAACCTCACTGTCCGATATCGCAATCCGTATCTCAGCGTTTCGATTCTGCGCGACTCCCGGGATCGTTATTACGAGCGCCAGTACAGCCGCAATGATAGTCCGATTCATCCGCATAAGCTCAACACGACTGTGTCGTCGGGGTGGTAGTCGACTCCTCGGCCGCTTGATTTGACGGACAGATCCGCCGATCATGGAACCATCCGTGCGTATTGCGTAACCGTAACACGGCAACGCACCGGGAGCAACGCAGCATATGACCAGACAGGGTGAATCGAGCGAGCAGAAATACCGGGCAGTCGGCTACGAGCGGGTGGAGCCGAAAGCCACATACGCGCCGTGGAGCGAAGACACGGATTTCCTTCATGTAAACGAGGTGATAAAAGAGCACACGCTCGTCGATCGTTACCGATGCTACGAGCTGTGGCAGTTGGTACCGCAAGCGATGAAGACTCCGGGCGATCTCCTGGAAGTCGGTGTATGGAGAGGTGGTACCGGTGCGCTCATTGCGGCGCAGTCTGCGCGATGCGATCGCTCGCGCGTTGTCTATCTCGCCGACACGTTCACCGGTGTGGTGAAGGCCGGTGCTCGCGACCGGTACTACCGCGGCGGTGAGCACGCGAATACATCCGTGGAGCATGTCCGCCGCGTTCTGGAATCGCTCGACCTCGATAACGTGCGGATTCTCGCCGGTGTTTTCCCCGAGGAAACGGGGGAAGAGATCGCTGTCGGAGGTGGTTTCTGCTTCTGTCATATCGATGTTGATGTTTATCAGGGTGCGAGGGATGTTACCGAATGGGTGCTTCCGCGGCTTAATCCTGGTGGCGTTATCGTGTACGACGATTACGGATTCTACGGATGTGAGGGGGTGACCGAGTTCGTGAACGAGATTACCGCGACGTCAGACCTTGTGGTGATACACAATCTGAACGGTCATGCCGTGATTGTAAAAGCCTGAGGGATTGAAAACTGGTGGGGTAATTCGCTACATTACCGCTAATACCCGGTATGAAGCGATCAATAATTTATTGGACTCCCTACGACAGACCATCGCGGCGCCGATATGTCCTCCTGGCTATGGTCGTCTTCGTACTTACCGCGAGTGCAACGCACCATGGAGAGCTGCGACACGACACCCGCCCAACAGGCTATACCGTTCCACACAGCGAAGGCTACACCTCCGCCTACTGGGCCGGAAGCGACCGGTACTTCCCCAATCTTGCCAACTATCTGGAAGCGGAGGATCCGAGCCTTCAGCTCTACCGCGAGCCGGTAACCCGCGAAGCGGTCATCGATTTCTTCGTCTCGGTCGTCGGATCGGAAGAAATTGTCGTACCGGTGCTCAAGAACGCGGATCGCAACGATATCCCTCCGACTCTTGCATTTACCATCGCGTATATCGAGAGTAGCTATCGCACCCACGTCGTCAATCAAAACACCCCGAACAGCCACAATCGCCGTCCGAGTACCGACCGCGGTCTTTTCCAGCTGAACGACAGAAGCTTCCCACATCTCTCCGATGACGACTTCTTCCACCCCGACACGAACTCGCAATATGCGATGGAGCACCTTCGTTACGCAATGAACCGGGCGGGCGAAGATTACCAAACGGCGATAGCGATCTACAATGCGGGCGAAGGACGGGTGCTCGCCGGTAACACCCCGGCAAGTACGCAGCGCTACGTTCGAAGAGCATCGCAGTATCGGGCATCGCTCCTTTCACGTTTCCGGGCGTTTATCGACCGCCACTTTCCGACTGAGCCACGAGAGATCGCCGGCAGCTGAGGTCCGCGCAGGCGGCCAGTTAGCGACTTGCATTGACACCGTTCGATACCCTGCGTACTGTAGCGCACTATGGTAGTAGTCCTCGAGCACGACATTCGCGACAGCCACAAGCAAAGGATACGTGAGTTTCTCGAACAGCACGGTTTTCAGGTTCGCGAGATCGTTGGCGTCGAGGAGACTATCTTCGGGGCGGTCGGCCCGGTCAGTATCGATATTCGTAATGTCGAAGTGCTGCCCGGTGTCGACAAGGTCGTCCCGATCAGTAAGCCGTACAAGCTGGCGAGCCGGGAGCTGAAGAAGTCGGACAGCGTCGTCCACATCGGCAGGATTGCGTTCGGCGGACCGCGAATGACCGTCGTCGCAGGGCCGTGTGCCGTGGAAGGGCGTGAGGAGATCATGGAGGCTGCCCGCATCGTACGAAAATCGGGAGCGGTCATGCTCCGTGGAGGTGCATTCAAGCCGCGTACGTCACCGTACAGCTTTCAGGGTCTCGGCGAGGAGGGGTTGCGCTATCTCAAGGAAGCGGGAGAGGCGAACGGTATGCCGGTTATCTCCGAGATCGTCTCGCCTCTCCATGTCGATATGATGCGCGATTACGTCGATATGTTTCAGATCGGCACCCGAAACATGCAGAACTTCGAACTCCTGAAGGCCGTCGGCGCGGCGGAGAAGCCGATCATGCTCAAGCGTGGGCTCTGCTCGACGATCGAGGAGTGGCTCATGGCCGCCGAGTATCTGCTCGCGCACGGCGCCGAGGACGTCATTCTCTGTGAGCGCGGGATTCGAACCTTCGAAACGTACACACGGAACAGTCTGGATATTTCGTCTATTCCGGTTGTAAAGAAGCTGAGCCATCTGCCGATCGTCGTCGATCCGAGCCATGCCACCGGTATTCGCGCCAAGGTGCCGCCGGTCGCACGTGCGGCGGTCGCCGCCGGAGCCGACGGCATAATTGTCGAGGTCCACCCCGATCCCGACCGGGCGCTCAGTGACGGAGCGCAGAGTCTCTTCCCCGAGCAGTTCGAAAAGCTGATGCGCGATATCGAAGCGATGACTCCCGTTGTCGGCCGGGAGCTCATGAGGCTACCCGAACCGCAGGAGAACCGTCCCGCCTTTCGTGGCACAGATCGCACCGAGCATGAGGTGGTTCGGGTTGCGTTTCAGGGCGCACGCGGCGCCTACAGTGAGACCGCATTGTTGCGCTACTTCCAGTCACGAGAAACGGTGCCCACGCCGGTTTCGAGCTTCCGCGATGTCTTCACCGCGGTACTCGAGGGACATGTCGAGTACGGCATGGTCCCGCTCGAGAACAGTCTCGCCGGAAGCGTTCATGAGAACTACGATCTGCTCTTGCAGTTTCCGGATATCCGCATTGTTGCCGAAACGCAGATACGAGTAGAACACTGCCTCATCGGAAGACCGGAGGCGGAGCTGGGCCATATCCACACCGTTTATTCACATCCGCAAGGCCTTGCTCAGTGCCGCGCGTACCTGGAAGAAAGCGGATTCAAGCAGATGCCGTACTACGATACCGCGGGCTCCGTTGCCTGGATTGCCGGCTGCAACGATGACGGGGTTGCCGCGATTGCCTCGGCCGATGCCGCGCGGATTTACGGTATGAAGGTTCTGCGCGAAGGAATCGAACAGAACCCACATAATTATACCAGGTTCGCGGTCATCGCGAGGCTCGAGCATCCGGATGTCGATCGGCCGAATCGATGCTCGCTCGTGCTCTCCACACCGGATTCGCCCGGTGCCCTTTCAAAGTGTCTCAACGTGTTGGCGTCTTACGAGCTGAACCTCAAGAAGCTCGAGTCTCGTCCGATTCCGGGAAAGCCGTGGAGCTATATGTTCTATCTCGATGTCGAAATCCCCGAGGATATGTCGCGCTTCGAGCGAGGGATCGCGGAGTTTGCGAGCTACACAGAGGATTTCCGGTTGCTCGGTAAGTACCGCGTTTGATCAGCCTTTGATCAAGGCAGAGCAGAGGGATCGATTTCCGGTGCCCCCAGGAGTTCGTCGGACTTATGGGCAGAATTGAATATCGGAAGGGCGTAGCGCAGATTATCGCCGAGTCATATGCATTCCGATGGCGGTATATATGTCCGATATTCAATACCGAAGTGAAGACCGACAAACTCCTAAGCGCCGGTGCTTCCCTTGTCGCTTACACCGAGTTTCCGCATCTGTTCGGCCTCTTCCTGTCGCGCGACAAAGTCGTGCCGAAGCTGATTGGCGCGAATAATACTGTTCCGAATCGATGAGAGCTCGATCTTGATACCACGGATCTGAGGCCTCTGCGCGGGCGGGGTGTTCGTCTTGAAAAACTGATCGAGGCCGTTCAGGGTGCGGTGAAACATCTGCACCTGTTCGATTGTCTTCGTCAGGAACGGCAGAATCTGTGGTTCACCTGCCGCCTCCAGGCGCGAGGCGGCGCTGCTGTTCGGATTCAGCAGGACCGTCAGCTGCTTCGCTTTCCTGCTGACTTCGTTCATGAGCGCGTGGAAATCGACCTCTTCGGTATGCCGTGCGGAAGTCGTGATGTCGGAGTAACTAATGTGGTAGATCGTGGGAGGGGTACCGCCGTGAGCGGTACGATAGAGCCACCGTTTGATGCGCACCCAGATCCCACGTCGGCGTGACTCATAGACCTCACTCGACTCTTTGAGCTTCTCGACACAAACCTCGAGATGACGACTCGAATTCGCGATCGCACGCACAGAATCGAGTAGCACGCTCTTCAGATTCTCTTTCTGATCGCGACGCTTGTTCTCTTCCGGCTCGGAGTCGTTCTCGATCGCCTGAAGTTTCGCCTGCCGAAGCTGTCGTCCACGCTCGGTGAAATCCTCCTCCACGATTTCGCGGATCAACTCGGGGTAGAACGGCTCGCGGAGGTCGGAGCTCTTGTACGCCTTCTTGATGTTCGACACCACCGGATCGATGTGCTCGGGGCTCACGTCGGGCTGTTCCATGCGTTCGGTAATCCGTTGCCGCACTTCGAGCTTATACTTCTCGCGCCGGTACGAACCGATTGTTTTCAGCAGATCCATGATCTTCCGCTGCGACCGAATCAGCTGGTTAAGGTTATCGTTGACAATGCTGACAGCCATGTGGTCCAAGGTTTCACGCAGACGGTGGACTTGCTCACCGAGAAGGCCTGTCGAATAGTGCGACGAGTGGGGAGAAAGCTGATTCCATTTCCAGAAACCGACCATATCGGCCAGTCGTTTCAATTCCGGCATGCTCAGACCTTCCACGTTGAACTGATAGTAGTTGTTCACGTAGTCGAGCATAGCGTCGTAGTAGCTCAATCGTGAACTGAGCCGATGTTCTTTCTCCCCTTCCGGCACTTTGGCGTTCTCCGGGGCGTCAACACCGGAAATCTTGTGCTCGTGGGCGTACGGATCCTCGGAGATTATGGAGTTTCGATGGAGCAGCTGCACGATCCCGTTGTACGCGGTGTGGAACACGCGCAGCTCGTCTTTCAATCCGGAAATCTCATGCTGTTCGAGTCGTGCCCGCCGCGCCTCGAGTGTCTGTTCGAGCTGTTCTGTAAACCGCGAAGCCATTATTCTCCATTATGTTGAAATTCCGGTGTGCAATCAATCTGACGACCCCTGCCTTCAATCGTCCGGTCGAATTCGGCGGTAATGCCGTTTGCAATGAAACACTTCACACCGTTATCGATCGCGCGTACCGTCGCGGTCGCGGCGATAATCGCGCCGCTCATATTCACAGCTTGTGATCTCCTCGGTCCCGAACGCGGAGTCACCGTGAGTGCACCGGAGCTTCCCGACACGCTTCGAGAGGCATTCGGCGCAACGTCTTTCATGTTGGTGGTCGACGGAGAGGAGATCGCCCGTCTCGAGAAGGGCGAGACCCGAACGGTTCGTATTCCGGCAGGAGGCCCCGTTGCCGTGCAGGCGTATCCGGTGGTAGGCGAACGTATCGATGTCATACGTCCGGCGGGAGCGATTGTCGCCGGAAGGAACGACGCGGAGGTTCCGCTGGAATGGGCCGACGGAGTCCTCGCAGAGATTGCCGCGCGGCTACAGGCGGGCGGCGTTCCGCTCGCGGCTGTTAACGTGTGGCGACTGGCACGCGAGATCCGCGAGCGAGCCGGAACCCGGCAATGGTCGATCGATGTGGATGCGGTCGTCGAGGCACTTGCAAACGAAGTGATGAACGTACGGCTTCTCGAACCGCGCGGCGGAGCGGGAGTCGAGGTGCCGGTCGGGGGAGATGAGTGGGTTGCCGCCGACGCATTGCGTCCGGAGGCGGTACCTGCGATCGACGGGTCGCTCGTTTTGGCGAACCTTGCCCCCGGTGTGCATGTGTACGGGCGGCGAAACGGGGATCGCCGGGTACGGATATCGGTCGGTGACAGCGGACAGGTCGGATGGATCTTCGAGTAGGTACTTCGCGAAGTGAATATTGGGCGTATACCGATGCGTAAGCATGCAAGGTAACCGGGGGAATTATGCAACCGGCCGTCCCGATATTCTCAGGCCGTTCTCTATTTCACGACGAAGTTAACCAGCTTGTTCGGCACCACGACGGTTCGAACCGGTGTGCGCCCCTCGAGATACCCTTGAATTTTCGGGATCGCGCGCGCCTGTGCCTCGATCCGGTCCTTCCCGGTACCTCGAGCGGTCTCGAATTCCGCCCGCACCTTGCCGTTCACCTGGACCGCGATGGTGAGGGTGTCGTCGTGGGTAAGCGACTCGTCGTAGGAAGGCCATTCGGCGAGCGAAACGGGAGACCGGCAACCGGCGCGTTCCCAGAGCTCTTCGGCGAGATGCGGTGCGTACGGCGCAAGTACCCGGATGAACGGCTCCCAGATGTCGCGATGGAGATTCTGCTGCTTGAACAGCTCGTTGACGAAGATCATCATCTGTGAGATTGCGGTGTTGAAATCGAGGCTTTCGGTGTCCGACGTGACCTTCTTGATCGCCTTATGCAGCAGTCGAACGAGTTCGTTCGGCGAGGGGTCGTCGAGAATCTCCCGCTCGGCGATGCGCCACACCCGATCGAGAAAGCGATGCACGCCCTGCAGCCCGTTCGTCGACCACGGTTTCGACGCCTCCAACGGCCCCATGAACATCTCGTATACACGCAGCGTGTCCGCGCCGAACGACTCCACCACTTCATCCGGGTTCACGACATTACCGCGTGACTTGGACATCCGGTAGCCGTCCGGACCCATGATTACCCCCTGATTGACCAGCCGTTTGAACGGTTCGCTGGTATTCACGGCGCCGATATCGAAAAGCACTTTGTGCCAGAACCGTGCGTACAGCAGGTGCAGAACGGCGTGTTCGGCTCCCCCGACATAGAGGTCGACCGGCATCCAGTACTCGATCTTCTCGCGAGCGGCGAGCTCGCTGTCGTTGTGCGGGTCGAGATAGCGAAGGTAATACCAGCAGGAACCGGCCCACTGCGGCATGGTATTCGTCTCGCGACGCCCCGTTCTCCCGGAGCCGTCCGGGCACTCGCACTGTACCCACTCCTCTACGCGGGCGAGCGGTGACTCGCCGGTACCGGCAGGTTTGTAACTTTCCACCTCCGGCAGCGTAACCGGAAGCTGATTTTCGGGAACCGGGCAGATTTCTCCATCCTCACCGCAGTGGACGAGCGGGATCGGTTCACCCCAGTACCGTTGGCGTGAGAAAATCCAGTCGCGCAGCTTGTAGTTCACCGCGAACTCGCCCTTACCGAGTCGTTGCAGCCATTCCACGATTTCGCGCTTGACCGTCGCGGTATCCTTGCCGTCGAAACGGCCGCTGTTCACGGCGACGCCGTCGCCGGTAAAAGCGTTTTCGCCGGGCTCGTCGGAGCCGGCGCGGCCCTCGGCGGTCGGTTCGGCGACCACTTTTCGGATCGGGAGGTCGTACATGGAAGCGAACTCCCAGTCGCGCTCGTCGTGAGCGGGAACCGCCATGATCGCGCCGGTTCCATAGCTCATGAGGATGTAGTCCGCCACCCAGATCGGTATGCGCTCTGCGTTTACCGGGTTAATCGCGTACGCTCCGGTAAACGCCCCGCTCTTATCTTTCGCGAGATCGGTTCGCTCGAGATCGCTCTTCTGCAGCGCCCGTTCGACGTAATTGCGCACTTCGTCGGTCTGCTCGGAGGTCGTAATCTGCGCGACGAGTGGATGTTCGGGTGCGAGAACCATGTACGTAGCGCCGAACAGAGTATCCGGTCGGGTGGTGAAAACCTCGATGTCCGACTCGGCCTCCGACGGCGGCTCGGCGAGTGCGAATCGAACGTTGGCTCCCTCGCTTCGCCCGATCCAGTTGCGCTGCATAGCCTTTATGCTTTCAGGCCAGTCGAGATCCTCCAGATCTTCGAGCAGCCGGTCGGCATACTCGGTAATGCGAAGCATCCATTGTCGAAGCGGTTTTCGCTCCACCGGGTAGTCTCCGCGTTCGCTCCGCGGCCCGTCGGGGGTCGTGATAACCTCCTCGTTGGCGAGAACTGTGCCCATCTCCGGGCAGTACCAGACGGGCACCTCTTCCATATATGCGAGGCCGCGCTCGTAGAGCTTCAGGAAGATCCATTGAGTCCACTTGTAGTATTCCTGCCTATGTGTGCTTATCTCGCGGTCCCAGTCGTAGGAGAGACCGAGGCTCTTGATCTGGACGCGAAACCGATCGATGTTCTTCTCGGTCTCTTCGCGCGGATGGGTACCGGTTTGAATGGCGTAGTTCTCCGCCGGTAAGCCGAAGCTGTCGAATCCCATCGGATGCAGCACCGCGTATCCGTTCATCCGTAGAAACCGCGTATATATGTCCGTCGCCGTGTACCCCTCGGGATGACCGACGTGCAATCCGCTCGAGGAGGGATACGGGAACATGTCGAGTACGTAGCGTCGCTTCTCGCGCGGTACGCTCTCGTCCTCGACAACGCGGAAGGTCTTATTCTCCTCCCAGTATGTCTGCCATTTCTTCTCTATCTCGGTAAACGGATACCTGCTCATGGTTGCGAATAGTATCGGCAAGCACGAACCGAGGTCAACGAACGCACCATCCGGCACAGGTTGGCCGTAAGCGGGCCGACAGGATCAGAGGGAGCGGTAGGATTACAGCAGCATCAAGACCACGGCAGCATCAAAAAAAAGAGGCCCAACACGCAACTCCGGGGAGAAGTCGGTGTTGGGCCGAAAAAAACCCCTCAGGAAAGGAGGTAAAACCTGAGGGGCAACGCGAAAAAAAAGACACGTACAACCACACGACCGCAAATGCCATGCGTGTGAGGAAGCCGCGCCGTTACCGGACAACGTCCGGCTACGGAGGTGGCGACTTACGCGACTCTCCTCGTGACGCTGACGTTCTCGCCGGTGGGGCAATCAGACCCGTGATCGTCCCACCCGGCGTTTTCTACTATTACAAACACTATCTCGCCGGGAATGGTTACACCATACCGGCGACAAATTTTATCGGATTACGGCGGGATCCAAACGCTTCAAGGCAGGAGTCAATCGCTCACTCAACGGGTGCGGGCCGGAAACGGACCTGGAGGATTCTTTTCCGCGATATGTGCTCGACCACAAAGGTTCCCTGATCGGTTTCGAAGACCGAGCCCTCCGACGGAATATGGCCGGCGAGCTCGGTCAGCAGTCCTCCTACCGTCTGCGCTCCCCGGGAATGCTCGAAATCGGTCTCCAGGCGCTCATTCACCACGTACAGGGGAGTTTCTCCGGCAATCCGGTAGGAGCCGTCGCCGCGCCTGACGATCTGATCGCCGGCCCGCGGCTCGTTCTCATCGTATATCTCGCCGAGAATCTCCTCGATGACGTCCTCGAGGGTGACGATCCCTGCCAGGCCGCCGTATTCGTCGAGTACGATGGCCATGTGTTGATGCGCGTGACGAAACTCCGCAAGCATTTGTTGCACCTTGCGCGTTTCCGGCACGAATATCGGGGGCATCATGAGTGTCTTGAGCGTCGTTTCCGCATTCCCGCGACTGATTCCGCGCACGATATCGCGAACGAGAACGATACCGACGATCCGTTCCGGATCGCCGTCGTACACAGGAAAGCGCGAGTATCCGCTCTCGACGATCTGATCGATCGCCTCGCCCACCTGTGTGCGCCGATCGAGGCTGAATACCTTCGTACGGTGTGTCATGATCATGTTCACGGTTACTTCGTGGAACCGCAGCACGTTCTTCATGAACCACGACGCCTGAGGCGACAGCACACCGACGCTTGCCGCGTGACGAACAACCGACAGGACTCCCTCGGCGGTCGGTTCGCGCCCGGCGTGTGAACCGCCACTGATCCGGGTTGCGAAGCGACTTACGCCGGCGACGAGGATGACAAGCGGCCGGAACAGCACTTCGAGGGCGACAATGACCCGGGCGGTATGAACCGCGACGAACACATTGTGGGTGATCGAGATTTGCTTCGGTGTGACCTCTCCGAACATCAGAATAATAATCGTGAGCCCGCCGGTGGCGATACCGGGCCCGAGATCCCCGAAGACCCTGGTGGCTATCACCGTCGCGAGACTGGCGGCCGCGATGTTCACGAGGTTATTACCGATGAGAATCGTAGACAGAAGCCGATCGGGCATGCTCATGAGCCGCTCGACCCGCGCTCCACGCTTCGGCGTGCGCTCCCGCACAGCGTGAACCTGAGCGGCGGTGAGCGATGTGTACGCGCTCTCGATACCGGAAAAGAAACCGGAGAGCACGATGAGCACACCGAGACCGGCAAGCTGTAGGGCGACGACGTCCATGTGGCTTCGCGTGCGACTATATAGAGTACGCGAGGCAGTGCGCAAGTCGCCGCCCGGGGAGTGCCGGCTCTGAGCCTCAGATTCGACCGGCTCTCAGTTCACGCCGAGTACTTCGGTAATCGCCTTCTGAAGCTGATCTTTCGGCAGAGCGCCGGCGGCCATTTGCGGCTTGTCATTTACCGGAATGAACAGAATCGAGGGGATGCTCTGAATGCCGAATGCTCCCGCAAGCTCCTGTTCGGCGTCTGTGTCGACCTTGTAGATGTCGATCTGGTCTTTGTACTCCTCGGAAAGCTCCTCGAGAATCGGGCTGACCATTTTGCACGGTCCGCACCAATCGGCGTAGAAGTCGATAATGGCCGGACGCTCGCCCTTGAAGCTCCACTCGGAGCTCTCGTCGTAGTTGAACACCTTCTCTTTGAAATCGGCGGTTGTCAGTTGCTGAGTCATAGTGACCTCCTAAAAAATCTATATATGGAAAATATCATTTAGAGTGATGGATGGCAACCCCTCGGTGAATTGTCGATCGCATCGCGTCTTTGTTATTCTCTATAACAATTCCGAAATAGCACAATTCCACGGAGGAGTGGCGCAATGGCTGCTACCAAACACAAATTCGAAACCGAAGTATCACAGCTTCTCGACCTTATCGTTCACAGTCTCTATTCGAACCGCGAGATATTCATCCGCGAGCTGATATCGAATTCGAGTGACGCGCTCGACAAGCTGAAATACCTGACGTTGACCGACGAGAAGTACAAGGCGCTCGAGTACGAGCCGCGCATAGATATCTCGTACGACGAGAACGACCGGAAAACGATCACCGTCCGGGACACCGGAATCGGCATGAGCCACGACGATCTCATGGAGAACCTCGGCACGATCGCCTCGAGCGGCACGAAGAAGTTTCTCGGGCAGTTGACCGGCGACGCGAAGCAGGACTCGAACCTGATCGGACAGTTCGGTGTCGGGTTTTACTCCTGCTTCATGGTTGCCGACCGCGTTCAGGTGATCAGCCGCAAAGCGGGCGAGGAGACCGCCTGGAGGTGGGAGAGCGACGGACGCGGGGAGTTTTCCATCGATCAGACCGAGAAGAGTACTCACGGTACCGATGTGATTCTCCACCTCAGCGAGGACGGGAAGGAGTTCGCCACGCGATTTCGCATCGAGGAAGTGGTAAAGAAGTACTCGAACCACATCGGCTTTCCCATCTACCTGCACTATACGAAGAAGGATTACGACGACCAGGGCAAGGAAAAGGGCGAAGAGCCGGTGGTCGAGCAGCTGAACAGCGCGAGCGCGCTGTGGCGGCAGAGCAAGTCGGAGCTCAGCGACGACGACTACAAGGAGTTCTACAAGACGCTCGCTCACGAGGACGACGAGCCGCTGTTCTGGCTGCACACCCAGGCGGAGGGCACGCTCGAGTACACCACCCTCTTTTTCGTTCCGAAGCGCGCTCCCTTCGACATGCACTACGTCGATTATCGGCCCGGCGTGAAGCTCTATGTGAAGCGCGTCTTTATTACCGATGACGACAAGGAGCTCATGCCGGCGTACCTGCGGTTCCTGCGCGGCATTATCGACAGCGAGGACCTTCCGCTGAACGTCAGTCGCGAGATGATTCAGCAGAACCGGATTCTCTCGACGATCCGACAGCAGTCGGTCAAAAAGCTGCTTTCGGAGTTCGAGCGGCTTGCGAAGAACGAGCCGGAGAAGTTCCGCCGGTTCATCGAGCAGTACAATCGCCCGATCAAGGAAGGACTGTACTCCGATTTCGCCAATCGCGAGCAGCTGCTCGAGATCGTGCGTTTCAAGTCGACCGCGGTCGACGGGATGACGAGCCTCGCCGAGTACGTCGAGCGGATGAACGACGACCAGAAGTCGATCTACTACATCACCGGCGACAAGGAGCACAATCTGCGGCACTCGCCGCTGCTCGAGGCGTACCGCAAGAAGGACATCGAGGTGCTGATTATGGATGACGACCTCGACGAGATCGTCGTTCCGACGATCGGCAAGTACAAGGAGCACGAACTGCGCGCGGTGAACCGCAGCGACGCCGGTGAGGACCTCAAGAACGAAGCCGACACGGAGAAAGCGGAAGACATCAAGCCGGTGCTCGAACGGGTGAAGACGGTACTCGGCGATAAGGTGAAGGATGTGCGCACCTCGGTGCGGCTCGCCGACAGCCCGAGCTGTATCGTCGTCGACGAGTCCGACCCGACGATGAAGATGCAGCAGCTGCTGAAGGCGATGGGGCAGCAGGACGCCCCGGAGGTCGTCCCGATCCTCGAGCTGAATCCCGACCACGAGCTGGTCAAGCGCCTGAAGGACGCCGATGACGAGACGGTGGCGGACTTGAGCGAAATTCTGCTCGGGCAGGCGATCCTGACCGAGGGTGGCGAGCTGAAAGATCCGGCCGACTTCGTGAAAAGGCTGAACCGGCGGCTGTAGGCGGCCCGGGGCGAAGGTCGCGCGCCGCTGTGGCCGGTGGCCGCCTACATTCTGAAGCGGGCGCTTGCCCCGAGCGAAATGCCGCGCAGGCGCACCCGCACGTTCTCCACTTCGTAGTTTTCTACCGCCTCGACGCTCGAGCCGTCGGCGGCGACCCACCGGGCGTCGCCGGAAATATCCGCACCGGCGCTCGCGTTACGGAAGGTGCCGCTGAGCTCGATCGCCCCGAAACCGGTTCGCAGCCCGATGCCGATTCCGGCGTTATATCCGATGCCGAAACCGGTGGAGACCGCCGGGTCGCGGTCGAATACGAGGCGGCGGTCATCCTCGTCGGCGGCACTGATGTCGCGTTCGATGTTCGCGGTCAGCGGCCGCATGGTGATGTTCCAGTTTCCGAGCACGCCGCCGAAGAGATCGAAGTAGAGATCGCCGAACGGCAGGCGCGCTTTCACGTTCAGGTACGGGGCGAAGCTGTCGGCGTAGAACCACGGCGAGGAGACCACGTAGTCGGCGCCGCCTCCGTCGCGGGCAACGAGCCCGTATATCTGGTTATAGGCGAATCCGAGCGGCATCGTCAGGTTGTCGGAGACCGAGAGCGATGTTTCGAAGCTCGTCTCGATGCTGACACTCCCGTCGCCGAACTCGTACAGCGATTCCGGAATGAAGACGCTTACACCGCCGCCGAACTCCTGGGTGTGCGCGGGAATCGCGCCGAGCAGCAGCAATGCGAACACTGTGAAGGCGATCCGGTATACAGTTCTCGATTTCATACGCCCGCATTATCGCCGGAATGGAGCTCTCTGAGAATACGCAGCGCGTAGTCGCGGTACTCGGCAATGGAGCCGGCTCTCCCGCCGCGCCGCCGGGTCCAGATGACCGGATACTTCTGCAGCTCGTACAGCAGGTAGAAACGGTGGCGAATGTTTGCCGCGCCGGTTCGGTCGGGCCGACCGCCGTACCCGCGCCAGAACGCTTCGGTATCGAATCCGCAGTAGTCGAGCACCGCGTACTCGATCTCCGGGTCGCCCCACAGTGCACGGTCCCAGTCGAGTATCCCGCACAGCGAGCCTTCATCATCCACCAGAATATTCTGTGCCCAGACATCCATATGCAGCAGAGAGGCGAGCTTGGTGTACTCGAATACCGCTTCGTGTGTGCGAAGGGCCGCCCGCGCCATCTCGCCATCCTCCGGGCGATAGACCCCGCACCCTTCAAGGTCGCTGATCAGGCGGTCCCACATGTCGGAGAACGCATCGATCCAGCTGTCGGCGGGTGCCATCGGAGCGTGGGCGCCGAGATAGCCGTACTGTCGGGCGGTACAGGTGCGATGCAGCGTCCGCAGACATGCGCCGACGGCCTCGAGCACCCGGTCGACTGCGCGACGGTCGAGACGGCGGGCGGAGAGGGGACGGCCGGGGAGCCGCTCGATGATGAGCGCATCGCGGTCGAGAACGGTACGCGAGTCGTCATATGCGAACACGCGCGGAATGGGGATTTCCGTGCGCCGGCGGACGATTGAGTGAATCTCCGGCTCCTGGGCCATCATGCCGCGCTCGTAGAAAACGAAGCCGGCATCGTCGGCCGGTGCGACGCGGACGACAATGTCCGGTCCCTCGGTCGTGCGTACGTAGAAGCTCTCGTTGAACAGGCCGGTCGGGATCGGCTTCATGGCGCCGGCGGTGAATCCGTGTTTCTCAACGAAGGCGGCGATTCGGTCGCTCGGTGTGCGTTGTGCGTTCATCGGTACGGTCTCAGCGGCAGAGCGATCGAAGCGTGTGGAAGAAGCCGGGGAAGGTAATCGCGGCCGCCTCTGCTCCTTCGATCGAAACCTCGCCACCGGCTGCGAGACCGGCGATTGCGAGCGCCATGACCACCCGGTGATCGCCGTGCCCGGAAACACGGCCGCCGGATATCGCTCCGGGGTACACGGTAATCCCGTCGCGGTGCTCTTCGGTGCGGATTCCAAGCGTGCCCAGCTCCTGCGCCATGACGGCGACCCGGTCGGTCTCCTTCTCCCGCGCCTGGGGGACGTTGCCGAGATGCAGCGGCTTGCCGCATGCGGTCCCGGCGACCGCGAGCGCCGGGAGGGCGTCGGGGGTAGCGTTCAGGTCGAACGAGCCGCCGGTGAGCGCCCCGTATCCGGGACCCTCGAGTCGAATGCTGCGCGGCCGGGGGCGGCTGACCGCACACCCCATCGATTCGAGCATCTCCAGAACCGCCCGGTCGCCCTGCGGATCGTCGTCATGCAGCTCGCGGACGGTGACCGATCCGCCGGTGATCGCCGCGGCGACGAAGAGAAAGGTGGCGCTCGAGTAGTCGCCGGGAACATCGGTACGGAAGGCGCGATACGACTGGTTGCCGGGAACGAAAAAGCGTTCGTACCCCTCGCGGCGGTATTCGATCTGCTGCCGGTCGAGCCACCAGAGCGTCATATCGACGTACGGCCGTTCCCAGAGCAGGGGTACTACGATCGTGCAGTCGCCGGTCGCAAGCGGACAGGCGAGCAGGAGCGAGCTGAGGTACTGGCTCGTCGGGCATTCGATCGTCGTCGTTCCGCCGGAGATCCCGCCGCCGACCGAGAGCGGTGCGCACCCGTTGCCGCCGTGTGAGGATGCGTCGGCGCCGAGGTCGGCGAGCGCGGCGAGCAGGTTTGCGGCGCTGCGCCGGCGTATCTGCTCGTCGCCGGTGAACTCGGAGAGACCGGCGGCGGTCGCAGCCACGCCCATTGCGAGATAGAGTGTTGTGCCGGAGTTGCCCACATCGATCGGGGCGTCGGCGGCGTTCGGACGGCCGCCGGTGCCGGTTACGAGCAGCGCTTCACGGTCGGTTTCCACAATATCCGCCCCGAGTGCGCGGCATGCATGCATGCAACTGTTCGCGTCGTTGCTTTCGAGCGGATGATCGATGCGACTGACTCCCTCGGCGAGCGCGGCGATGAGCAGGGCGCGAATTGTGTGCGATTTGCTTGCCGGCGCCTGACAGGTGCCGTCGACGATTGCCGGTGTAATGCGTTCGATCATGGTAGATGCAGTCGATGGTAGCTGATGCCCGCGACCGCGCTCAAGAGGCCGGCGAGTCGCGGCGGCGGTGGAACTCTCGAGAGGCGGTCGCGGCGCGGCGGCGGTGGAACGCTCAAGAGGCAAGCGTACCGTGTCGACCGTAAAAACATATGCGACGACGAAGCGTGTGTGCTCTTATTGCCATAATTCTGCTCGCTCCGATCCCGGCTGCGGCGCTCTACTTCGAGTATCCGGACGCCGATCTGGTGCTCGATTTGCCGATCGGCTGGCAGTTGAGCGAGAGCTCGAACGGTGGGGCGGCTGCCGACTCGGCCTGGCTTTTCGAGCGCGGCGACGTGCGAGCCGAGCTTTTCGTGAGCCGTTCCGACGGCGTGACGATCGATGAAGCGCTCGACGGTGCGGCGGAGAGTGTCGGCGCAGCCGGCGATGTGGCGGTTTTCGATTATGCCGGCGAGGAGGCTTTCTTCTCCGACGTGGAGCTTCGCGGTAACCGCAGCGGCTACCTTATGGCGATCGAAGTCGACGGGCGTATCGCGGTGCTCTTTGTTACCGCACCGTCGCAGACTCGCCTCGACGCCGAGGAAGAGCTTCTGTCGGTAGCCGACTCGCTGGTTCCGGTCGAACCGCTTCCAGGCCCGGTGAGTGTCTTTTTCGAAGGTTCGGTATTCGATACCGAGGACGCCGAGATTTCCTTCCCGGGCCCGAACGCACGAGGGCTTTCCGGCGAAACCTCGGTAACCTTCTCCGCCGGACCGAACGCCGTCGAGACCGGCGATATCCAGATCAGTCGCGAGGCGACAATCCTCGAGCGCTACGAGTTCACCGAATTCTCGAGAGGTGAGGCACGCTCGCTCGCGCCGGCGAGCGAGGAGGACCCGCAGTGGCTGCGCGCCTGGCGGCGGTATTTCCGGCTCATATACCGCGACAGTTACACTCGGCTCGATCAGCTCGCCGACGAAATCGATTCGCTGTTGGAGTCGAACGGAATCGCCGAGCCGGAGCGCGCGGATGTGGTGCTTTCGTGGTTGCAGTCATTCGAGTTCAGACAGGCGCAGAATCCGGGTCTCTTCCAAACAGCTACGGAGAGTCTCATGACCGCAAGTGGCGACTGTGACAGCCTTGCGGTGATCTACGTGGCGCTCCTCGACCATCTCGGAATCGACGCGCAGCTGTTGGTCAGCACCGAGCATGGACACGCGATCGCGATCGTCGACTCCGACGATGCGGCGAGCGGCGACGGTGAGATGAACGGTGAGCCGAAGGGGACAGCGAGCCCGGCGGGTTCGCCGGAGCGTGGTCGTTTCGAGATCGAAGGCCGGGAGTTCCTGCCGGCGGAGATGACCGCCGCCTGGCCGCTCGGCAAGATTGCCGCCGGCCACGTGGACGCGGCCGGCTGGCATGTCGTTGAGATGCGGTAGCTTGCCGGAGACTCGCTTCCGTGAGTCCGACACGCTCGTGAGCCATCGCCCGACCCGTTCGGCGGCCGGCGACAGGCGAGGCTCGTATCGGCGCCGCCGGAACTACTTCTGCAGCCCGCGGAAGGCGCGGCGAATGTCCTCGGTGCCGAGTCCCTGGTGCAGCGTATGTTCGGCGAGTCCGCCTGCCCCCTGCCGATGCGTGCCCAGATGTGCGTAACGCGGGGTGAGTCCGCGCTCGAGCAGCCAGGTGCCGAAGCGGACGCCGAGACCGGTTCGCGAGTTCTGTGCCTCCACGAGGAGTACGGCCGGAGAGTCGCCGAGACGCTTCATCATCTCTTCATCAACCACATTCAGAGTAGCTTTGTTGATGAGTCCGACATCGATACCCGACTCGCGCAGCTGCTCGACCGCGTCCATGCAGCGGTGGAGCATCTCGCCGTACGTGACGATATACCCGGCGGTACCGGATCGCACGACATCGTCCCGACCCGCTTCGAAGCGGTAGCCGGCCTCTTCGGAGAAGAAGTGCTTTGAGCCGTCTTCGGTCAGCACATACGGTACGGTGCTGCGCGTGGAAAAGACGAAACGCATGCCCGGGTCGTTGAACACGCGCTGTACGATCGCGCGCAGCTGATGGGTGTCTGCGGGGAAGTAGAGTCGAGTGTGCTCGGAGAGCTCGTCCACGCCGTTGTCCGCGAAGAAGACGTTGATGCCGTAGTGACACGTGTTGTCCGCGATGTCGTCCACGCCGGCGTGGGAGAAGTGGCACAGGACGTTGCTTTCGTTCAGCCGCGCCATTGTGATCTCGGAGACGACCATCTCCAGAAACGCGCTGAACGTAGAGAAGACGCCCTGCCGGCCCTCTTCGAAGCCGAAACCGGCGGCCGCGGAGAAGTTGCCGCGCTCCATGACGCCGCCCT
>SLIN01000207.1 GCA_007135605.1 Spirochaetales bacterium | reverse complement strand
TGAATCCGGCGGTACGCGTGCTGCTCGACGAGCCGGCGGCGGCCGGCGGGAATGAGACCGGCACCGACGGGCGCACCGAGCGCGGTGGGGCCGACGAAACCGAGGCCCACGCCGCCGGCGTTCCCGGAGGCGAGCTCGACCCGCGGCCACTCGTCGATACCTATCGCGTGCTCTATCCGGACGACGATCTGAGCGAAATCGGCACCTTCCACGATTTCACCGGTCAGCCGCTGACCACGAAGATCGACTTCGTGCTCGCTCCGACCGGCATTCCGGTGCTCGAGGCGGGAATTATCCGCACGCACGCCGGGGGTCGCTATCCCTCCGACCACTTTCCGGTCTACGCGGTCGTTGATCTCGGACGGTAGGCGGAACGCCGGTGCTCCGGGCGAGGCGCCGCCACGCGCTACTCCGGCGCCACGCTCTTCGGCACGCCGGTGCTCCGGGCGAGGCGCCGTCACGCGCTACTCCAGCGCCACGCTCTTCGGTTGCCGCTGCTCGAAGGTTATGAGGCGATCGACACCGATATCCATCAGCATCGATCTGATTTCGGGCCAGCCGAAGGCAACCTCGTCGGGTTTGTGGCAGTCGGAGCCGTAGGTCAACGGCACGCCGGCTTCGTGCAGCCGGCGGAGAATGGCAGGCGAGGGAAACGGTTCGCCGCACTTGCGGATGCCGGAGGTATTGACCTCCACGGCAACGCCGCTGTCGGCGATCACCTCGAGCGTCTCGTCGACCATAGCGTCGAGAGCGCCGTCGACCTCCGGGCCCAACGCCTTCAGCGCATCGATGTGACCGAGCACGTCGAAAAGCCCCGACCGGGCTGCCGCCCGGACCGTCGCGTAGTAGTGCTCGTACAGCTCCTCGGGCCGTCCAAGGCCTTTCCAGGTGCGCGGCCGGAAGACGTGATAGTCCCCGAAGGCGTGGACCGAGCCGATCAGGTAGTCGATGCGGCGGTCCTCCAGCGCCCGCTCGTAGACTTCTTCGGTTCCAGGAATGAAATCGGCCTCCACGCCGACGCGAACATCGAGCTGCCGGGCGAAGCGCTCCTTCAGCTCCTGTGCCTCGTCGAGATAGCCGTCGAAGTGCGAGCGCGCCATCTGGATGCCGGGCTGGGGGTGGTCCTCCGGCTCGGCGAAAAGCGGTGCATGGTCGCTTATGCCCATCACCCGAAGACCCTTCTTCGCCCCGGCGTCGAGATAGTCGGCGATCGTGCCTTTCGCGTGTCCGCACCGCTCGTGGTGCGTGTGCATATCGATCAAGGTGTTCATATCCATCGTGTGTCTCGCTCTATGGTGTGCCCGACCGGCGCATGCATTGTCAATGCACCGGTCGGAGTCTTGGCATGTGGCGACGGCCGTGCAATGATCTGAAGGGTGATGGATGTCGTCTCGAGCAGCGTTACAGTCGACTTGACCGCCGTGATCGTGTCGGTGCGCGGCCGGAGCCCGTGCGTGCTCGAGATCGATCCGCACTCCGGCGGGAGGTCTCACC
The DNA here is from genome assembly GCA_007135605.1 of Spirochaetales bacterium. GTDB lineage: Bacteria > Spirochaetota > Spirochaetia > DSM-27196 > SKKC01 > SLAN01. The sequence goes on along the minus strand of SLIN01000207.1, from coordinate 7,535 downwards.
TGCCGTGGGGGCCGTTCGGGCCGGAACACCGCACGCTGGAAGCAGGCCTTCGCGAGTGGGTGGAGCGACAGACGCGAATATCACTCGGGTACGTCGAGCAGCTGTACACCTTCGGCGACAGCAATCGGGCGGGATTCAGCAGCTCGGTGGCCGAGGATTCGGGTGCCGGCGGGACGATTGCCGGTGGGACGACGGCCGGTGGGACGACGGCCGGCGGGACGATTGCCGGCGGGACGACGGCCGGTGGGACGACGGCCGGCGGGACGATTGCCGGCGGGACGATTGCCGGTGGGACGACGGCCGGCGGGACGACTTCTGCTCCGGGACGAAGTGCCGGCAACGACAGCCGGCCTCGCGCCGCCCGCAATATCTCGGTGGCGTATCTCGCGCTCGTGCACGCCGACCGCGCCCGCGCCTCGGTTCCGGGGGCGGTGTGGCGCAGCTGGTACGACCACCTGCCGTGGGAGGACTGGCGCGAAGGCGAACCGGAGTCGATGCGCTCCGTCCTCGACCGGCTCGAGTGTTGGGCTTCCGCTGGCGAGGACGAGCAGGTGCGGGCACGGAGACGCACACGCGTTCGGCTCGCCTTCGGCGGAAACGGTGTTCCGCGAGACGAGGAACGGGTTCTCGAGCGCTACGAGCTGCTCTACGAGGCGGCGCTCATTCCCGAGGCGTGGTACGATGCCGGTGCGCAACCTCCGGCGGAGGCCGCATCGATGCCCGGCCGACCGATGAGTACCGACCATCGGCGCATTCTCGCCACCGCGATCGGCCGGCTGCGCGGAAAGATCAAGTACCGGCCGGTTTTGTTCGAGCTGATGCCGCCGTCGTTTACGCTTCTGGCTCTGCAGCTTACCGCCGAGGCGCTTTCCGGGGCCGGGTTGCACAAGCAGAACTTCCGGCGGCTCGTGCACAACCAGCAGCTCGTCGAGCCGACCGGCGAGGTCGAGCAGGAGACCGGCGGGCGGCCGGCGAAGCTCATGCGTTTTCGCCGCGAGGTCGAGCTCGAGCGCCCGTCGCCGGGCGTGCGCATGTCCGCGACGCGCCGGGCGGGACTCGTGTAGTCATGATCTCGATCGACACGGGGCCGTGCGGGGGGGCGATCGATTTCTCGAAACCGAATTCCATGCGAGTGATTGACCTATCGGCTTCTGCTCACTTATACTCACCTTAAGCATAAGGAGCCGGCAGGCACGCCGGAGGCGCGTTCCGATGGACGAATGCGCCGGCACTCAATCGCTCCGGCGAGAGGGGTTATTTTTGCATCCATTAATGCTCACTATGAGTATAAGGAGTGAACATGGCGCTTAGTACCGAAACGGTAAACATCCGCGGAATCGACACGACTACCCCGGACACCACCCTCGAATACAGCCCCGAGGTCGCCGAACGCGTCGATCACATTTACGAGAAGATGCGCTCGGTCGTCCCGGAGATCGAGTGGCCGGTTTTCGCCCCGGAGATCGATGCGATTCTTCGCCTGAAAGCCGAACGCAACGCGGTGATCCTCGCGCACAACTACCAGACGCCGGAGATCTTCCATGGCGTCGCCGATATCGTCGGCGACTCGCTCGCCCTCGCGCGACGTGCCGCGGAGACCGACGCGCCGATCATTGTGCAGGCGGGCGTGCACTTCATGGCAGAAACATCGAAGCTGCTCAATCCTGAGAAAACGGTGCTCATCCCCGATCTCGCCGCCGGCTGCTCGCTCGCCGAGTCGATTACCCCCGCCGATGTCCGCCGCCTTCGCGAGGCGTACCCGGACGCGCCGGTCGTCACCTACGTGAACACCGCCGCGGCGGTGAAAGCCGAGTCGGACATCTGCTGCACCTCGGGCAATGCGGTTCGTATCGTCGAGTCGCTCGGCGCCGATCGGGTCATCTTCATCCCCGATGAATATCTCGGCAAGTACGTCGCCACGCAAACCGACGTGCAGATCATCACCTGGAAAGGACACTGCGAGGTACACGAGCGCTTCACCCCGCAGGAGCTCATCGACTACCGCCGCTCCTACGACGACCTGCGCATCATCGCGCACCCGGAGTGCCCGCCGGAGGTTCTCGCGGAGGCCGATTTCGTCGGTTCCACCTCGCAGATGATCGGCTTCGTGCGTGAGGAACATCCCGACCGTGTGCTGATGGTCACCGAGTGCTCGATGAGCGACAACGTTGCCGCCGAGGCGCCGCAGACCGAGTTCGTCCGCCCGTGCAATCTCTGCCCGCACATGAAGCGAATTACCCTTACCGGCATCCGCAAGTCGCTCGAGACGCTCGGTCCGGAAGTCACCGTCGATCCGGCGGTTGCCGATGCCGCCCGCCGCTCAGTCGAGCGCATGCTGGAAGTCCAATGAGAGATTTCAGGGTGATGGATACAGCCGGCGACCGGCCGGTTGTCGTCGTCGGGTCGGGCGCCGCCGGTCTCGCCGCCGCGCTCTCCCTCGCGCCCTTGCCGGTGTGCCTGGTGACCGCCGGGCGGCTGGAGGCCGATTCGTCGAGCGCCTGGGCCCAGGGCGGGATCGCCGCCGCACTCGGCCCGGGCGATTCTCCGCAACTGCACGCGCGTGATACCGTTGCCGCCGGCGCCGGGCTCGTCGACGAGCAGGTCGCAGGCGAGATCACCGAAGCCGCGCCGGAATGCATCGAATGGCTCGCCCGCCTCGGCGTGCCGTTCGACCGCGAGACCGACGGCGGCTACTCGCTCGGGCTCGAGGGCGCGCACAGCCGCCGGCGGATCACGCGGGTCGGCGGAGACGGCGTCGGCCGGGCGGTCGTCGACGCGCTCGCCGCGGCGGTACGGCGCAGCGAGCACATCGAGGTATTCGAGCGGCATCGCGTCATCGATTTGCTCGGCGAGCAAGGTGGCGACGAGCACTCCGGCGGGGCCGGGGGTCACGGGGGTGCGGACGGCCGCTTGAGCGGGGCCGGCGATCACCGGGCCGTAGCCGCCGGCCGGCTCGGGTCGGGAGACCATCGCGGCGCCGGCGATCACCCGCGCGCCGGCAACCGCCGCATCTGCGGCGTGCTCGCACTCGATCCGGCCGGGCGTCGGCGCCCGATCGCCGCACGCGCGGTGGTGCTCGCCACCGGCGGGGTCGGCTCGCTCTACGGCGCCACCACCAATCCGCCGGGCGCGCTCGGGCACGGCATCGCGCTTGCCCTTCGCGCCGGCGCGGCCGTCCGCGACGCGGAGTTCGTGCAGTTTCACCCCACCGCCATCGATGTCGGCCGCACGCCGATGCCGCTCGCCACCGAGGCGCTGCGCGGCGAAGGTGCGGTGCTCGTCGATGAGTCGGGCGCGCCGATACTCGACGGTGAAGGTGGAGAGCTCGCTCCCCGCGATGTGGTCGCCCGAGCGATCGCGCGGCGGCTTGCCGGCGGCCGGGCGGATAACGGCTGCGCGAACGGCGTGGCGGCGAACGTCCGCCGGGTTACCGTCGGCGCCGGCCGTGCACGCTACGACAGCGCCGACTCGGGCCACGGGGGTGAACATGCCGGCGTCCCGAGGCGCGACGGCGACAGCGAACGGGCCGGCCGCCGCTGTGCTACTGCGACGAACGGCGCCGGGCCGCGCCGCCGGTGTGCCGACTCCCGCGTCTACCTCGACGCCACGCGCGCGGTCGGCGCGGCTATGCCCGAGCGCTTCCCGGCGGTTACCGCCGCCTGCCGCGCCGCCGGCATCGATCCGGTGACCGAGCCCATACCGGTCCGTCCGGCGGCTCACTACCATATGGGCGGGATCGCCGTCGACTCCTACGGACGAAGCGGCGTAGCCGGGCTCTACGCCTGCGGCGAGGTCGCCTGCACCGGACTGCACGGAGCAAATCGCCTCGCGAGCAATTCGCTCCTCGAGGCGATCGTATGTGCGCAGCGGGTGGCGAAGGCGATCGCCGGCGAGGCGGAGGGGATCGGCGACGATGAAGAAGCCGGCGGCAATGGGGCCGGTGGCGGCGGTCGTCCGGATATAGCCGACCTGCGGTCGCCGGCCGGCGCGACTACAAACGACGCGATGACACGGAACCGGGCGACGAACGGTGTCGCCGCGGCGGCGTTGAGCGACGACGCTCGCCCCGCGTCCGCCGGCCGCAACGACAGCTTGTCCCTCGAGTCGATCCGCGAGCTCACCGAAAGCTTTCTCGGAGTCGAACGCGAGGAAGACGGCCTGCGGCAGGCTATTGTCGCGCTCGCCCCGCTCGCGTTCGGTGGCGAGCGGCAAAATGCCGGGACTGAGCGCGCTCGGTGGGAATCGTCGGCCCACGCACCGTCTACTTCGGTGCCGGCGTCGCCGGCGCACCGGGAGTTCGCCACGACGGCGACCGCACCGGCCGCGCTTGTCTCGCTGGCCATCGCCGTGGCGGCCGACCGGCGGCGCGAGAGCAGGGGCGGTCACTACCGCAGCGACTATCGGCAGGCCGATCCGGCTCAGGCGCGCTCGCGCGTGCTGACGCTCGCCGATCTTCGCGAGGCGGTTGCGGATGTTCTCGGCGAACACGATGCCGATCTCCCGACGGCGGCCGGGCTCGCCGATATCGACTGCAGCGACGAGCCCTCGTTTCTGACGCCGGTCGCGGGAGCGCGCGGATGAGCGCCGGCATGTTCACCGGCGCCGGTGCGTTCACCGTGGAAGAAATCGTGCGCCGCGCCTACGCCGAGGATTTCGCAAGCGGCGGCGATATCACCACTGAGGCGGTCGTGCCGGGCGATTCGGCGATCACCGGCCGCATCGTCGCCCGACAGCCCGGCGTCGTCGCCGGCGTGGCGGCGGCCGTTTGCGCATTCCGCCTGCTCGACGCGCAGATCGAGCTGTCGATCGAGCGCGACGACGGCGAACGCGTCGCCCCCGGCGAAACCATCATGCATCTCAGCGGCAAGGCCCGCGCGATTCTTTCCGCCGAGCGCACCGCGCTCAATCTCCTCGGCCACCTCTCCGGAGTCGCGACGACCACCGCCGAGCTCGTCGAAGCGATCGGCGACTACCGCGCGCGGCTTACCTGTACGCGAAAAACCACTCCCGGCCTGCGCGTCCTCGAGAAGCATGCGGTGCGACTCGGCGGCGGCTCGAACCACCGCTTCGGCCTCGGCGATGCGGTCCTCATCAAGGATAACCACATCGCCATCGCCGGCGGGATCCGCACCGCACTCGAGCGCGCGACGGCCGCCGCCGGCCACATGCGGAAAATCGAAGTGGAAGTCGACACCCTCGACCAACTCGAGGAGGCGCTCGCCGCCGGTCCGCCGGACGCCGTGCTCCTCGACAACATGCCGCCTGCGACGCTCGCCCGCGCGGTGGAGCTCGTCGCCGGCCGCGGGACGACCGAAGCGTCCGGCGGCATTACGCGTGAGAGCATACGCGAGGTCGCCGCATCGGGAGTCGACTATATCTCGGTGGGTTGGATAACCCACAGCGCGCCGGCGCTCGATATCGGGCTGGATCTCGACGCGCGGTGAGTATTTTTCCGGAGATCACCGCTCCGGCGGCGATCGCGACTTGATTCGCATTTCGTGTTCTTGCAACACTCGTTGCCACGCGTCGCGCTGCATCGGGGCGGCAACGCGTGGTACAACCAGGATCGAAACAGGAGGAACGGAAATGCGCAGATTTCTTATAGGCGCCGGAGCGCTCGCGGTGATTATTGCCTTCGCTGCATGCGAGCCCGACCGGCCGGTGGTAGGACCGGAAGACGAGGAGCCGGCGGAGCCGGTTCAGCTCGCCGACTGGGTTCCGTCGACCCGCTCGGAGGACCTACAGGACGGAACATACCGCGGCTGGTTCGGCGACGGCGGCGAGATGCAGGTCAACGTACAGTTCAGCATAGAGGACAACGTGATTACCGGGGCCGGGTTCCGCTATCTCGGATATGACGGGACCGATTACCGTGACTCCGACCAGGAAGTGATCGAGGGGATCGCCGAGCAGCACCGGGTCGCACTGGAATCGCTTATCGGGGAGGATCCGAGAATACGGCTCGGAACGCTCTACGACCCCGGTTCAATCGTGGGCGACGAGTACGACGTCGACGAGTTCACCGGCGCGACGATTCGCGCGAACAAGATCATCTACGCGATTCGCGACGGGCTCAACCGGGGCGTCTACCGATTCGACAACGGCACCCCCGAACACTACTATCCGGTGCGCGGGGAGAGCTTCCAGGACGGCACCTACCGGGGTGTGTACGAAGATCGGCAGGAGATGCAGGTGAACGTGCAGTTCACCATCGAGGATAGTGTGATTTCCGCCATCCGCTTCCGCCATCTCGCCTATTCCGACACCGACTTTCTCGACACCGAGGACGAGGTGATAAAAGGCCTGCGCGACCAGCACATCGAGCTGATCGAGTATCTCGAAGGCCGTGACGTACGAACCGCGCTGCGCGATCTGTATGAGCCGGACGAGATCGTCGGACCCGAACACGACATCGACGGCATGACCGGCGCGACCCTGCGGTCGACGAAGGTCATCTCGGCGATCCGCGACGGGCTGAACCGCGGTGTCTACGGCTTCGCCGGCGATGTGCCGGAAGGCTACCGTAACATCGTGGACGAGAGCTTCGAGGATGGTGTCTACCGCGGTACCTTCGCCGACGGCGGTACGATGCAGGTGAACGTACAGTTCACCCTCGAGGACAATGTCGTCACGAGCGCCCGGTTCCGGCACCTGGCGTACGGCGGGCTCGACTATCGCGACGACCACGACGACCCGATCGCCGGAATCGCCCGGCAGCACGAGGTGGCCCTCGAGCACCTCGTCGACCGGGACATCCGCGGCACGTTGCGCGACCTGTACACGCCCGGATATATCGTAGGTGATGAATACGATGTAGACGGCTACAGCGGCGCCACGATCCGCGCAACCAAGATACGATCGGCGGTGCGCGATGCGCTGAACAGCGGACCGTACACGCTCGCCGACTGAAGCAGGCTGCGCGGCACCGGCCGGTGGCTTGCCTCCGGCGAGTCACCGGTGCCGTGCGTCCGGCAATCGCCCTTCATTTACACCCCGTCTTCCCGACTCTCCGGTGTACGATCAAGGCGCAGGTAGGAAATTATCGACGCGGCCCTCAGAATATATTGACAACACCGCCGTCCAAGTGTATCACATAAGTAGTGTATTAGTACGCTATTACACATCAGCAGTTGGCTTGAAGCCGCCCGCCACCGGCGGCCCCGGTGCGACCGCTGCGACGTCGGCGGCAGGACCACCGGCGACCCGGAGGGTACAGAGATGACCAGACGATTCCTTGCGCGCCTTGCGCTGAAAAACCTGAGCAGATATCGCCGGCGCACCGTTATCACCAGCCTGGCAATCGCCGGGGGGATGGCGCTTTTCATCGGAATGGATTCGATGCTGCAGAGCATGGCCGACGAGTCGTACTTCAATCTCGCTCACTACGAGACCGGCAGTGCGCAGATCGTCGCGCCGGGTTACTGGGACGAACGCGAGCAGCGACCACTCGACCGCACCGTCGAGGAGCCCGAGCCGCTGCTCGAATCGCTGCGTGACGCCGGGATCGCCGCCGCTCCGCGCGTGGTCTTCCGCGG
>SLIN01000047.1 GCA_007135605.1 Spirochaetales bacterium | reverse complement strand
TGATGCTCTGTGCAGCTTCGATCCCGGCGCTCGACCTCGATTGGGGCGGCACCGTCGACGCCACGGCATCCGGGCGCTTCCGGGCAACGGACGAGGATCCGGTCTACGCCGGCCGCGTGCGAACCGCGCTGTGGTTGCAGGGGTATCAGCGCCTCGACGGTGGCGGCAGCATCGACCTCTTCGGCTCCGGCAGTTATACCGCAAGCGGGGAGCGGCCGTACCTGTTTGATGTCGATCTGCTGCGCATCGGAGGCATCTACCCTGGAGCGCTCGGAGCACGCTCGCGACTCCATGCCACCGCCGGGCGCACGCTCTTTCGCGATCCGACGGGACTCGTGCTCCACCATCGGGCCGACGGCGCGGCTCTCCGTCTTTCCTATCCTCGCGTCGATCTCCGCCTTTCGGCGGCGTACACCGGCCTGCTTGCGAATCCGCTGTCGGCGGTTCGTCTGTCACAGAGCGACTACCGGGAGCTCGACGACGACAGCGCCGTCTTCGGTCCCGCTCGCGTGATAGGGATGTTCGAGCTCGGACTTGCGAATGCGCGGGTGTTCGTTGTTGCGCAGTCGGATCTGCGGCGGCACGGCGAGGGCGAACCGGCCGATACGATCGACTCGCAATATTTCGGATTCGACCTCACGAGCCGGCTCGGGCGCGCGCTGTACTGGGACAACGCGGCGGTGGTCGGTACCGCGCAGACGAGCGTCGGTACCGCGGAGGACTATCTCGTATCGTTTCTGTTGACAACCGGCGTGCGCGGGTTCTTCGAGGAGGCGCGGTTCTCCCGATTCGGAATCCGCCTGCTCTACACGAGTCCCTACCTTCCGCTCGAGTTCAACGAGGCCGACGACGGGTTCGACCTCGAGCTTCTTGTCGGGGAGTTTCGTCCGATCACCGAGCCGTCGCTCGGGCTCGTGTTCACACCGCGTCTGGCGAACCTTGCGTTCGCCGAGGTCGACTACGCAGTTCGGCCGTTCGCCGGCCGGGCGCGCACAGCCGCCGACGATCTGCAGGCTACGGTGGCCGGCCGAGCCTACTTCCGCTCGTATACCGGCGATACCGACTATCTCGAGCGACTCGAGCCCGACTCGAGGCATCCGTACCTCGGCACCGAGATCGAGGTCGGTGCACGCCTCCGCGTTCTTCACGACATCGGAGCCGGCATTCGCGCCGGCGTCTTTCTGCCGGGAATTGCTCCGGCCGGTGCGTTCTCCTCCGAGCGTGGAAGTGAATGGATGCTGCGCCTCGATCTCTCCACGGCATTTTAGGAGATCAGAATGATGATGATGCGAACGCGCTGTGCGCTACCGGCGATTGGTTCGGTTTTCGTGGTTCTCCTCGTCATGGCGTTTCCGCTGGCCGGCGGCGAGGCGCGCGTAGTGCATGTCGACGGGCATGTGGAGCTGCGGGTAAACGGGGAGTGGGTCGCCGCCGAGGCGGGGATGCTTGTTCCCGTTGGCGCCACGCTCTCCACCGGCTTCGGTGCGACGGCGCGTCTTGCGGTACCCGGGGCGGAGTTGGATGTGCTGCCGCTCACCCGACTTCGAATCGATGAGCTTATCGACCGGCCGGAGTTGCGGCGAACCGGAGCACGCCTCGATGTCGGACGCGTTCGCGGCGAGGTGCAGACCGAGGGCGAGCGCCCGCCGGAGTTCGAGTTGCGCGGACCTATCGCGACCGCGGCGGTTCGCGGTACCTCGTTCGAGTTCGACGGGCGGAATCTGCGCGTGTTCTCCGGCGCTGTCGAGCTCCGCAACGCGCAGGAGCACCCCGTTTCGGTGGCCGCCGGAGAGTCGGCGGTAACGCGGGAGGACGGCGAGCTCACCTCCGGAGCCGCCGTGCGCGAGCGCACCGCAACAGTTCGCGTGTCCGAACCGGTGGTCGATGACCTTCCGCCGCCGGATCCGCCGCGTCGCGACGAGGTGACAACCGGCACGCTTCGGGTCGAATGGGAGTAGGGGGCTATGAACAACAATCGACGTCGTCCACCGCGCAGCGTGACTCTGTTTTTCGCGCTTATTCCGGTCGCGTTGCTCGTCGCAGGCTGCCATGCTCCGCTCGGCGGTGAAGCCGACGGCGAGCTTGCCATTCGGCTGCAGGGCTCTCTGCCCGGCATGGACGGCGGTGTGGAGTACGTGGCCCGCATGTACGTGGTAAACGCCGCGTACGAGGACCTGCTTCGCCGCGGTGCGGCGTACGACGACTTCCTCGAGCTCAACTACTACTCGTTGGATAACACCGATGTTGCTCCCAACGCGGAGCTTCTCGCCTACTACCACGAGCTCGAAGCAGAGTACGACGATGAGCTTGTCCCCGACCTGATTCTCAAAGCACCGATCAAGTTCGGCGGTCGGCCGTACTACCAGTTCACCGTCTCCGGTGGCGGAGGATCGGTCACGCTGCCCGGTGTGCCGAGCGGTCGCTCCTACCTCGTGTTCATCGAGTTCTTCGAGAAGGGCGTCGACTACGATGAGGCGGACGCAATCGATGAGACGGTACTCTGGCGCGACGGCGATCCGTACGACACCGAGCTCGGTGGAGAGGATCCGGCCACCAGTCAGTTTTTCGTCAGCCCGGAGGACGGCACACGCGAGATTGCAGTCGAGGCGTTTCAGGAGGTTCTCACCGTGTATCGCGATCGAACTCAGCTGCCGTTTATCGACTCCGTCTTCGTCGAGGCCGGTCGTACCGCAATCGCTTCGCTGCAACTGCGCTCGCTACTGGAGAACGGCGCGACCGATTAGTCGCCCCTGTCGAAAAGGCCGGGACAGGATTCGTCCGTCGTGTACTCGAAAAAATTGCACGTCCTCCCGCGGCCGATCGGTGACCGTGGGTGCTCCGGAGCCGGTGCGCGATTGCTTCCTGCTCGGCCCGCGGCCGTCCTGTGACTATGCGTGCACCGGAGCCGGGGCGCGATTGCTTTCCGCTTGGCCCGAGGCCGCCCGGCGGCTATACTCCCGCCACGGAGGGTGAATGAGTCTTTTGCAGTCATTGTTGCTGGGAGTGCTTCAGGGCATCAGCGAGTTTATCCCGATAAGCAGCTCCGGGCATCTGGTCGTGGCACGGGCGGTTCTCGGCATCGGCGAGATACCGCTGCTTTACGACGTGCTACTGCACGTCGCTACACTGATCGTGGTTGTTGTGTATTTCTGGACCCGTATCGAGCGGATACTCGTGGCGGTCGGCCGCTGGGTCTTGCGGCGGAACACGCGGGACGATGTGCATCATACCCGAATGGCGGCCCTGATCATCATCGCAACGGTGATCACCGCGATACTCGGTCTCGTTATCCGTCAGCTCGACCTGCATCTCTATCCGCGGGTCGCCGCGGTAGCATTCCTCGTGACCGCGGCCATGCTGATTCTCTCGCGCTTTGCCCGCGGCACTCTCGACTATGAACAGCTGCGTTCCCGGCACGGAGTGATCGTCGGTGCGGTGCAGGGAATCGCGGTTATCCCCGGAATATCGCGTTCGGGAAGCACGATATTCGCCGCGCTCGCAAGCGGCGTCTCGAGGGAGCGGGCAGGCGAGTTCTCGTTTCTCATCGCGATTCCGGCGATCCTCGGCGCAACGGTGCTCGAGCTGCGGCATTTCGGCGAGCTCGGAGCGGCGATGGATCTCTCGACGCTGGCAGCCGGCTTCATCGGAGCGCTGGTGTTCGGCTTCCTCGCGTTGAGCCTGCTCGTTCGCCTGGTGCGCGGAGGTCAGCTCTGGGTCTTCGCGATTTACCTGATACCGCTCGGAATCTGGGGTCTGTTCGCGCTGTAGGAGCTCGCGGCCGGCAGCGACTCCGCCGGCGTCTGCCGGCCGGCGGCGACTCGCCGGGTCGAAGGCGATCTGCCCCGCCGACGATCGCCGCCGTGGCTTCGACCGTTCGGCCGGCCCTAATCGAGGCGGATCACCATTACCCCATAGGGCGCGAGCTCTATGCTCCCGTCCACATGCTTTCCATCGATCAGCTCGAACCCGCCCGATCCGTGCGGCAGTTCCACCTCGGAGGCGGTACTCCGAAAGTTCTGAACGAAGAGAAAGGTATGCTCCCCGTTTTCGCGCACCGCTGCCGCTACGCCTGCCGGTAACGGTGCATCGAGTGCCCGGCGAACCGGATGCGCGGCGACCAGCGCACCGTACCACTGCGACAGCGCCCGGTTGCCGCTTCGGGCGGCCAGGTAGTAGGCGAACCCATCGCCCAACCGGTTAACGGTCGCCGCCGGATGTCCGGCATAGAAATCGCTCTCGTATGTCGCAAGTGCCGTGGCCGATTCGGTATGCACGACATCGCAGAGCTCGAGCGCGGAAAACGACCCGGAAAGGCCGAGCGGATTACCGTCGAGGTATCGACAGCGACGGGTCTCACCGGGCGCGGGCGCATCGATCTCCTCGCTCCGGATTCCGAGCACCGATCGAAGTGGCCCCGGGAAGCCTCCGAGGAAACAGAGGTCGGATTCGTCGACAATCCCGGACCAGTAGGTGGTAACGAAGACGCCGCCTGCGGCGACGAACTTCTCGACCCGTTCGGCGAAGCCGGGCCGGAGCATGTACACCATCGGGGCGACGACGATCGTGTACGCGTCGAGCGGTCGCGTTTCGTCGATAACGTCGGTCGGAATACCGAGTTTCCAGAATGCCCGGTAATGATCGATGACCGTTTCGACGTACGCTGTGCGCCCGTCGTTGCGCGGCCCCTTCGCCTCATCGATCGCCCAGCGGTTCTCCCAGTCGAATACGACGGCGACGTTCGCCGGCACGCGCGAGCCGGCAACCTCTCCGATTCGTTCGAGTACCGTGCCGACATCGGAGACATCGCCGAAGACACGCGTGTTTTCGTGCCCCGCGTGATCGACGACCGCTCCGTGGAACTTCTCGAAGGCACCGCGACTCTTGCGCCACTGGAAGTACTGAATCGTGTCGGCTCCGTGCGCAACAGCGTTGATACAGGAGAGCCGGTGCATGCCCGGCCGCTTGAGCGCAGCGTACGGCTGCCAGTTTGTCGCACTCGGGGTGCTCTCCATGAGCATGAACGGCCGGCCGTGCTTAACGCTTCGAACCAGGTCGTGGAAGAAGGAGAAGTGCGCGGCGCGTTCGTAGTCGTCGAGCGTGGCTGCCTGACCGTCCCCGGCGTCGGGATCCGGGCGCATGGGGTAGGGCGTATGCCACTGCGGATATGCGTCCCACGACGCGACATCGAGCACATCGGCGAAGCGGAAGTAGTCGAGACCGGCGTACGTCTCCATGAAGTTGGTGGTAAGCGGTACGTTCGGTGCGATGCGCCTGAGCGGTTCGAACTCATGCCGCATGAACTCGATCGTCTGGTGCGTTACGAACCGCTTCCAGTCGAGCACGAGCCCGTGCACCGCCGTCTCGCCGTGGGGAGCCGGCGACTCGATCTGCGACCAGTCCTGGTAGGTTCGACTCCAGAACGCACTCCACCACGCGCGATTCAGCGCATCGAGATCGTCGCGGTATCGTTCGCGCAACCACGCACGGAACGCCTGCTGCGAGTCCACCGAGTGATCTTCCCCGCCGTACTCGTTGGAAATGTGCCACAGGAGCAGCGCAGGATGCCCGCCGTAGCGCTCGGCGAGCTTCGTGTTGATGCTCTTCGCCTTTTCGATCATCACCGGCGAAGAGTAGTTGTGGTTGTGCCGCATACCGGGAAGCAGCCGCACGCGGTCGGCACCGACCCGGTTGGTCTCCGGATAGTCGACCGCGAGCCAGCGGGGCCGGGCGCCGGTCGGCGTTGCCAGGCACGCGTACAGGCCGTTCTCGGCGAGTCGGTCCATGATCCGGTCGAGCCACTCGAAGTGAAACTCCCCTTCGCGCGGCTCGAGCGCCGCCCACGCAAAGATGCCCACACTCATAATCGAGCAACGGGCAAGCTTCATGAGACGGAAGTCCTCATCGATGACTTCCGGCATATGCAGCCACTGGTCCGGATTGTAGTCGGCGCCGTGGAGCAGCTTGTCCACTTTCGGGTGGAAAATAGGCGTGTAACTCATGGTGACACCGAATGTGACCCGAGCCGACTATTCAGTCAATGCAGCGAGATGCGGTGCGGCGTCACCGAAAATCGCCACTTCGGCAGCGAGCGGACGTGGAGGCAGCGCTCACACACGCTCGGTAACACTTGATTTTCGGTACGGGCGGGGGCAAGCTGGGTGGAAAGCGCATGGTGTGGAGAAGGAGCTGGATGTGAGCGAACCGATAAGGGCGAGTAACGGTGGTATTATGGGCCAAACCGAGACGACGATCTCCTCAGGATTCTGGCAGATGTACCAGAGATTGGTTAACGAGAAGGTCCTGCCGTATCAGTGGCGCGCGTTGAACGACGAAATCGAAGGTGCGCCGAAGAGCCACAGTATTGAGAACTTTCGGGTCGCTGCGGGGATGTCGAACAGTGAATACCAGGGGATGGTCTTTCAGGACAGCGATCTGGCGAAGTGGATCGAGGCGGTGGGACATACGCTGCGATACGCGAAAAAGCAGAGCGCATCTCCTTCAGAGAGCGTGAAGCAGCTCGAAACGCGTGTCCGGGAGACGGTGCAGATCGTCACGGCTGCACAGCAGCCCGACGGCTACTTGAACACGTACTTCACAGTAAAAGAGCCGGATCGGCGGTGGACGAATCTTCGCGACGCTCACGAGCTGTATTGTGCCGGTCACATGATCGAAGCGGCGATAAGCGTTTTCGAGGCAACCGGCGACCGTAAGCTGCTCGACGCCATGGTGCGATTTGCCGACCATATCGATGCGACCTTCGGTGGCGAGCAGGGCAAGAAACCCGGATATCCGGGGCATCAGGAGATCGAGCTTGCGCTGGTGAAGCTCTATCGACTAACCGGTGAGAAGCGATTTCTCACGCTCGCGCACTATTTTATCGACGAGCGGGGCCGTTCGCCGAACTACTTCGAGATCGAAGCGAACGAGCCGCAATATCGTCCGATCTGGGATTTCGACGACGGCAACCACTCCTATCGTCAGGCCCACGCACCGGTTCGCGAGCAGAGCGATGCGGTCGGACACTCGGTTCGCGCGATGTATCAGTACATCGCAATGGCCGATCTCGCACTCGAAACCGGTGACACGTCGCTGCGCGAAGCGTGTGAACGACTCTGGGATAGCACCACCCGGCGGCGGATGTATGTGACCGGCGGCATCGGCTCGTCGCGTCACGGGGAGGCGTTCACCGCCGATTTCGATCTTCCCAACGACACCGTCTATGCGGAGAGCTGCGCTGCGATCGGGCTGTTCATCCTCTCCAATCGAATGGCCGCTCTTGCCGGCGACGCTCGCTACCCGGATGTCGGCGAGCGGGCGATGTACAATGGAGTTATCAGCGGTCTCAGTCTCGACGGGACCGCCTACTTCTATGTGAATCCGCTCGATGTACATCCGGAAGTCTGCGATTCCAGCGGTACGTACGAGCATGTGAAATACCGGCGACAGCCGTGGTACGGGTGCGCCTGCTGCCCGCCGAACATCGCCCGAATTATCGCCTCACTCGGCGATTATACGTGCCGTACGAGCGGATCGACTCTGTATATCGATCACTTCTACGCCGGAGCTGTCCGTGCGGAGCCGGCCGGTGGGCCGATCCGCCTGCGGCTCGAAGGGGATTACCCGTGGAACGGCGACCTGACGTTCACCGTCGACGAAGCACATGGTACCGAGTCGACGATTGCGATCCGCGTCCCCGGTTGGTGTTCAGAGGCGCAGCTTTCGGTGAACGGCGATGCGACAGAGATCGGCACGCTAACGCGGGGCGGATATGCACATCTTCGGCGCGTGTGGAGCGCCGGAGATCGCGTGCGCCTGGTGTTGCCGATGCCTGTTCGGGTGATCGAAGCTGATCCGAGGGTGCGGGCTGACTTTGGTCGTGTCTCGATTCGACGCGGTCCGCTCGTATACTGCCTGGAGTCGGTCGATAACGGGCGCGATCTCCACACCGCTACGCTGTCGTCTGATCCGAAGTTCGAGGTGGAGCACCGCCCTGATCTGCTCGGAGGGGTGACGGTGATTACCGCCGCCGGGTACACGTTCGATCGTACGAAAGCAACGTCGTCCGGTGAGCTGTACCGAGCCGTGTCGGAATCGACCCATCTGTCGCCCTGCGAGCTGACCTTCGTTCCGTACTTCGCCTGGTCGAATCGCGAGGAAGGAGAGATGGTCGTGTGGGTACGGCAGGAAGGGCGATAGAGGCGACGATGGCATGTGACGAGGTCGCTGCAAAACGCTGCTTCGATTGTTCGTTGCGCCCCGTAACCTTGCACTCAGCGAAAGATCGGGAGAGAATCGGCCAGGCGAGCCGGTAGGCGATTCTGCGAGCTTGTGAGCTTCACGACCCAATCGGGTGCTGCCGCCGTGAAAGAAGCGTTTGATCTGAACCAAGGAGGAGGAAATGGGTTACACCGACCCGAACCTGCCGCTGGAGCAGCGGATCGAGGAGCTTCTGTCGAGTATGAGCCTCGAGGAGAAAGCAACACAGCTGCGTTTCGACAGCCCCGCGATCGAGCGGTTGGGAGTGCCGGAGTACAACTGGTGGAACGAGTGTCTGCACGGAGTCGCACGCGCCGGGAAGGCGACCGTTTTCCCGCAGGCGATCGCGTTCGGGGCGACGTTCAACCCGGATCTCATTTTCCATGTCGCCGAGGCGATTTCGAGCGAAGGGCGGGCGAAATATCACCATGCCGTCCGGCACGGTCAGCGGGGGCGGTACCACGGGCTCACCTTCTGGACTCCGAACATCAATATATTCCGTGATCCCCGGTGGGGTCGCGGACAGGAGACATACGGCGAGGATCCGTACCTGACCGCCGAGATCGGGAAAGCGTTTGTACGCGGGCTGCAGGGAGAGCATCCCGACTACCTCAAGGCCGCCGCGTGCGCGAAACACTACGCGGTGCACAGCGGCCCGGAAGGGTTGCGACACGAGTTCGATGCGGTGGTGAGTGAGAAGGATCTGCGCGAGACCTACCTTCCGGCGTTCCAGGCGCTCGTCGAAGAGGGGGTCGAGGCGGTCATGGGCGCCTACAACCGCACCAACGGCGAGCCGTGCTGTGCCCACTCGGTGCTCATGGAACAGATCCTGCGCG
>SLIN01000142.1 GCA_007135605.1 Spirochaetales bacterium | reverse complement strand
GCGAAATCGGCATTCTTACCGCAGAACGAGCAAATTTTCTGATTTTCACTTTTCTGTTGTTTGCTCATTCTTCCCCCGCACCAATACTTTGTCGACGATCCCGTACTCGACACTCTCTTCGGCAGTCATGAAGAAGTCCCGCTCGGTGTCGCGGGCGATGACATCCTCACTCTTGCCGGTGTGCTTCGCGAAGTAGCCGATCAGCAACTTTTTCAATCGTACCATCTCACGCGCCTGGATGCCTATGTCGGCGGCTTGCCCCTGCACACCACCCCAAGGCTGATGCAGCATGATTCGCGTCGAGGGCAGAGCGAGCCGCTTCCCCTCCGCGCCGGCGGCGAGTAACATAGCTCCCATGCTCGCTGCCTGCCCGAGGCAGATCGTCGAGACATCCGGTCGGATGTACTGAATCGTATCATAGATTGCAAGGCCGGCGGTAACGCTGCCACCCGGACAGTTCACGTAGAGCATGATGTCCTTCTCGGCATCCTGACTCTCGAGAAATAGAAGCTGCGCGACAGCGAGATCGGCGGTTACGTCGTGGATTTCGCCGTCGAGGAAAACTATTCGGTCCTTCAGCAGGCGAGAGAAAATATCATACGCCCGCTCGCCGGATCCGGTCTGTTCGACGACGTACGGTACTAGTGTATTGCTTTGTTCTTGCATGCGTTGCTGAAAATTACTCATTTCGACCCATAACGTCCATTACGGACTGTTTCTTGCCTTTCTTGACCTTGTTTTTCTCGAAGAGCGAGTCGAAGAGCTTGCGCTCCTGCACCTCATGCCGCACGTACTCGAGCATATTGTTGCTGCGGTAGTGCTCCTTCGCCTGCTCGGCGCTCATCGAGCTGCCCTCCGCCTGTTCGGTGATATACGCGTCGACCTCTTCGTCACTCGCCTCGATCTGTTCATTTTCGAGGAGTTTCTGGGTGAGCAGCTGGTTCTTGAGACGAGTTGTAGACTGCTCCCGCCACTGCTCGAGGAAATCTTCCTTTGTGCGTCCCTGTGCTTCGATCAGCGGAAGAATCTGCTCCTCATTGCCCCCGAACTGCTGAAGGAAGTTCCTCCATTGCTGTTCGAGCTCCGCGCGAACCATGCTCTCCGGTACCGGTACCGTCGAGGTTTCGAGGATCTTGCCGAGAAGCTGCTCGACCTTCTGCCGGCGGATGCGGTTTTCAACGCTCTTTTCAAGTCGCTTGCGAATATCGGCTTTCAACTCATCGAGCGTCTCGTAGTCGTCGCTGACATCCTGGGCGAGCTCGTCGTCTATCTCGGGTAGATCTTGCTGTTTCACTGCGGTGATTGTTACGCGTATCCGTTGGGTCTTGCCGGCGAGATCGCTGTCCTCGAAATCGTCGGGGTAGCTCTTCTCGATGTCCTTCGGTTCGCTGATCTTCATACCGACAACGTCGTCGTCGAACTTGTATCTGTTCATTTTGGTTCCGACGGTGAAGGTGAAGTCCTCGCGACGCGTCTCTTCGATCTCGTTGCCGTCTTCGTCGAGTTCGACGTAGTTGACGGTGACGATGTCGTCCTTCGCTACGACTCCCGACTCTTTGTCCATCGTGATGGCGTTCTGTTCCTGGATCGCCTCGAGCTCGCGCTGAATATCGTCGTCGGTTACTTTGACTACCGGTTCCTCTATGGTGAGGCCGGTATACTCGCCGGCCTCCACTTCCGGATAGATGTCATAGGTGACGCTGAAGGTCATATCCTTCTCAAAATCGAGCTCCGGCTGATCCTCGAGACTCGGCTGGGAATACGGCAGCGGCTTCTCATCGATCTCATCGAAAATTTTCTTCAACGATTCCTCGAGGACGCGCTGGGTTGTCTCGGCCTTCAGTGATTCTCCGAACTTCGATTCGAGTACGTTCGGGGGAACCTTCCCGGGCCGAAAGCCCTTAATGTGTGCCTTCTTCGAGTAGTCTTTGAGGAGATTTTGATATTCTCCACTCACGTACGAGCTGTCGAGCGTCACGGTGAGTTTTACGTTCGCGTTCTCGCGCTTCTCTACCTGCTTGTCTACGATCAATGTGCTTCCCTCGATACGGTTTTCGGGTGCTGGGACCTAGAGTATTAGGCCGAAACTATACACTACCGGCCCCTACGATGAAAACCGTTGCGGCGGCACGGTGGAGATAGTAGCGAATTCGCTTCCGATGGCCCGTAGTGTGGCACGATGTGCCCGCGGTGGAGCGATCTGCCGGTGCTGCGGGCCGAAAAAAGCCCCTGTATCCGAAACCGGATCAGGGGCGTGCGGCGGAGAGCGGGAGACGGGATTTGAACCCGCGACATCCACCTTGGCAAGGTGGCGCTCTACCCCTGAGCTACTCCCGCGCGAGAAGCAACATAGGTGGTGGAGTGCGAGAGAAGGGACTTGAACCCTTACACCCGAAGGTACCAGATCCTAAATCTGGCGTGTCTACCAATTCCACCACTCTCGCCGAACTGTATGAGAAAGCGTAACGTGCGTCAAGCATACCGCGCTACGCTTTCGTTAACCCATACATCATTGAGCCGTGAAGGGTTCGAACCTTCGACCCGCAGATTAAGAGTCTGCTGCTCTACCAGCTGAGCTAACGGCCCATAAGCGCGCCCGGCAGGATTCGAACCTGCGACCCACGGATTCGAAGTCCGGCACTCTATCCAGCTGAGCTACGGACGCGTGAAAACCGGTTCACCGGAGTTTCGAACTGTCCCGGCGGACAGCGGGTGGATGACGGGATTCGAACCCGCGACACCCAGAACCACAATCTGGTGCTCTACCACTGAACTACATCCACCATCTCAAACGGAGTGGTACTGTGCCGTGAAGACAGGTCGTTTGTCAACACTCCTGCCGCTTGTCGATCGGTGTCGGAACATGGGAATATTCATGAGTAACTCGTTATGAAGCTCCGAAATGCTCGCACTACGGCACGTGCGCTCGTGCGACAACTCAAAGTCCTCGACTACGTAGCGCTTCTCGCCGCGATCGCGGTTATTGTGTTCTTCTCGTACGCGGCCGCCGGCGGAAGCGAGGGCCGGCAGGTGAACATCGAGAGCGAAGAGGGCAACTTCGTCTATCCGCTTAATGAGGACCGTGAGCTTACGCTCGAGGGGCCGCTCGGCACCACCGACGTCGAAATTCGCGACGGACGGGTGCGGGTGGTCCGGGACCCAGGGCCACAGCAGATCTGTGTGCGTCAGGGGTGGATCGAGAGAAGCGGTGAGTGGCTTGCCTGTCTACCAAGCAGGATCTTCATTCAGGTCACCGGAGCAAACGACCAGGATATCGACGCGCAGACATTTTAGCTGATCAGAGACGCCGCGGCGAACTAAACGACGGAATATCGTTGCGCAAACACAGCTTCCCGGCTAACGCGAGACGCTGCGCCCGACGGCGCGTGCGGCTGCGATTGCTCGGTCGGGATAGTCGGTAATCAGTCCGTCGACACCGGCCTCCAGCAATCTCACCATTTCGTCGTAATCGTTTATCGTCCAAACTTGTACGTCGAGACCGAGGTTGCGGGCTTTCCGGATGAAGCCGGGTACGAGTACCGGCAACCCGGAGAAGCTGGTGGGAACCTGCAGCACTTCTCCGGGCGGACGATACCATCGGTGTAGTCCGACGAGCTGCAACGCGTAGAAGGTCGCCGCTTCGCGAACCGCGAGATTCGTTGGAACGTCGGGAACCTTTGCACGGAAGCGATCGAGATACTCCGCGTCGAAGCTTGCAACTATGAGCAGCTCAAAGCGGCCGGCGTCCTGCACGACTCGAGCAACTTCGGCGATGATCTCATCGCCGCTGTCGGTCTTCATCTCGATGACAAGCGGAATATCCTGATAGCGATCGAATACCTCTTCCAGCGTCGGTATGCGCAGCCCTTCGCCCCGGTAGGCGAGATCGCCGTCGGTATCGCGCCAATTGTACCCGGCGTCGAGTTCTCTGACGTCCTCAAGGGACATGTCACGTACGCGACCGCTGCCGTCGGTGGTTCGGTCGACGGTTCCGTCGTGGATAACTACGACCTCGTTGTCCGCCGTCAATTGGAGATCCATCTCGAGTACGTGGGACCCCATCTCTATGGCGGTATCGAAGGCGGCAAACGTATTAGCGGGCGCATGACCGATGCCTCCGGCGTGTGCGACCACTGTAACGTCCTGTTCGGCGAGAAATGGAATGCGGTCGGCCGGTTCGGTCCGAAACGGTTGTGCGGCAAGAATCAGGAACGCGATTACCGCAGCTGCGATTATCGCTCGTCGGAGGCATCCACCCCTCCTTCCGCGACGCGGTCGCAGCCGGCGTTCAGGCGTGGCTGTGGCGGATATCGGCGCGAGTCGCCGGCTCCAGTGGTCGTACCGTTTCGAACGGCTTCGCAAGCGTGCCATGGGCGTTCTGCGGAATTATCATACGATCCGGCTGAGCTGTCGAGTCGCTACCGATTGCGTGATTCGGCAGCGTTCCAACGGTCTGCTTGCCGGTGTACGCGCGCACGTAAACATGCGCAAGACGGCACGGAGGTGTTGACTGTCGTCATCAATCCCGCACGAATGTACGTCTGCGGTCTTCCTCCGCGCGGATCAAACGAACATTCTCCTCTTCGATCGCGTTGAGCAGGCCGGCGGTACTCGTGGTGACGGGCCGGTACCAGCGGAAGTGCCGGAAGAAGCGGCCCAGATCGCTATCGCCGAAATCGTATCCGTTGCGGGCAAAAAAGGTGTTGCGGAAGATGCGAAGCTGGTTCAGTGTCAGCAGGCGCAGATACTCTTGCTTAACGTGCACGCGATCATAGATCCAATCGTCGCTGACATCGCTCGACCGAGGATCCTGCAGCCACCACGCGTACCGGTCGAGGAATAGATCGAAAGTAGCGTCGGACGGCGGATCGACATCGGTCTTGACAAGGTCGAAATCGGTAGCACCGCGCGTGCTGAACGCTACGGGTCGATCCGCCGCGAATCGGAAGCTGTCAATCCAGCGTTCACGGGTGTTATCGATGCGGATAGTCATCGTGTCGATCGTGCCGGCCCACGTTGTGCCGGTTCCGTAGAGATAGCGCACGGTGCGAAAAAGCCGGTCGCGACCATAGTCGGCGGTATAACGCACCCTTGTGGTTGTCAACTCATCCCGCGGGAACTCCACATCGCGGACGTAGTAGCTTTCGATACGCGGGGCAGGGTTCTCCCCGGACAACCGTGCTCCAGAATGTGACACACTCGGACGTTCGCCGCGGGAGTCCCGGTTCGATGAACGCGCGTCCGCCGCACCGCCGGCTGCCGGCACCTCCAGTGCCTCCACCGGTTCGTCGTTGACCCAGCTCCGAAAGTCGCGGAATGACTCCGGGTGCTCGATTCCCGCGCTAAACCGCGGAAATCCGACCTCGTGTGTGGCCGTAGGTCCGGGGTTGTCGAAGACGAACAGCGCATCGACCTCGTATGTCTCGTCATGCAGGGTGATGTCGATGTATTCGGCGCGCATTCGAACGGTTGTATCGGCGGCACGACGAAGTGCCGCAGTACCGCCCGCCGTTGTTACGAACGCCTCGTTGGCTGCCGCTGTTCCGCCAGCGGCGAACCCTAATAGGACGAACAGCGTAATCGTGAAGAGCGTACGTAGCTTGTCTTGCGGGACGTGAGGCCAAATGCGGGCATGGAGGCGGTTAACCGTACATTGTCGCCGCTCATCTTCAGTACGATGCGTGCGTATGGGGTTACTAATCGATTTCGATGCAAAGTCCGACAAACTCCCACTCCCGCGCTCAGCAGCTTGGCGGACCCCCCAGGGGTGTGCGTCACGCTGTGGCGAGATCGCAACTGAGAAGGTCGATGCCGGTGCGTCCGATCGCTCGGTTATGGTGGTGGTTTCCGGTTGCTGCCACGAAGATTGTTGGTAGTTGATATTGTCAACGCACATATCTGTGTCCGCGCCTGTCCACTATCCGGGCCTACACTATCAATCGTATCGCCGCGCTCAGCATATCGCAAGGGCGGGGCATGTCTAATCCTTGCGTCGGACCGATACGAGATCGAATGCGCGTCGCCAGGAAACCTGTCGACCTGCAAGGCGGGAGAGAATCATATCGCGCAGCGATACAAGTCTCGTCTCGTTGTAGCGTCCGTCGAGTGCCTTTGTGTACGCGCCATCCACATCGATCCAGCCGGCGACGGTCTCACGGTCGAGCCGTCGGCGGTCGGACACCTCACGCGTAGAGCATTCGGTCAGCGAAAACCCGACCGATTCGAGCAGCGCCCGCCACCTGTTTCGATCGGACTCCGGGGAGCGATGGAAGAGATGATGTTCGGCCTCGGTAAGGAGCTCAATCGTATCTGCAGGCACGTTGACCGACGGCGCAACCTCGCTGAGACGTTGACCGGCCATGGGAGCCGGTTCGGCAATGACGACGGGAGTCGCTGGCGCGGCGAGGTAGAAAAGGGCGGTAGCTTCCGTCTCCGGTTCGTCGCCTTCGCCGGCAACCCGGCTGAAGAGTCTGTCACACACGATTGCCTCAAAGCCGGCGGAGACGAGCTCCCGAAGCAGTCCGGATTCCTCGTCAGCGAGAAGCTGCGACGGTCTTCCAGTGAGGAGTATGGGTTCTTGAGGAGCGACGACATAACTCGATGCAGATGCGTCGACGACAGCTGAGTCGCCGCTCTCGCTCCATCCACCGGTGTCGTCGGAGTTCGTCGACTGAACCGATGGCGCCTCGTCGGCGCGATCGGTTGGCGGTTGATTTCTGTTCCGGGGGCTTCCCCCTCCTAAGCGGTCCGCCGCACGATCGCGGTCCTCATCCCGCGCGAATAGCGCTACGACCGTTCCTTCGGGTACGCGCCGCAACGCCTCCCACAAAAGCACCGGCGGGCCGGCTTCGTAAACGAGGACCCGCGCGTGACGCGGAGGATCCGCGGCGGCGAAAAGTGAATCGCGCACCGCTTCTCGGAGCTTGGAGCTTGCCGCGGTGCGCGCAGCCCACCGACGGCGAACGGTCGAGCGTTTGGCGGTTTGGGCGGTGTTGCTCATTTCGTCGCCGGTACCGCTTCGGCGGTCACCGCTTTCGGCGGAACCGTTGTCGTCCGATTCTCTGCCGTGCGCCCTCCCGTCCCAGCCGTCGTCCACACCGACACCGGGCGGCGTGAATGTGAGTATCTCCCCGTCGTCGGCGGTATCATCAACTTCGGCGAGCTGTACCTCCCGTCGGCGCTCGACGTTGACGGCGATGCGTGCTTCATAGCCCTGGCTTGACGGCCGGTAGAAGATGCGTCCGGCGAGATCGCCGGGAAGGTATGCCTGGGCGACCCAGTGGTCGCGGTAGGAGTGCGGATACTTGTACCCCTCACCGTGGCCGAATCCTGCGCTGTCCCTACTGTCGTCGCGCAGATGCTTCGGCACCTCACGGCTGCGCTCCTCCTCAACCGCCTTGACCGCATCGAAGTAGCCGAGTGCGCTGTTGCTCTTCGGGGCGGTGGCAAGGTAGAGCGCGGCGTGCGTCAGGTGGTACTGCCCCTCCGGCATGCCGACGCGGTCGAAGGCGGCGGCGGCCGACTCGACAACTCCGAGCGCGTGGGGGTCGGCGAGACCGACATCTTCGCAGGCGAGTACGAGCATCCTCCGGAAGAGGTAGTGCGGGTCCTCGCCGGCGCGAATCATGCGTGCCATCCAGTAGAGGGCGGCGTCGGGGTCGCTGCCTCGCACGCTCTTTATGAAGGCGCTGATGGTGTCGTAGTGGTAATCGCCTTCGCGGTCGTAGAGGAGGGCGCCGCGCTGGATGCTCTCCTCGGCAATCGGCACGGTTATGTGGATCGGCTCGTCGGCGGAAGGCGGGAAGCGGTCCGGTGTTGTTTCAACGGCCAGTTGCAGTGCGTTGAGCAACGTACGGGCGTCTCCGTCGGCCACGCGCACCAGGTGGTCGAGGGCATCATCATCAACTTGAACATTGAGCCCGCCGTAGCCGCGCTCGCGATCGGAGAGCGCCTGCTGTGCGACCTTGGAGAGGTCGTCCTCGGTAAGGGGAGTAAGCTGGAAGATGCGACTGCGGCTTACGAGCGCGGAGTTGACCTCGAAAAACGGGTTTTCAGTTGTCGCGCCGATCAGGACAACGGTGCCGTTCTCGACCCATGGCAGTAGGGCATCCTGTTGAGCCTTGTTCCAGCGGTGAACCTCGTCGACGAAGAGAATGGTGCGGCGGCCGTAGAGGTTGTGATGCTCCTGCGCCTTCTCGATTGCCGCGCGTACGTCCTTTACGCCGCCGAGCACCGCGTTCAGCGAGAGGAAGGCGCTGCGGGTGGTGTTCGCGATGACGCGGGCAAGGGTCGTTTTGCCGGTGCCGGGAGGGCCGGAGAGGATAATGCTTCCGAGCATGTCGGCGGCGATCGCACGGCGCAGGAGGCGGCCGGGGCCGAGGATGTGGTCCTGGCCGATGAACTCGTCGATGGTGCGCGGGCGCATGCGGGCGGCGAGCGGTTCACCGGACAATCCGCTCTCGGCACCGGGCGGCGGGGCGGAGGAAAAGAGGTCGTGGTCGGAGTCGAAGCTGCTCACGGTGCTGGGTCAAGGCTACCCGGCCAAGCGGGTGAAGGGCAAGACTCATGCACTGCCATGCACTGTGTTGGTGGGTGAGAAGCCGTTTGTTCGAAGAGTAGCAGCGACTTCTTCTCGCGCGATGTCTCAACCGTAAGCGGGTTAGCTGTGGAGTAGCGCGTGGCCGAGGGACTGTTTCGGCTAATCTCATGCGAACGCATACTGCGGTAGCTCCGGGAATCGGCCATCCGGCGGGGTAGGAATCTGCCCGCGCCACCACAGTTCGGCGAACTCACCGAGGTGTTCACGGCTGAGAAAGGGTCTGCAGGTCAACCGCCACAGCATCAATTTGGCCACCGCCTTCGCCGGCGCCCCGGCGGCAACCGCGTGGCTGGTACAAACCCGCTCGGCGGCCGGCGGGGTGCGGCTGCCGCGAATGCGGCGGGGTTTCTCTGTGTTGTGATAGACCGCGTAGAGGGCAAAACGGGCGATCATCGCGCTGACACTGCGTGCGTGGCATACCGACTCGCGATGGTGTTCGGCGAGGTCCTTGCGCAACTGTCGGTCGAAGTAGTTTACCGCCCACAGGGGGTTATGCTGATTGCGCGCCCGGCGGGAGCTGACGGTGCGGTGGATGAACCAGCCGCGCGACTGCGCATGGATGAGATGAGGGTGTGCTTGCCAGGCACGATCGTAGCCGGGATGTTCATCACTCCAGATCTCCCGCCGACCGGCTTTTAGCGGGAAGTCTGCGGTAGTGAGCAGCGCATCGTAGAGCCTTCGCGCGCTCTCCTCGGTGGCCTCGGGAGCCGCGCGAAGGTGTTCCTCGAATCGTGCACGGGCACGGCGCTGTGCCTCGCTCATCCGCCCGCCGCGACGCAGCGGTGCGTAGTCGAACGCGTACACATATTCGCTGTCGAGGCCGATGAGGTGGGTGAGATCGCAGGGGGCGTGCTGGCTGACGCAGAAGCTGCGGAATCCGTCGAAGGCAAGCGATTCGTGGTGCTTTAGCAGTGGCGACAACCGTGCGAGGGTGGCGAAGGCTGCGCGACCGCTGCGCTGCAGCCGATTCGCCACCGTGCCGGTGGAGCACTCCAGCCTGCGAGCGGCCGCTCGCACTCCCGCACCATCGCAGAGCACCGATTGCAAGCGCCGGTAGCAGGCTCTGCGCTTGATGTAGATGTCCGCCGAGAAGCTCATCTCGCTGAATGAGCCACCGCAGCCGCGGCAACGAAAGCGTTGAATGCGGCCGAAGCAGCTGTTGCGGTAGCTACCCCAGTGGATATACCAGAAGCCGACACCTCTGCAATGGTGACGGCAGCCACGGTGCGGACAGAACTGTGGATGAAATCTTCGCCCGCCACGCAGCAGTCTGATATCACAGCCGCTCGGGTGCGTCGAGCACACGGGGATCCGGCATGCCTGCTGCTCGCTGATCGGATGTGCCTCGCCACGGACGGTGTCCGCCGACAACCGAAGCGATTTCGGTACGACCGAAGGCAAATCATGCATCTTAACCCTCCACGTATACCTACTACTGCATGCGAGCTCGCGATTGAAGTGTTCGTATGATTTCACCAACACGGTGCGTGGCAGTCCTGGGAGGTTGCACTCGTCGTTCGGTAGCGCTATGTTGATTCGTACACTAAAATGTCCGAATTCGATGGGCGTATATCGCCCGATGGGATCACCGCCTTCTTTTTCCTCGATCCCGCCGATTTTCGCATAGTACGGATCGATCCGGCATGCAGGCGCTTGCTCGGCGTGCCTGCCCCGCTTCTCATTCGACATCCGACCGTAGCGGTTGCGCTCATCCACCCGGTAGATCGCCGTAGGTTTGTCAATCGACTTCGCGACGTGCGTCACGGGGTCGAAGTCGACGATGTGTTCCGACTCGATCGGGGCCCGGACTGGAATCGCATAGCGATTCGTCTAACGCGCCTCGACCCGGTGAAGGGACCGATCGTCGGAGTGCTTCGTGATGCTACATACCGCTACGATGAATTGTCCGAGCGCGGATTGCGACGCGACCGGGAGGTTCAGGTTGCCGCGCGTATCCAGCGGAACCTCCTGTGCGACACGACACCAGTGTGTGATCACGGGTTTACGGTGATTGGCTCCACAACACCTTCGGAGTCGGTCGACGGTGACTTCTATGCGCATTTCTCGTGTTTCGACGGTTCGATCGACATTGCACTCGGTGATGTCATGGGAAAGGGAGTTGAGGCCGCGTTGCTGGCCGCCGGGACGCGGCTCGCGATCTTGAGGGCAACCGCGCACCTCTTGCGCATCGGCCCGGAGCCGCGTCGTTCGCCGGAGCCGTCGGACATTATGCGGCACGGGCACGCTTTGGTGTTCGGAGAGCTATACCGATTGAACTGTTTCGTCACACTCGCGTATGCCCGGTTCGATTCACGTGCCCATCGCCTGTCGTTCGTTGACGCCGGAAACCCGCCGATATTTCTGCATCGGGCCGCCACCGGGCAGGTGTGGTACCTGAAGGGGCGAAATGCACCATTCGGTTTCGAGCGCGATGAGGAACCGGTTCAGCTCGATCTGGCACTCGAGGAGGGCGATCTGGTGTTGCTCTTCTCGGATGGCCTGACCGAGGCAATTGACGATCAGGGCAACCAGTTCGGTGAAGCGCGAATTGCCGAGTACCTCGGAGCTCGTGGCGAGGCTGAAACCGGGTCGGTTGTAGCCGGGCTCGTGCGCACAGTTCGCGATCACGCGGCGAGTAGAGGATTCTCTGATGATGTATCCACCATCGCAGTTCGCGCCGAGCGACGAGCCGGCTCCTCGGCACCGGGACGTCGTGCGGTGAAGCGCCGGGTAACCCGTTTTACCGCCGCCGACGATCCCGAGCGTTCTGTTCGTGCTTTCTTCGAAATCGGTATGACCGGCGGCCCGGCTGAGTGCGCGTCCGAAAGCGTGGGAGAGGCATTCCGCTCGGCTGTGTCGGCTGTTGTGTCGCTGCTTAGCGACGAAACAGAAGCGCTCGATCTCATGTTGAGTGTATTCGCCCACTGGTCGAGCGTGGAAATCGTTGGTGACCTCGGTGACTATGAGCGAATCGAGCGCAGTCTCTCGACGGTGATCGAGGAGTATACGGGTTGTTCGATTCTTTTGTGCCGTTCTTCCGGTCGCCGGGCTATGGTGGTTGTGTCGGTTCGCTATAACGGTGTGTGCGGATGAATGTGCTCGAGATTCACACTGTCCGCTGCGGCGGATCGACGGCTGCATCCGTATTCGCTGCGAATAGTGCGCACATGGTGACTACTCAGCGGGTTCTGCGAGCTCCTCGAGGTCACCGCGCTTCTCGAGCGCCTGGTCGCGTTCGCTCTCGAGTTGAGATTTCTGCTTTTTCAGCTGCGTAACTTCCTTCTTCAGCTCGCTGATTCGTCCGTTCTTCTGCTCTACGTCTTCGGCAATCTGACCGATTCTCGACTCGAGTTGATCGACGGTGATGGCGGCTTCAAGTCTTTCGATCCGTTGTTCGTCGGTGGTTATACTATCCTGAGCAGCATCGATTTGCGCCACTTCAGGAGCCGACGAATCAACGGCATTATCGATTTCGAGGGCCGTTTTCCCGAGCTCGGTGAGCAGCTCCGCCCGCCGCGATACATTCTCCGCCCTCAGCGACTCGATCTCGCGGATGCGTTTCGCAGGCCGTCGCGTGGCCCCTGACTCTTCGAGCTCGGTCGCTAACCGCTCCCGCTCCCGCTCAAGATCGGATCGACGTTGCTCGATTTCTTGGATTCGGCGCGCGTTTTCTCGGTACGGTTCCATCGCTTGGTTCAGATCGGCGGAGTCGGCCTCATTGGGAAACTCCGTACCTACGATGCGTTCTCCGATTCGGTAGAAGAGTTTGGGTATGCTGCCCTCCTTGTTCGCCTGTCGCGTACGTAGCAATGCGAGGCGGCCGCGCACAACAACCTTATCGAAAAAGCTCTTCCGGGTGAGTTCCTCCTCCGCGGTCTCTATTTCCTGTGCGATCGAGGAAAGCTCCTCGTGGATGTCGACGACCGGTTGAAACACGGCGCTGTACTGCTCGGCTACCTCCGGATTCCGGCGGTAATGCGCGTAGGCTGCTTCGCCAATACTCTCGTAGTAAGCGGAGTTCTCTTTTTCGATCCGTCGAATCTGTTCGGCGTCGGTGGCAAGCTGTTCCTTGATGTCCGTGAGTCGGGCTTCAATCTCGCGGATTCGGGTGATCAGCGCATCGTAGCCTTCGGTGGTTTCGTCAATTTCACGAATCTTGTCGGTGAGTTCGTCAAACTGCGTCGATGTCTTCTCCGGCGGGGTTTCGAGCATTCGTCGACCGATGTCCCGGTACGACTCTTCTATCCGGCGCTGGTTCTCGGTGATTCGGTCTCTCGTTTGCTCGAGTTGTGCGTGAAAATCCGCCATGAATTCCCCCTTCGCGCACGAATGCACACTTCGTACGGTAGGCAGCGCTCGAGAGAGTGTCAAGCTTACGCCCGCTCGTAGCCGTGCGGTGTGTTCGGGCGCTATATTGCGGCTATGAGCCCGAGAAGAAAATATCCGGTCGAGCGAAACGAAGACGCATGGCGGCAAGAGCTGACACCCGAGCAGTATCGGGTTCTTCGCAAAGGTGCCACAGAGCGTGCGTTTACCGGTGCGTACTACGGCACGAAAGAACCGGGGACCTACTATTGCGCCGGGTGCGGAAATACGCTGTTTCTGTCAGCCGCGAAGTTCGACTCCGGAACTGGCTGGCCGAGCTTCACCGAGCCCGCCGATTCGAGTGCAGTCGAGGAACGAGAAGATACCTCTCTCTTTATGCGTCGAACTGAGGTCATTTGCAGCCGCTGTGGGGGGCACCTCGGGCATGTCTTCTCCGATGGGCCTCTTCCGTCAGGATTGCGATACTGCATGAACTCGGCGGCGCTTCGATTCGAGTCCGACGATGGTTGTGACGGGGTCGCCCCCCGCACATGAGGAGCGTTCGTTCGCAGCAGTAGTGGCTGAATCTGCTACAGTAGGCGGTCTCTGTTTCCGCTCCGTGCGTCCGAATCGTGAGCCGCGACAGCGCGAGGAACCGATTCGACGCTCCGGCGGATCTGTACCGCCAGTTCCGTACGATTGGTGACTTCGAACGCCGCCATCGCCGCCGACACATGGCTCTTTACGGTGTACAGGCCGATACCGAGTTTTTCGGCGATCGCTCTATTTGCAGCCCCTTCGGCGACGAGTCGTGCTACTTCGCTCTGCCGTTTCGTCAGCCGACGGAGCGGTAATGCTGGTTCGCCGCTTGCAATCTCAGGGTACCGTTGTAGGGTGGCAATCTGGTCGTCGCCGAGCAGCGACACGAGATCTTGAGGCGACGCCCATACCCGACCGGCGAAGATGCAGGTTAGAAATGCGTCGACTTCCTTTGCAAGCCCCGACGGATCGATGCGTCCGAACCAGCTGTCGACCGCCGGTCGCGGGAGTATGCGGAGCGCTGCGTGGTCGGCGATAAGCGCAAACCCGCACCGTGACCTGTCGATCGCGCGTACGGCGTTTTGCAGCTGATCGGTGATCGTGGTAAGCGCACTCTCCCCGATAAGCACGAAAAAAAACGTGTTCTGTGGATGTCTTGATGCAGCTGTCGGTACGGTTGCGATTTCGCAGGTGTGGATGGGCAAGCTTGTTGCTTTTCGGAGCAAGGCTGCGGTTCGTCGTGCCGTCGTGTTTCGGCACGGGACAAAATACAGCTTCCGCCAGTAGTTCGGATTAAGACGCATGGCTCCCCGAGGACTCCCGATCAACAACTATACTGTTGCTTCACGAGAATAGCAAGGAAAAAGTTTCGCTATCGGTATGATTGTGTGACAGGTTGCATTGCGACTTGGGCTATGATGGGAAATATCTCGCCCATCGAGAGGTGGGGGTAGTCCTGATTCGGGAACATTCCGTCGACAAACCCGTAATCGGCACGCCAGGCTTCGAGCAGTTCGTCGTCTCGTGAGACGATGTGGAGTGGAACCGAATTGGATGCATCGCGACCGGTCACGACCGACCCGGGCTGATGATCGCCGTAGATTATGACGATGCTTTCATCGTCGTCGTCAAGATGCCGGATCAGATACTCGGCGATAACCTCGAGAACGTATTCTATGCTCGCAATGTATCCCTCGACGTATTCGGTGCCGCTGAGATAGTCATTATCGAAGTACTGTGTCTCGGTGTCGAAGTAGACCGAACCGTCACCGAGATCCTCCCACGTGTCGATCACCTGCGGAATGCGATTGAACGGCGTATGACTGCTTACAAGCTGGTAGTGGAGGTAGAGCGGCCGATCGGCCGCCGCGCCGTCGTCGGCGCGGAGTTCTTCGATTCGCCGGTGCGCCTTCCAGATTGCGAACTGATCGGGAATAGGTACGAAACTGAACCATGGGCCGTCGTAACCGAAATCTCCTTCGAATGCGCTCATCACTTCATCAAATCCGAATACCTCCCGGCCCTCCGGCCACGGTCCGTTAATTGTTCCCGGTTTGACTGCGAGGCTGTAGTAACCAGCCCTATCCCGAAGAAAGCGTGTGATCGTGTCAGGGTCTTCTCCGAGGAGGCGCTCGTAACGGCTCTGGCGATCGATTTCGTTGCCGGTGAGGAATGTCGCCTCGGCGAGCCAGCTCTGACCTCCGAAAATCGGTGCTTCGATGAAGTTGCTGACCGAATAGAAGCCGTCATCTACGATGCGACGCTCGAAGCGCTCGATCACGGAGAAGAGCTCCGTTCGGATTTCTTCGCGCTCGAAGATTGTTATCCCGTAGCTTTCGACGATGAACTTGTAGATATCGCGGTCGCGTAGTCCGGGCGCCCCGTACTCCACTTCCGGAGGCTCCGGTTCATCCGGTTGGGGCGCCTCGCCTTTGATCTGTTCGCCGGAGCTCTCGCGAATGATGTCTCGTACTTCGAACTCGTCGGCCGAGAATCCTCGAACCATCGCGGCTGTTAAGGTGTCCGAAGGACCGACGGCGAGAAGCGATCCAACCGCCACGATACCGAGCACTCCGGCAATCAGAAGGGGAGGTCGGCCGTTCATCGTCTGCAGGGCTTGAAGCGCAGCGAGAAACAGCGCGAAGAGGACCACGAAGAGGACGATGGCGGTCACCGCGACAGCGACACCGGCGAGCACTCCGGTGGTCAACCCGTCACCCGGCAGAAAAAGCAGCACGGCACTGCGAACCAATGCGAGGTCGGAGCTCGGAACAAACCCCCGTGCGTACAGCAGGCGAAACGTGCCTTCGCCGAGCCCGAATGCGGCAAGGGCGGTCGCTATGAGCGCGCCGGCGGCAGCGGCGGCATACAGGCGCCCGGTACGCACGATAAGGAGCAGCGCAATGAGAACTGCGAGGAGCACCTCCACCGATGGAACGAGTGCTTGCTGGGGAGCTCCTGACGGAAGCCAGCGATAGACGGAAACGATCAGATTCGCGACGAGCACCGCTCCTGCGAAAACGGCGGACGGAGCAACCCGCTTATAGCCACGCGGAGATAACTGCGTCATCGCCCGACTCCGCCGGGCTCGTTACCGGTCACTCGATTGACGCCTCATCCGCCGGAACCAGCTTGTAGTCTTCGGCACGGATCTCCACCTCATCAATCAGTCCGGGCGTAGCATACACCTTGCCGTCGTCTGTGGCGAAGATGGCCTCATAGTCGTCAAGGTTCTCGATGAGCGCGAGTCCTCTCGCGAGTCCCATTACGAACGCACCGGTGGAGAGTGCATCGGCACCGGTGGCATCAGGGCCGCTGACGGTTACGCTCACCAGCTCGTTATCCGCCGGCGCGCCTGTTGTCACATCGAACAGGTGGTGGAAGCGTTGACCGTCTTCCTCGAAGTAGCGCTCGTACGGCCCTGAGGTTACGATCGCTTCGTCGCTTGAGGTGATTACGGCGAGAAGCTGTTGACGGACACCATTCGGATGCTGGATTCCGATGCGCCAGCGATCGCCGTCGGGCCGCGTTCCCACCGTATACAGGTCGCCTCCGAAATCGATAATTGCGCTCTCGATACCGTCGTCGGCCATCATGCGTGCAATCTCGTCGACCGCGTATCCTTTCGCTATGCCGCCGACGTCGATACCCATTCCTTCCTTTGGGAGGTATACACTCGTGTTATCAGAGTCGAGCTCGATCTCTCGGTAGTCCACGAGCTCGATCGCCTCTTCACGTTCGGTCTCCTCGGGTACGCGTTCGTTTGGAGTACCGATACCCCAAAGGCGTATGAGCGGAGTGACCGTGATATCAAAATACCCTTCGGTGATGCCTCCCCAACGGATCCCTTCTTCGATCACAAAGAACGTGTCGTCGGAAACCGTTACTGCGTCCTGCCCGGCGTTTCGATTGATACGGAGTACCTCGGTCTCGTCGTAGCGCTCTTCATTTATGCTCATTTGGTCCTGGATTTCTTCGACTCTATCGAAGTATCGGTCGAAGGCGCCCGAGGGAATGTGCGAGTCGTGAATCGTGATCACACTCTGGGTGCCGAGCAGTGAGCGTTGGCGCCGTTCCGGTTCGCCTTCGGTTTCACAGCCGGCGATCAGAAGAGCGCACACAATGAGCGCCGCCGTCGATGCGCGCCGGCGCGTTTCCGGTCGATGTAGATTCGCAATGATGCTCCGCATACCGTATCATTATTATCAGAGGACTCAATATTATTACAACATGACACCGGTTGAGCGCGCCGGATTCGCATATGCCGGGTAGCGATCGGCGCCGAGCGATCGGCCGATCCGCCTTCGTCTACACCGGGCAATCCACGCTTCCATGTCGATCTGCTCACCTCTCGAATCTCTTCCCGTGGGCCGTTGTGCATGCTAATATCCGCGATCTGCACCCCTCGGGGCACGAGTACAAAATCTGGTCGGAGTTACGTCTATGAGCGAACAGCAAAAAGGACCGTGTGTTTATGTGTCCTTCGGCTTTCACATCAATACCTATCACAGTTATCGCGGCGATACTCCCGACGAGTCCGGCTTCGGCAAGGACCTGCGTCTGATCCGCTCGATACTCGATACGCTGGACGCCGCTAACAAACGGGGGGTTCCGGTCAGGGCCGTATGGGATACCGACCAGCTCTTTTCGATAGAAGAGTGTATTTCGGTTCACGATCCCGCTTTGCTCGAGCGCGTACGCGGACGGGTTAAAGAGGTCGGAGATGAAGTCATCTATATGAGTTACAACAACGGCCTTGTGAGCGCTATGCAGCCCGACGAGCTTGACGCGGTGCTGAGTCGATCGCGTACGAACACGGCAGGTAGTGGCTTGGAGGACCTGTTCGCCTCTGTCAGCCCAATCGTGCGACCGCAGGAGATGATGAGCTCTGCGGGCTCGTTCGAACGCTACCGCGAGCATGGTATCGAAGCAGCGTGTCTCTACTACAGTGCAACACCGTTCGATGCCTTTCGCCTCTTCGTTGAGCCGCTGAGCGCCGAGGAAGCGCACAATCCGTTGCGCCTCGAACGGGAGGGAGGGGAGACCTTTCGAGTGCTTCCTACCTATCATCCCGCCGACATAATCGAACACGTCAGCCTGCGACACTGGGTGCGGCAGCTGCATCGTCTGCAACGCTCCGGAGAAATTTCCGGTGATGTTCTGCTGTTCATCAACTTCGACGCCGACAGCGAATTGTGGAGTGGGCTCGATATTCCGAAGCTACTGCGCATGTTTCCGAATACGCGCGGCCTCGGCGGAATGATCGAGTCGATCGAGCGTTTGGACTTTGTGCGGTTTACTACGCTCGGGGAGTATCTCGAGACACACGAGGATGCGGGGTCGATCTCCTTTGCCCAGGATACCGCCGACGGCGGGTGGAACGGCTACACGTCCTGGTCGGAAAAGGTGTCCTCGTCAATCGTGTACAGCGCCATCTGCGACGACCGTGCAGTGGCCGCTGCTGCGACGACGTTGAGCGGTATTCTGTCCGAGAAGCAGCGGCAAACCGTAGAGGCATCGTTTCGTGAATCGTTCGAAATCCGGTTGCGACTCCTTTCTACAACGAACTTCGGCCTTGCAACCCCGTTTCTCGCGCCGGCGCGCGAACGTACCTGTAGGGCGCTGATTGATCGCCTCTATCAATGTCACGAGAGCGCACTCGCTGCGATAAGCGGCGCGCTGTCATCGGGAAAAAGCGGAGCGGGCGATGAGAGGCATCTCGAGATCGTCGACGGCGACCGTCGACTCCTGGGGATCGTAGCTTCTCCGAAGCGGTGGTCTGATGCGCCCGAAATGCCACGCTTGGCGCTTCTACCGAACGACGTGTACGAGCGCATCGATCGGTACGAGCTGACGGTCGAAGTTTCCGGGAAGCGACTGAGCATGCGTTCGATCGGAGCTCCTTCGGGCGGGGAGGATGTTCGAGTCGCCGTTTCGGCGAGTAGGCCGCTGCGGAACGATTCCGAAGGAGTTACGATTATAGACCGCGACGGCGGCCTGGTGGTGGCCTTCCGGGGTCGCACACTACTGCACGCCGACAGTTTCGTTCCGACGATCAGGTACTCGGGGCGGGAATACCGCGGAGAGCGGGTTTCCATTGCACGAGACGGCAGTCGCAATGTAGTACGGCTATCGGGAGAGCTGCATCTTTCGGGTGAGACAGAAGGTGGCGAGTTCGAGTGGAGCCTTGTGGAGAGCGTGATAGCAGATGTGCCGGTTATATTCGTAGATGGAGTGGTGCGTTTGCCGGCGACCGCTCCGAATACCTATGAGTATCCCGATGTACCCGATCTCGCGCGGGCGTTCGATTCACGGTGGCAGGCCGTGGAGCCGTGTCCACTTCGTCTCTCACGGGTGGAGTACGAAGGGAAAGCGGATTCGCAAGGTGCGGTGGTAACACGGCGCAATGCGCTCGGGCATCAGACGAGTTACCGCCTCGACTATCACCGTCACTCCGAGGCAAACTGGTTTTTTCCATCTGCAAACAACCATCTTTCTCAACCCTTTGTCGGACTATCGATCGACGGAATGGGTCTTGTCGCCGGTTTTGACGAAGGCGTCCGTAGCTCGTTTGCGGGTATCCCGATCCGTGCGGTTGTACCGGAACGTCGGGTTGCAGGTGCTCCGGCTTCGTCGCCCGGGGCGGTTGTGCATCCCGGTAGGTCGCGAAGTTTTGACCTGAATCCGTTCGGCACGTATGACGGCCCGCAGTGGACGGTCGAGAGTTGGGGCCGCGGAGCCGGGCGTGCTGCGGTCATCGACGTCGGCGGACATCTGGATTCAAGCGCACCGACCTATAACGGCGCCTGCTTGCGCATCTCGCTCGTTCTGGCGCCGTTTGTCGGCACAGTGCCGCCCGAGGGGGTCGGGCGAGCGGTGTGCGCCGCCTGTCATCCGGCGCGACTGTTCGCGACGCCGGAGCTTGGCGAACGCGATATGAGCGTCGCTTCCTGGCGCAGTGTCTCGTCGAACGATCTCGAGTCGCTAGGTACAGTGTCGACCGGGGTTCCGCGGCGCATCCGAAGACGGAAATCCGAGCTTCCCGTGACACTGTCAACGCTGGCGAAGATAGCCGCTCAGAGCGTGTACCGACCGGTGCTTCGATTTCGAAGTTATCGATAATCGTGTACACTCGATGGTGCGATGAGTGATGAGTTTCCGCTGGTAATCATCGGCGCCGGCGCCGGAGGGGTTTCCGCTGCCGAAGCAGCCCGCGAGGCAGGCTTCACGGGCCGGATGCTCTTGCTGACCCACGAAGACCGGTTGCCGTACAAGCGAACCAAAATCTCGAAGAGCCTTGTGGAGCGTCCCGAACGAGATGCGTTCGCGTTGCATGACGCCGAGTGGTACGCGAGCAACGAGATTACGCTCATGACCGAGCGGCGAGCGTCGTTTATCGATACCGAACGGGCGGTAGTACGATTGGTGGACGGTACCGAAGTGAGGTATCGCTCGCTCATTCTCGCCGTCGGTGCCGAAGCGATCGATCCGCTCGACGATGCGAACCTGAGCGTTCCGGTTCACTTCCCGTACGACTTCGCTTCGGTCGAACGGCTCACCAAGGAGATACGAGCTCGCGAAGAGTCCGGGGGTGCCGTTCGTGTGGGTATCCTCGGTGGCGGGGTGGTGGCACTGGAGCTCCTCGACCAGTTCTCGAAGATGGGAGTGCGTGCCACACTCATGACACGATCCGGTCGGTTGATGGGGCGGGAACTCGACGATCACGCTCACGATCTACTGTTTCGTTCGCTCGAACAGAACGATGTCGAAATCTATCGAGGTGTTCGATTGAACTACGCCTCCAGTAGGCACGATCGGATCCGGCTATCGTTTCACGATTCGTCCCGTGACTACTTCGATGTGCTTGTCGCAGCCGGCGGAAGCACGCCGCGTATATCGCTTGCTCGGGACAGCGGACTGCACGTGGACACCGGTGTACTCGTGAACTCAGCACTGCAGACGAACGACGAGCGCATTTTTGCGTGTGGTGACTGTAGCGAACACCCCGAAGGACGCATTACCCATCTGTGGCGGGACGCTGTCCGCCAGGGATGTGTTGCGGGAGGCAACGCCGTCAGGCTGCTGCACGGGCAGGAGCTGGAACCGTATCGGTATATACCGTTCCGGCTGAAGTGTGAGGTTTTCGGCCATTACTACTACTCCATCGGCGAGCCGGAACCGAAGAGCATGTATCACGCCGGCTTCGAGAAGCACGTCTTTGTCGATTCGGTGCGCTACGTTGCCGCCTTCACGATTGCCAACGAGCTTTCGGGCGTGGTTATGGTCGATGATCGTGACCGCGAGGAAGAATACACAACAGCCGTCGTCGAGCGCTGGACTCTCGACCGCTTCCGCGAACAGCTGCAGTTGCGTTCCGACCGGCGCGGCTCGTAAGTGTCATCGTCTACCCGAGTACCCGCTCGAGCACGTACACATAGTTCTGATCGGTACCGAATACCATATAGCGGCCTGCGACAACCGGCGGACTCAGTATTGCGCCGTTCGTCTCGAGCTCCCATACCTTTCGGCCGCTCCGGGCGCTGAGCGCGACAAGGCGCGGTTCCTTACGCTCTTCGGTAACCGGCGTTTCCTCTTCCTCGACAACGAGGCGTGCACGGCCCTGCTGCTGTACACCGCTGTCGCTCACCGTTTCTTCGTCGTCGCCGTGAACGCCGACGAATACGAGATCGCCCGAGATCATCGGGGCGCTCGAGGTGCGACGACTCAAGTGCGATTCCCACGCGATATCTCCGGTAGCCTCATCAAAAGCACGCACTACATTATCGCCGTTGGCCGAAATCAGGCGGTCGCGCCAGAGTGCCGGAGCCTGGTAGTCGAGTACGCTCGTGTGTGAGCGCCAATACGTGAACACATTCCTCGGAGGACGATCCCCGAAGTCGCTTTCGAACTCTCGTTGCCACTGAATCTCGCCATCGTCGCGGCCGAGCGCCCATGTGTTGAACACGATATCTCCGCCCTGCATTCGGCTTGTCTGCATGAAAAGACGTTCCCGGTTAATGGCCGGAAAGCTGTACCACGTCGCCGACATGACCTCATCGGGCAGCAGCCATGTATGACGGTGTTCGACGACATCGTAGACACCGAGCGTTCGCGGGTTATCCGGAGGTCCGGGAACGATATACATCAGGTCGTCGTCCACCTGCAGACTCACCCGCAGCCAGACCGGATTATCGATCGAGTTCGTCGGCTCGCCGTCGACCGAGAGGAACCGTACGCCCTGGCCGTCCACACCAAAAATTATCTCGTCGTTGTACTTTGCAACCGTGCTTTGCACTGCTCGTCCGGCCCGGTAGCTCCACGCTTCCTCTCCGGTTTCCCGGTCAATGGCGTAGAGATGGCCGTCGTTAGAGCCGAAATAGACTCTCTCGTCGTCGGCGACCGGAACTGAGTTCACCGCAGCATCGGTGCGGAAGACCCAATCCATGTAACCGGTATCGATGCTCATTGCGTAGAAGTTCCCGTCGGTTGACCCGAAGTACAGCGTATCGTCTTTTACGACGAGATTGTTGAAAGCGAACGCGTCGCGGTCGCTTTGCAGCGCGAACTCCCAGCGGACGCCGAGCGGAGGTTGCATCGCGTTGCGCGTGTGTCCCCGGCCTCCTTCGCCTCGAAAGCGTACCCAATCGCTGTAATCGGCGCAGGCGGCGAACACGGTCACCGTCATCGCTGCGATCAGCAGAATTCGCACAGGTGCGCCGAACCATTTCCTGATCGGGTGGTCACACATAGTAGAGCCCTCGCAAACTGATGATCCTCCGCAAGCCGCGCAACGTCGATCCGTTCCGTGCACCGCGCCGGCAACGGTCGTATTCCGCCATGAGATGGCGCATTGCGTCGTTTCGGTCGTTCTCGGGCGGCATATAGCGCAGGCGGGTATACGCGTCGGCGAATCCGGCGGTTTCGGGATAGCGCGCGGCGTATTCGGTGGCCGTCTCTCCGGTTCCCTTCAGCTCGTATCCGAACGACGCGAGCTTCATAAGAAGCAGTCGATATCGGGCACGCACCGCCCGATCGTCTCCGCGCCGGGCACGGATCGAAAGGTACGCCTCCGCTCCATACCGAAACAGATAGAGTCCCGTAAGACCGGCGATCACGATCCAGAGTAGGACATTCGCGATCTCGTTCCATGGGAAGCTCTGAGAAGGCGGGGTCTGGCGAGGCTCGATAATCGGAATAACCACTTCGCGCTCGTTCGGATCTCCGGCCCGATCCGGCGGGATGGCGTAGGAGGTCGGCTCGAAGTCCACCCAACCGTATCCGGGCATGTAGTACTGTACCCATGCGTGTCGATGCGAGGTTGTCACGAGGAACATCTCGGAGAGCGAGTAATCTGCGAGCGCCGGGATCGAGTCCTGCAGCACGGCGAGACCGCGGATGTGCGCCGGATTCTGCAATCCGCTGGAAGCAAGATAACCGGTAACCACACGCGACGGAATTCCGAGCATTCGCCCGAGGAGGGCTGCGGTGGTCGCGAACTCGACACAGTCTCCACTCATCGTCTCGCTGACGAAGCGCGCCTGGTGATCGGGACGAAAACTGTCGTCGTATCCGAGCTCGTACTGAAACTCCTCGAAGCTGTGCATAATGGCTTCAATGCGCGCGAAGTAGCCTTCGGGTACCTCGCCGATTCGCTCGTCGATGTGCGCTTCGAACGCTTGTCGGTGTTCCTCGTCAAGCGGGATTTCGAGGTGATCGGCGAGCCGTTCCTGATCGGATTCCGATAAGGAGCCGATTCTCGAGAACTGCCGGTTATCGGCGGTGCTCATTTCCGAGACGCTCTCGTAGGAGAAGGAGAACGGATGGTACCGCGGCTGATATACGGTCGGCTCGACCTCATACGGGCGATAGGCGAGTACCCGATCCTCAATGGTCGAGTAGATTCCGATCTCCTCGCGCGATCGCCGCAGATTTCTCATTCGATCCGGATTGCGCCAGGTGCCGGCCAATCGCTTGCGGACCAGATCGTTCAGCGGCTGCTCATCGGCGGGGATGAAGCCGCGTACCCGGTCAAAGCGATCCCGGTACCGGTCGGCTACGTAGGTAGGATCGACGTCGCTGCGAACGATCATGACGGCGCGCTGCTGATCCTGACCGGATTCGCCGTCGCTACCTTCCCAGTCCGCTGCGGCGATGCCGCTCAATGTCGTGTCATCATCCTCACCGAAATCATCGCCGTCGGCGGTCCCGTCGTCGGCCTGGTCCAGGTCGGATCCATCGGCGAGGCCGTTGGGCAGAGAACCACCTTCGGCTCCGTGCTGGTCCATGAGCGATCTTGCACGCTCATCGAGCGGTTCCGGTGGATCGTGGTCCGGTGGATTCAGGAAGTTCAGTACCGGACTGTGTTGCACAAAATCGGTCGGGAGAACAAACGCCGTAACCAGGAGAATGGGAACCGCCAACGCGAGAAATACACCGATCTCGCGGAATCCGCGTCGGCCACCGACCTCACTCCAGTTCTTCCCGCTGCCTGCCGATTTCTCGCTCGTACCGGCGAAACCGCGGTTGCCCCCGGCACTTTGTCCGCGTCGCTCAACAGCAGCCCGACTGCCGATATCGCCTCGTGCGAGCACCATGCTCACAACGATACCGTGCAAGAGAAACGCGGCAACGATCAGGAGGAATATGAGTTGTGTCGCTCCCTGAGCCGCTTCGAGGGCGATTTCCTCGCTACCGCGCGAGAAGGTGAGCAGGCGCAGGTAAAGCGCACCGAGGGCTATCTGCTCTACCGCGAAGAGAAAGCGCATTCGCGGTCCGAGGTGAAAGAGCGCGGCCGTCAATGCGAATGCGAGGGTTCCCGCGGTAACTGCGGTAGTCGGCGAGGCATCGATTCCGATAATAAGCGCGGCGAGGAGAACCGGAGCGGCGCCGAGTCCGAGCCACGCCGGAAGCCGCATGCGTGGCGGAGCCATCGCATATGCGATTATCATTTCGAGCGGCACGAGAACGAACCAGATCAGGATTCCCTGAAGCTCGTATCCGACAACGACCGCAGGATGCAAGGCAGGAATCGACACAGCGGTGAGATAGAGAATCAGGCGCGTGATGAAAAGCGTGAGGCTCATAAGCCCTCCTCTGTGCAGGGCCGAGGCGCGAATCAGCGCTCCCGACCCGTTCTATCGGCGCGCTGACCTTCCGGTGGCGTACGCGGCCAGGTCAGTGCGTGACCGTAGTGGTTCGAGCTCGACCTCCTCGAGCAGCATCGCCCCCGACGGCGCGGATACCGCACGTCGTTCACCACGATGACGCAGACGAGCCGGCGGGAGCGGCAGCGCCGACGCACCGAGGGTGAGGTCGAGCATGTCGTATGAATGCGTTCCCGCATCTCCCGCACAGTTCGGAAACTGCGTGGTAAAGAGTCGAGAGGTAATTGGAGCCATGGACTCGACGAACGCGCCGAGTTGCCGATCGAACGGCGTCGTGAAGACGAGTACCGTCCGGGCCGACGGATCGCCGGCGAGTGTGCCCGGCTCCTGCTCGTACGGGAGATCGCAGATCTCGCGTGAGAAGACAGCCACCGCGTTTTCGTCGTCGATGGTCGAAACACCTCGCGAGGTTATCACGCGAAAATGGATGCCCGATTCCTCCCGCATGACCGCAAGCATGAAGGCGGCAAGCCATCCTTTCACATACGCGAGATGTCCCAGGCTTTCGAGACTCGCGATACCGGGCTCCGCGAAGTGTCGCAGATAAACGGTCAGTGTACGGTCCTGGTCCTGGGTCTGTGGCGAAATCCTCGTCACGAGCTCGCGAATTCGCGCGGATGCCTTCCAGTTTATGTCGCGAATTCGATCGCCGGGTAGATATTCGCGCTGGTAGTATCGTTCCTCTTCCGGATTCGTTGTTCGAATGCTCTCCTGCTCGCCGCTTGCCGCCACCATTCGGGTGATTTCCGGGCCGACAGGAAAGGGAGCTTCTACCGACACCGGACGGCGATTTACCGAGCCGAAGCTTCCTCTGCTCAACCCGAAGACGTCACGAATCTCTATCGTGCGACGAAGGTTGAGCCGGCCCGGCAGCGGCATGGATAGGGGAAGATCGATGCGGTCGACATCGGGCGAGGCGATATCCTCGAATACGTGAAACCGCACGCCGTTGCCACTGTGCAAAGTACCGGTGACTCGCGCATGCACGCGGAAGAAGAACCACGGCCTGATACCGGGGATCGCCGCTTTCAGTGCCGGCAGACGCGAGGTGCCGAAGGTGCGTGCACTCGGTGACGGTGGATCGTCCCACGTTACCTCGACGTTGCCGAATCGACCTGCCTGCAGTCGGGAGAACAGCGCCAGCGCCAGAGTAGCCGACAACGCCGCAACGCCGAGCGTTGCCCGATACACGTCGCCACGGACTGAGCCGATTGCGACGAATATCACCCCGATTGCGAAAACGAGCGTACCGGTGGCCGTCAGCGGGTAGTAACGGCGGCAGAGGTCAACCACACGCCGCGCCGACTTCGCCGTTCCGGGTGCTGTTGTGCTCCGCTGTGCTTCGACCCTCGTTGTCGACATAGTCAGCCGCGGCCTGCCTCCACGGGCGTATTGTTCATTACCTCCTCGATCACCTCGAGGGCGTCCTGGGCCGAGTTCTTCATAACGATGCGATGTGTTACGGCGGCCGCGAAGATCTCTTTGACCGTGTCGATCGTTGCATAATCGTATCCGCGAATCAGGCTCAGGGCACGCGCCAGTCGCGATACCTTCACCCCGGTCCGAGGACTCGCACCGACGAGCACATCGGAGTGTTCACGGGTTCTCCGAACGCATGAGACGATATAGGCGACGACTTCGTCGTTGATGTGCACATCGTCTACCATCGCCTTCCATTTCAGAAGATCCTCGGATCGAGCAACCGGTGCAAAATCCTTCCAGGAGTCACTTTGGCCGTGTTGCCTGACAATGCCGACCTCGCTTTCGGTCGGCGGATAGCCCATGGAAAGCTGGATCATGAAACGGTCGAGTTGCGGTGCCGGCAGAGGGAAGAGATGTGAGCCCTTCAGGTTCATTGTGGCGATAATGAAAAACGGGTCGTGCAACGGATAGGTACGCCCTTCAACGGTTACCGACTGCTCCTCCATCGCCTGGAAAAAGCTTCCCTGCGTTTTCGGTGTCAGAAGGTTGATCTCGTCGCAGAGCACGAAATGAGAGAAAATGGGGCCCTTGTTGAATACGAGATCACCGCCCACTCCGCTCATCCGGTTATACCCGAGAATATCCTGCGGTAGCAGGTCGACCGTGCACTGCACCCTACTGAAGTCATCCATGACCGGTGACTCGGCGAGATCGCTTCGGCTGCCGGCCGTCGAGCTCGAATCCACGCCGTTTCGCCCGGCAAGCAGCTCGTCGGAAGCGTTGCGCTCGGGCCACCGAATACTTCCGGCGAGCGCACGTGCAAGGCTGGTCTTGCCGACCCCGTGATTGTCGGCGAGCAGAATGTGCCCACCTGCGATATGTGCGGCCACAAGATGTTCCAGCTTGAGCCGGTCAATCGAGATAACGCTTCGAATGTTGTCCAGCAATGCGGTAACGCCGGCGTTGATGGTGGTCAAGGCTTCGCGGTCCATTACGCCTACAGTAGTTAATCAAACGATGAAACGTCAATCGCGACGGCAACGAAAGCGTGATCCGGTGCGTGGCAGCTCACATCATCTTCATAGTTCCCTTGAAATAGCTTATGTCGAGCGCAAGAACGATTGCGCCTTCCCGCTTGTCGAGGTCGCCGGTAATTTGCTCGATTCGCTCGACGATACCCGGAACGTGGCGCTCGGGGACGAGGGCGAGAATCGACTTGCTCGTGTTCTTGCTCTCGTTCATGAAGCCGATGAACTCGGCGAATAGCGG
>SLIN01000164.1 GCA_007135605.1 Spirochaetales bacterium | reverse complement strand
GATTCGCTGTCCAAGCGGTGGGCGCACAACCATTCTGTGAGACGGGTTGCGCCGAGCGCCTCGGTTCCGCCCGCCTTGCCGCACGGCCTGCTTTTCGCGTACTGTTACCGACATGAGACGCAGGTCGGTAATCCGTCGCCCTTTCGCCTATCAGCAGTACAACGCGGTGCTGTGGATCGTTGCCGCCAACGTAATCGTGTTTGCCCTCACGAGTTTCGTAATGGAGCTCACGACGCTCCTGGCGATGAATCCCATCGAGACCATGCGCTTAGGCATGTTCTGGCAGCCGTTCACCTATATGTTCGTCCATTCTCCGACGAACTATGCGCATATACTCTTCAATATGTTCGGACTCTTCATTTTCGGAACGCAGGTAGAGCGGCGGCTCGGCTCGACCGAGTTTCTCGTGTTTTACCTTGTCGCCGGATTGCTCGCCGGTGTCATGTCCCTTTTCGTTTACCTTGTTTCCGGTGCCTTTCACATTCAGTTGCTCGGCGCATCGGGTGCGGTTTTTGCGACCCTGCTTGCGTACGCAACGCTCTATCCCGACTCGACGATCTTTTTGTTCG
The DNA here is from genome assembly GCA_007135605.1 of Spirochaetales bacterium. Lineage (GTDB taxonomy): Bacteria > Spirochaetota > Spirochaetia > DSM-27196 > SKKC01 > SLAN01. The sequence goes on along the minus strand of SLIN01000164.1, from coordinate 8,658 downwards.
CCATCGTGCCGATCAAAGCGCCTGCGCTCGTTATCGGTTTCACCGCCCTCGAACTGTTTCGAGGGATCTCCAATCCGCAGAGCGGCGTTGCCCACCTGACGCACCTCGCCGGGTTCGTTGTTGCCTACATTTACTTCCGCGTCCGGCTCGGTATCAGTCCGTTTCGGGTTTTCACCGGACGGGAGTAGGTACGCGGTAGCCATCAGCGGGAGAGCCGACCCGGCGCCGACTTTTCGCTCGACTCGCTGCTAATCACCGACATATCGTGTGCCGATACCGGTAACCGGAATGCTTCGCTTGAATCTCGCGACGGCCGGCGTACGGGTAACGGTTTCTCTTCTCCTGATTGCATGCTTCGCAGTCAGCACCGCAGCGGCAACCGAGTTTCTGCAGGGGGAGTTCTGGGCTGAGCTCGAACCGTTCGTGGCGCCGGACGTCGGAACCGACGGCTGGGACCGTGGGGATGCGGCCGAACGAGCACTCGAAATCTCCCGCAGGTCGTTCTCCGGCATGGTGTACGGCTACAATGTCACGTATCGCCCCGCCGACCCCGACCGAGGGGTCGAACGCCGGAGCACGGTGCAACTGCGAGACGAGCTACCGTGGGGAGATCGGCAGCTTACGATTCTCGATACGAGAGAAACCGAGTCACGGCTTTTCCTCGACGTGCGATACGATCTGGAGAGTGCACAGGCCCGCTATCGAACCGGCTTTCGGGGTTCATCGGTTTCGCGAGCCGGTGGGGAAGGCAGCGCAGGTATCTATGGTGGTCCGGAGGCGGTTCTCGACGCCCTCGATAGCGCGATTGTTGACGCGGTTCACCAACATGCGCGGAGTCGACATCGTTCGCGTCCGGCCGAGATCGAGGCGCGAGTTCTGCTCGATCGGCCACCGGTATTCGGAATGTCCGGCGGTTCATACCGCGTGCGAGTGCGTGCAATGGTTATCCTCGATTCGGTACGGTCTTACGAGGTCTTTTGAGAGTCTCGGGGTGATGGGTCCGGCCGGTGGTCGGGCGAACGACCGTCGCGAAGCAGCCCACGATTGCGAAGTCGAGCCTTCATCTGCTCGTAGCTGAGCCCGTGCTTGAGCGCGATATCCCGGGCGAAGCTATCGCCTGCCGGGCTTCCCTCGCGTACTCGATACGTTCGCTTCGCCGACTCTCCTTCCACGATCGCCTCGGCGGTCAGTGGAGCGATTCCGGAGCCGAACTCCCGGCAGCGGACGGCGAGCTCATGCAGGTGTGTCGCGTACACCCCCCGCACACCGGTTTCCGAGAGAACGCGGAGGAGCTCAGAGGCGAGCGATACCGCCTCGTGCGGACTGGTACTCGCAAAACTCTCATTCAACAGGAGGAGGCTCCGGTCGGTGATAGCGTCGATTATCTCGGACAATCGGCGTGCTTCGTCGGCGAGTCGACCCGTATCGAGACTGCCGTGTTCGCCCGTCGGGAAATGGGTCTCGATCACATCAACCGGTATGATATCGGCGGATCTTCCCGGTGCGAACAGCCCTGACTGCGCGAAAACGTAGGCGATACCGGTCGCCTGCGTGTACGTTGTCTTTCCACCTTGATTCGGTCCGGTGAGAACGTAGAACCTACGGTCGGGCGCGAAGCTCAAGTCGTTGACGACTACCGGATCACCTCCTCGTCCTCTCTTTTCGCTACGAAGTGCCAGATGAATATTGTACATTCCTTCGATCGTTTCGGTGTGCCCTTCGGAGTGGACCGTCGGGAGGCAGATCGGCAGTCCCATACCTTCGAGACGCTCGGCGAGCCGAACTGCGCCGAGAAGGAATGCAGCTTCAACCCGAAGCCCACGGAAAATCGCGGTGTTCTCGTGGACGAACGCGCGGAGCTCACGCTGAATCGGGCGCAATGCTCCGGACAGAAGCTGCTCTATTTCCTGGAACAGCGGTGCGAGCGGAATGCGGCTCCGTGGTTGGGTAGACAGCTCGGATGGGATAGGGCTGCTCAGCACATTCGATTGCACCGAGAAGTCGCGAGTGTATCCGAACAGGCGGGCGATCAGGCTTTGCTCCGCAAACGGCCGGTCATTGATGTCGAGCACTGCAACTTCGACCGGCCGAAGCTTCTCGTCCAGGTTCACACCGAGGGTGACACTGCGTTTGTACTGCAGACCGCGACGCAGCTCGGGAAGGCGCGCGCGCATCGTCTGATAGTCCGTTCGCGATCGCATGTCCTGGAGATAACGGGCGATGTCATTCAGCGCCGTCGATTCGGGTCGTGTCTCGGAATCGAGCGCGGTGCTCAATTTTTCGACGCATTCGACGAGAAGCTCGAGCTCGCCGAGTCTCCAGATTGTCTGTTGCAGTGCCGATGTCGCATCCCGTCGCGCTGCCCCGAACGTCGCCAGCTCGTCAAAACGCGGCAGCAGTTCACGGAACGCCTCCCGTAGCCCCGGCAGGGTGCGAAAATCGTTAAACACCGCTTGTCTGTACCGCAGCGTCTCCGGATCGTAGGTCGGAGCACGCAGTATGTCGGCTGCTTCTCGAACGCTGAGTCCTTCCACCTGAAAATGCGTTGCGAGCTCCTGCACGCCGAGGTCGTCTGCCGCGTGGTGGGAGAGATATACATTGTACTCCTCCCGGTTTCCGGGAGAGAGCAGACGCGGAACCGATGAGCCTGACACGCCCGTATAGTACCCGCCGCCGTTCCCGTGCGTCAAAGTTACGGCTATGGTAGCGTATGACAATGGCGGATCTACTGTACCATCACGACTCCCATCTCGACCGCTTCGAAGCGAACGTTACCGGGCGGCGTACGACGAAGGACGGTGTGCTCGAGCTCTCACTCAACCAGACTGCGTTCTATCCGGAGGGTGGCGGGCAGCCGTGTGATACCGGCCGGCTCGGCGGTGCATCCGTAATCGCGGTGCGAAAGGACGGGCATGGAGAGGTATGGCACGCGGTCGATTCGGATCCGGGCGACGGGCCGGTTGAAGGGCGGATCGACTGGGGGCGACGGTTCGACTACATGCAGCAGCACACGGGGCAGCACATTCTCAGTGCGTGCTTTCTCAAGGTTGCTGGATTCGAGACGGTCAGCGTTCACCAGGGCACCGAATACACGACGATCGAGTTCGCGGCCTCCGATTGCCCGGACGAGATCGAACTCGATATCGAGGATATGGCGAACCGGATAATTGCCGAGCGCCGGCCCGTGCGTTCGTTCTGGTGTGATGAATCCGAAGTGGCAGGGCTGGATCTGCGAAGAGAGCCGAAGGTCGGTGGCCGCATCCGCATTGTCGAGATAGAGGGGCTCGATCGCGTCGCGTGCGGCGGTGTCCACACGGACAATACGGGCGATGTTTCGTTAGTTCGCATGATCGGTCGTGAACGGATACGCGGGCGTCTCCGCTACGCGTTCAAGATCGGCGCCCGCGCACACACGCATCATAGGAGTGTGCGTGATATTGCTCAGCGTCTCATGGATGTCCTCTCCGTGCCGGAAGAGCGTATTGTCGAGAGAGTCATCGCGCTCGACGCCCGATTGCAGGAGCGTGAGCGCGAGCTCGGGGCGGTCGAACGGGAGCTGGAAGCCGAGCGGGCACATCGACTGGTCCAAAATGCCCGGCAGGCGGACGATGCCGGACGAATCGTCGTGTCGGCTTTCGACGAAGAAGCCGATCCCGCCCGTTTGCGACGGCGCGCGGAAGCGCTCTGCGCATACGACGGTGTCGTTTTCGCGCTCGGGACGGCCGACAGTGGCGGAGTCGTCTGGATCGCCGGCCACGGGAAGGGCGTGCAGATGGACCAACGACGTCTTCGTGAAGAGGCATTCCCGATCATTGAAGCACGCGGAGGCGGTAAACCGCCGATTTTTCAGGGCAAAGGGGCTTCGATGGAGCGATGGGATGCGTTTGTGGAGGCGGTCTGTCGGTGCGCCGAGGTGACCGGTTGAGACATCTTTCTGCAGCGTGTTTCTTTGTTTCGGCAGTGGATGCGGCGACTCCGCTCACGATTGTCCCTGTCCGGCATCAATGCCGATTCCCGGTGCAATGCGCGCGAAGATTTTCCGCAGTGCGATTCTGTTCCGCCGCTCATTGAATACAACCCCACCGTTCCAATACTCGACCGCAGCAAACAGCGCGTTTCCCCCGTCGTCGTCACTGCTGTGTTCGCTTCGGAACGACACATATGCGGCCATTCGCTCGAAGTCCTGCCTCTGGAAGCAGCGATTGCGCTCCTTGAGAAACTCGTTCCAGCGTTCGAGCGCATGGAAACCATCACCCTCGTCCTCGACGATAAGTCGCGCTTCGTTGTCGGTAAAGCTGTACCATGCCCGCACCTTCTTCGTTCGATCGTGTCGATTCCCGTGACGAATCGCATTCTTGATGATCTCGCCGATCTGTTGTTCGAGCAGATTCACTTCCTGGAACTCCGGTGGAGATTTTTGAACGATAATCAGGGTGAAGTAGCGAATCTGGCGCAGATCGCTCGGAAACTCCTTATAGAACATCCCTATCGTATCAAAAAGAGGACTCCGGTCATCGATCACAATGCCTTCGGTGGATGGACTCAACTCTGTATCGGTCATGCGCTACCGTGCTCCATGTATCTGTTTCAGCGCTGCGTCTTCGGTATCGGTGATCGGAAGAAAGCCGATGAGCTTTGTCAGCTCGATAACACGGCGAACCGAGCCGTGTAGCTGGACAATGTGAAAGAAAGTCCGATTCGACTTCAGTAACGAGTTGGAATAGATGAGTACCCCAACGCCGCTCGAATCGATGTAGTCGACCTGCCCGAAGTTCAGTATCAGTCCTCCGATGTTTGACGCCACCAGTTCGTTTACGCTCTCTTTCAGTTTGTGCGAGTTGAAAAGGTCGAGGTCGCCTTTTACGTCGATTATGTGCACGCTACCCGACGTCCGTTTATGCAGCTCCATCGTTGTTCGATCTTCCTACGCAATCTTCACAACCATCAAGGTCTGGTCGTCGTGCTGTCGAGCACTCCCGACGAATTCGTCGAGCTCGCTCTGGATGGTATCGGTGATTTGCTGGGCCCCTTCGTTGCTGTTCTCGCGGATGACCCTCGCGAGGCGGTCCATGCTGAACTGCTCTCCCTCGAGATTCATCGCTTCGATAATCCCGTCGGTATACAGCACGAGCACGTCACCGCTGTGAAGATCGACGGCTTTCTGCGGATAGACGACGTCGCGCTCGATACCGACGGGCAACCCTTCCGTATCGAGCTGCTCTATGACGTCGCTGTCGTCGCGCACGATCAAGAGCGGATGATGCGCAGCGTTTGAGTACGATAGTCGGCGCACTTTGTGGTTGATGGTCAGATAGCTCATTGTGGCATAGTGATCGAGATCGATCTGGCCGCTCAAACCGCGGTTAATCCACGTAAGGGTGTCTCCGACTTCACGCTCCGCCGAAGCGATAAGTCGGAGCATGCTGTGTATCATCACCATTACGAGTGCCGCCGGTACGCCCTTGCCGGCCACGTCGCAGACCACCAGACCGATCTTGTCTTCGTCGAGCTCGAGCACGTCGTAGTAGTCGCCGCTCACTCCCCGGGCGGATTTGCTGTAGACTGCGATTTCGGTTCCACTCCGACGAGGGAACTCCTTCGGCAGCAGTTTCCCCTGGATATCCGCGGCGATGTTCACCTCGCGTTGTATTTCGCGGTGCTGAATCGCTTCGAGATAGGTGTAGAAGTTGTCTATGGTCATCGACGCGTGCGAGGCAAAGGTCTGAACGTGCTGGAAGTCTTCGTCGGTGAACTGATGGTCCGGATCTCGACGGACCAGACTGAGGACTCCCAAGACGCGGTTGTTAACCACGAGCGGAACCGCGATAAAGCTCTGAACAAAAAGGAAGTCGCGGCCGGTGTTTTCGGAAAGACGCTCGTCATCGGTTGAGTCGGGTATGAAGATCGCGTCACCGTGCTCGACCGCCTGTCCAAGCAGCGTCTCTCCCACCGGGATCTCTGTGTTGTACACGTACTCGTGCAGCGATGCGGAGCGATGCTTTACCACCTCCGGAACCGCATACGGCGGCGGATAGAAGCCGGACATGCTGCGCACCCGTAAGGTGTTTCGCACATCATCTACCATGAGAATGATCGCCCCGTCAGCCTCAATCGTCCTGGACGCGCTCTTGCAGATCATCTCGAGGATTCGCTGGATATCGACACGATCGGCGATTCCACCTCCGAGCGCCTCCATGAACTCGAACAGATTCTCTGTCTGGCGACGAAGACTGGCGATCGTGAGCTCGTTGATCAGGTGGTGCAGTTGCGATTGTGTCAGCAGCACAAACCAGATCGCGATATAGTGCAGGAGAACCGCTGAATGCCCGATCGCACCGCCGGAGTATGCGGTAACCGTACCGATCGCAGCGAGTATAATGAGAGAGCTCGATAGCACGAAGCGGCTGTCAACGATGAGCTCGCTGTCGCGCGTGTTGTGAACGCTGATTTCGGAGGTCGAATAGAGAAGATATCCGAGCAGTACGACATTCGCCGTCAGGTGTACGGTAAACACCGTCGCATCGGGTTGCGCCTCGACAGCGATTCCGACACCGGCTGCCACAACGGCCGCTACAAACCAGTAGTAATCGCTGCGCCGCTGTCCCGTGTACCTCCTGATCCAGACGAGGAGTGCCGCATAGATTCCGATATCACCAATGAACAGGATTGCCGGCTGCGGAAAGACGGCGAAAAGCAGATCGCGGGCGAACGCCCAAAAAAGCAGGAACTGAATCGCGTCCAGCGCCTTGACCTGAACTCGGACCCGCAACGAAACAAGGAAAAACAATGACAGCGCGAGAACGACTGCCTTTGTTGCGAAGAATAACCATTCCATGGTGCGAATCCGGACCCCGATCGATACCGGTTCGAGTAACGCAACGCGCGGTGCGCTCAGCAACGGAAGTCTACGGCGGCGATACTACACCGTCAAGGTGAGACATGTCGGGGGCAGGACATGCACACGACATGCCCCGGGGCAGATGGTTGCTTCCCGTGTCCAAGTATGCGTATATATAGGGTATAGGATTATGCTGATACCACGATTCCCGCAATGGCTACCGATCGCGGCCGAGCTTCGAGATGAGCTTGCGCCGCGACTTGATTCGCTCACCGACGGCGTGTCCGAGTTCACATTCGCCGGGCTCTATCTGTTTCGCGACCACTACGATTATCACGTGGCCGAAACTTCCGACGGTCATCTCGTTATATCCGGGCAACGTCCCGATGGCACCTTTTTCTCGCTGCCCGAGGGATTACCGCATGACGACGAGGAGCTGCTGGAGCTGTTCGAACGGCATGACTATCTCAAGAACCTGCCTCCTTCGTGGGTTCCGTCGGCGAAGGAGCGACTGGCATCGCTCGGCTTCGAGATTGTGCCGGATAGAGAAAACTTCGATTACCTCTACCGCGCGGCAGACCTGGCCGAACTGCCGGGGAAACGCCTTCACAAGAAGCGCAATCACGTGAATGCCTTCCTCCGTGAGTACGAGAGCACCGTGCTGAAACTCGACCGCGAAACCGAAGATGCGGCGTATACCGTACTCGAAACATGGCACGAGAGCCGTGACGACGAGGCTGACTATCGGGAGGCGCTCGAAGGGCTGCGCGAGCGGGAGATGCTCGGCCTCGAGGGTATCGTCGTGTACGTGGACGGGACTCCGGTCGCCTATGCAATGGGCGAGCCGATCGGGCAAAGCGGGACGTATGTGGTGCATGTGGAGAAGGCGCTGTCCGGGTACCGCGGCTTGTATCAATATCTCAACAAGGCATTCGCCGAGCGGATTGCCGAGCATTATCCGGTGATAAACCGCGAGCAGGATCTCGGAGATCCGGGGTTACGCCAGGCGAAAATGACCTATCGCCCATACGGTTTCGTCGAGAAGCATCGAGTCGTATCGGCCGTAAGGCGTCCGGTATATGCCGAACGCGATGCCGCAACCCACGCGGATGCTGCAACCCACGCGGCGGTGTGTTGCTGTTGCGGTGGCGATTCTTGACGGGCAGTCGAATCAGTAATAATATGTAATACAATGGCACGTCATCGAAAGGAAGAGATCATTACTTTCAAGGTAGACGAGTCGCTCGCCGAGGAGTTGAAGATGATTCCGAACCGCAGTGCGTTTATTCGCAACGCCCTCTTGCAGGCGTTGGAGAATGAGTGCCCACTTTGCCACGGAACGGGAACGCTCACTCCGAATCAGAAAAAGCACTGGAACGAATTCGCCGAGACGCATCACGTCGTCGAATGCTCCGATTGTAGCGAAACGTACATTCAGTGTGAGCGAAGCGAAGCCGAACCGGAAACGACCGTCAACTGATGGCTCCCCGCCCTGTAACCCTTGTAACCGGTTTCCTCGGCTCGGGGAAGAGCACCCTCATAAACCGCATACTCGCCCACTTTTCCGACCGACGGTTCGGACTCATCGTTAACGAGTTCGGGGATGTGAACCTGGAAAGCAGCATGATAGAAGCCGACGAAGAGTCGATCGTCGAGCTTTCGAACGGCTGTATGTGCTGCGTTGTCCGCGGTGATCTCTTGGCCACCGTCGATACACTGCTGTCACGCCGTCCGGAGATCGACCATATCATCCTGGAAGCGTCGGGATTGTCCGATCCGGTTCCCATCGCCAATACCTTTCTGAACGCGGATCTCGACGG
>SLIN01000294.1 GCA_007135605.1 Spirochaetales bacterium | reverse complement strand
CTTGCATGGCAGAAACACTGAAGAAATTCCCGATTGGCGGCTTGCACCTGCCGGAAGAGAAAGATCTCACGACCGATCGCCCAATCGAGACAATGGCGGCGCCGGCGCAGGTCGCGATTCCGTTGAAACAGCACGCAGGTGTTGCGTCGCGGCCGGTGGTACAAGCCGGCGACCGAGTACGACGGGCGACCTTGATTGCCATGAACGATCAAGGATTGAGCGCACGAATCCATGCAAGTATTCCGGGCGTCGTTTCCGCAATCGAATCCGTGCCGCTCCAGGACGGCCAGATGGTGGACGCGGTAGTCATCGACCACGATGAGTCCGATAAGAACGAACCCGAGCTCATGGCCCCGATACCGGAGAGCGAGTTGACACCGGATGCGGTACGAAAGCGAGTCGAAGAGGCGGGTATAGTCGGCCTCGGGGGAGCTGGTTTTCCGACCCACATTAAGCTCAAGCCGGCTGCCGACACGCCGATCGACACAGTGCTGATTAATGGAGCCGAGTGCGAACCGTACCTGACGGTGGATGACCGTCTGATGCAGGAGAATGCGTCCGAACTCTTTCGTGGCCTCGATATCATCTGCCGAACAGTCGGCGCCGCACAGGGCATGGTTGCCTGCGAAGCGAACAAGCCGGTCGCTCTCGAGATACTGCGGGAGGAGGCGAAGAACTGGCCCAACCTCGATGCGGTCGCCCTCGACACCCGATATCCGCACGGGGCGGAAAAACACCTTATCAAGGCTGTGCTCGACCGAGAGGTACCGAAGAACGCCCTGCCGAGTCGCGTCGGAGCGCTCGTAAACAACGTGCAGACCACCGTCGCGATCACACGAGCGGTCGACCGGGGCGAAGCGTTAACGCATCGTGTGGTCACCGTCAGCGGTCATGCGGTTCATCGCCCGGCGAACGTGTCGGTGCCGATCGGCGCTTCCATGGAAGATATCCTCGATTGGTGTGGTGGCCCGACTCAGAACGATGCTCATCTTATCGTCGGCGGACCGATGACCGGGATTCGCATCTACGATACCGGGATACCGGTTGTGAAGGCGACGAGCGGAATCGTGCTCCTTACACCGAAAGAGGCGACCGAATACCAGGAGATGGTATGCATCCGCTGCGGAAAGTGCGTGGAGGTTTGTCCCATGTACCTTGCGCCAAACAACCTTGTAAGCTATATCAGAAACGACATGTATGACGAGGCGATAGCGGCCGGTCTCGAAGACTGTATTCTGTGCGGAGCTTGCGCCTTCGCCTGTCCATCGCGTCGCGGCCTGCTGCAGACGATTAAACGGGGCAAAGCTGAGCTGGCCAACCGGCGCAAATCGTAATCTGCAGGGCGTCGAGACTATCCGCGCATCCAGCTGTATGATGCGGATACGCCCCATGGCGGAAACACGGGATCAAGAGTACGCCCGCAATTCGACAACGGGATTGAACGCTAATAAACGATCGGAACAATACCTTTGGCACTGAGGAGTTACGCTCCATGAGCGATCCATTTGCAAGTAGCGGTCCACATATCGGAACCACCGAAACGGTCAGCAAGGCGATGTGGGACGTAATGATCGCCCTCTCACCGGCGTTCGTTGCGTCGGTGGTTTTTTTCGGCCCCTACTCCATCTACCTCGTACTTGCGACGGCAGTCTCGGCAACGGTATTCGAGGCAATTCTCGCACCGGGCACTATAACGCTGAAACGGCCATTCGGTGACTGGAGCGCGTTCGGTGCCGGATACATTCTCGGCCTGACGCTGGCACCCGGCTCACCGTGGTGGATTCCGATCCTCGGTGCATTTCTTCTCATAGCAGTCGGTAAGCAGGCGTTCGGAGGACTCGGTAACAACATCTTTAATCCGGCACTCGTAGCTCGGGGTCTTCTGCTGATCGGCTGGCCGGCGATGATCACCGAGTGGGAGACACCGCTCGCATTCTGGCAGACCGGTGCGGTCGACGCGTTCACCGCTCCCACCCCGCTCGTTTCCGGCGACTGGAGCTACCTCAGCATGTTTCTCGGCAACATCCCCGGGAGCATCGGCGAAACCTCGGCGCTCGCCCTGATTCTCGGCGCCGTCTGGCTGCACGTGCGCGGGCACCGCCTCCATCGCATCGCCTTCGGAGTGGTGATCGGTACGGTGATCGCTGCTGCGCTGTTTGGAGTTGATCCGCTCGAATCATTCCTGGCCGGAAGCATTATCTTCACCGGTTTCTACATGGCCACCGACTTCGTCACCAGCCCGATGGGAAAAACCCCGCACTGGATATTCGGTTTCGGCATAGGATTTCTGACCGTCGTTATTCGCGAGTTCAGCATATATCCGGAGGGATCGACCTTCGCAGTGCTTCTTATGAATGCCGGTGTGTACGCGATCGACAAACTGGCCGCCGATCCGAAGTTCGGAGAGGTGAGCCGGCGAACGTTCCGCACCGCGTCGGTCGGCAGTTTTCTCCTCGGCGCCACACTCTTTGTCATCGTCGCGACTGCAGGTGTTCTCGCGTGGCAGAATACACAGACAAGTTTTGCGAGTGCTCGAACGCGGAGCGACATGCGGACGTTCTTTCCCGAGGCACGCTATGCCCTTCCGGTCGAGGTCGCCGAGGATTCACTCCGTGCCGAAGAGGTGTTCGACAACGCCGGACGTACCGCAGGATACCTCGTATACTCCGAAAGCAACGGATACAGCGGTCCGATTCGGGTAGTAGTCGCTCTCGACACGAATTACGAGATCGACGGAGTCCGCATCTATGAGGAGTTGGAGAGTCGAACACTCGGTTCGCTCATTCATCGAGAGAGCTTCCTCGGACAGTTTCTCGGGCTGGATCCCGGCACTCGCTCACAAGCTACGGAGGAGCTCGCCACAATTTCCGGCGCAACAGTCTCAAGCCGTGCGACCGCCCGCGCAATCGAGTCGGCACTGGGCTTCCTCGACGACCCGGATGACGAAGTTGACGACGAGGTGTTCGCCGATCTCGACGAGGGAACGTTCACCGGTGCCGCGGAAGGCTACGCCGGGGAGGTCGAGCTCGAGGTCACTGTCGACGGCGGCCGAGTGACCTCCATAGAGGTGTTGTCACATTCCGACACTCGGCGCCTCTTCGATGATGCACTCGGAACGATCCGAGAGCAGATCATCGATCGTCAAACCACCGATATCGACGGTGTCAGCGGCGCCACCGGCTCAAGCGACGGCATTATTCGTGCTGTGGAAAACGCGCTCGGTCTTTAGGAGGAAAACAGAATACCATGAACCTTTCGAACACATTCGAGAAAACGCTTATCCTCGGAGCCTATCCGTTGCTCGCCCTCACGGTCACCGCCTACGAGGCGACGGCGGCGACCGCGATTGTCGTCATTGCTGCCGTTCTCGCATGGCTGACCATGGTCTGGCTGCGCTCGGTACTTCCAAAACCATTGCGGTGGCTGGTAGTCGTCGCCGTTTCCGGAGCTATTGCTCTCGGCGGAGGTCTGCTTGCGCCGTTTCTGTTCCCGCTGTCGACGGCGATCACAACACGCCTCGCCGTGGCTGGCATAACTCCTATCGTATTCACCGGATGCGTGACCGATGAACAGGAAGCGAAAGGCGGTATCGTACCCACGTTCATTTGCTTTGTCGGCGTTATGCTCGTCGCCGGTCTGGTGCGCGAGGCGCTGGGTAACGGGACGCTCTTTCTACGGCAGATCACCGCATCCGGAACCGCCATCGCCGGAATTATGGGCACTCCCACCGGCGCTTTTCTGTTCCTCGGCGCAACCATGATTGTCGCTCGACTCGCGGCACGTCGCCTCGTGGCAAACGTTACGGCAGGCGAGGCTCACACGCTACAAAGGGGGAATCGATGAACGAAGGAGTTCAGGTTCTATTAAACTATATGCTGTCCGAGAATGTGATGCTCGTTTCGTTCTTCGGAGTGACCCTTCTCCTGACCGAGACCGAAGGTGCGCGAGCGGCAATGAAAGGCGGCCTGATCTTCGCCACGGCAGTGTTGGTCTCGACCCTGGTCGGAACACTGCTCGCCTCGGCGCTCCCCGGTGGAGAGGTAATCGAGATGCTGACATTCCTGGTGGTGTCACTATTTGCGGTGAGCGCGATTCGAGCCGGCGGGCGTTTGACCGGTGAACGGCTCGGCCTACCGGCTCCCCTTTACGCGATCCCCCTTTTCGTGGGCTCCCAGGCACTCCTCACACAGGCAAATCTCGACTTCCCGCTGACCTTTGCCGCCGCGGTGGGAGTCGGACTCGGCGTTTACATCGTATACGTGCTGTCGACCTCTATGTTCGAGCAAATACGATTGACCGAGACACAAAGTGTTGTGAAAGGACTACCTGCCCTTATTATCGCGCTCGGAATTCTCGGTTTTGCACTCATGGGATTTCAGCTGCTGTAGGAAAGGGTGGCCGCCGGCCATACGTGCTGATCACGGCCATACGTGCTGATCACGGCCATACGTGCTGATCACGGCCATACGTGCTGATCACGGCCATACGTGCCGAACAAAGCACCGATTATCCGTGCCCGCGGCGGTACGCTTACACTCGCCGGCGGCTGTCACTCAGGAAGCACTTGCTCGATAAACCGACGCCAGTTGCCGCCCATAAACGATTCGACGAACTCATCCGACGCACCACGTTTCAGCAGCGCCTGGGCAATCGCCCCGATATCACCGATTGAATCGAAGTCGCCCGGCAACTGTTCGCGTCCAAATCCACCGTCCCAGTCACTACCGAGGCCCACAGCGCCGGAGCCGAGATAACGGCGTAATCGAAGAATCGTGTCGGCGACCGAATCCGCGCTGACCTCACCTCTGCGCTGCCCGGCGGAGTCCGGCTTTCCGAGCGCCCAATTGGCCGGCATGAGCCCGAGTATGCCCCCACCGGCCGTAACGCCTTGCAATACTTCGTCGGCGATCATTCGAGCTCCGCTGACAAACCGTCGCGCATTCGCATGCGTAACGACAAGCGGTCCGCTGTAGCGCTCGAGGCAAACGGAAGCCGCATTGTCGGACATATGTGTCAGATCGAGCACAAAGCCGCACCGCTGCATGCGGTCGAGCAGCGCTTCACCGAGCGATTGCAATGATTCTCCCTCTCTCGAGCTTCCGGTATACCGATTGCGAGCCCATGCCGGTCCGATGATCCGTACTCCGCGTTTCCACCACTCATCCGTTTCGTCCGGATCGAGAATCGGCTCGGCATTCTCCATGAGCAGAACCAACCCGATGTCACGTCGCCCGCGGTTCGGATCGTTGCGCAAGGTGATGAGCCGCGCGAGCTCCGATCGCGATCGAACGAGGTGTAGATGCTCGTCGGTATCTACCCAGCGATTGTAGATGTCCAGCTGGGCGAGCGCGTGAGCATGTGCGCCATCAATGCTGTGATAGGCGAGCTCGCCTTTTTTCTGGTGTTCCGCCGGGAGCGTGAACACCGTTGCGAAGACCAGCCCGATCCCCGCTCGACGCATCTCCGGGAATCCGAGGGTGCAGGTGCCGGTTATATCGGCAATTGTCGTGTTCGATTCTCGTGTCCTGGTCTCATGTACCGACCGTCGATAATCTCGTCCGAACGCGAGTGCGCCGTACGCAAGATCCTGATGAGCGTCCACATATAGCATAGAGGCCGGAGCGTACCACAACACCGATTACGGCGGAAGCAGAAGTAGAGAAATTTCCGGTTTTCGTGCCTTTTTCCGATTGCCTACGATGCCGTGGGCGTGATATGAGCGGTCGCATGAATCAGCAGTTTGTCCTGGCCGAGACGGCACCGGGCCGGCGAAACCAATGGTCGATTATGACGACCGGCGCCATGTTTCTTTCGGTATTTCTCCTCGCCGGAGGCGGCGCGATACATACCTCGGTTGTGGCACTCCGAGCCGATATCGAAGGGTTCGCACCGTTCGTAATCGGTCTGACAATGTCGGCGTTCTTTCTCGGATATCTCCTCGGAACCGCCGTCGCTCCTCCACTGTTGCGGAGTGTCGGGTACACCCGGACGTTCGCCGGTTTCGCGACAATCGCATCTGCAGCCGCACTGGGTCACCTGCTCGTCATCGAACCGACACCGTGGTTTATTCTCCGTGTGGTCCATGGTCTTTGCACCGCCGCGATGCTCGTCGTCGTGGAAAGCTGGATGAACATCTCGACACCGCGAGGAATGTGGGGTCGCGTATTCACGCTGTACAGCCTGGTCTATCTCGGTTCGATGGGCGCAGGCCAGCCGCTCCTCGGCGTATTCGGTGTGGAACGTTTCGAAATATTCGTCATTGTAAGCATAATCGTCTCCATGAGCCTGATTCCCGTTACCCTCAGTAAGATCGATGAAGCCCCACCATCGCCCGTCGTACGTATGTCATTACCGCAGGTAGTCTCCGCCACACCGTTTGCTTCCGCCGGAATAGTCGTCAGCGGCATCCTCACAGGCGTGCTTTGGAGTCTCGGCGCACTCTATGCGCACAAGGCAGGGCTCGACTACACACAGGTCGGCCTGTTTATGGCGGCCGTATCGGCCGGTGCTATTGTCTCCCAATTTCCGGTCGGTCTTCTCAGCGATCGCTTTGACCGCCGGACAATCGTCGTAGCACTCTCCGGAGTCGGCATTCTGTCGTCCGCCACTCTCTTCGCAGGCTCCGCTTTCGAGCCGAACGCTCTCCTGGCCGTTGCAGTACTGGTCGGTGCGTCGACGATGCCGATGTACTCGCTCTGCCTCGCGCACGCGCACGACGCATTCGCCGCCGATGAGATGGTGAAGGCGGCCGGCGCATTCTTCACGCTTTACGCAGCCGGCTCGATGGTCGGTCCGGCGGTTGCCGGCACATTCATGGAAGTGGCTGGTCGCGAGGGGATCGTCATAACCCTCGTACTCACTCAACTGGTATTCGTGGCCTACGCAGGCAGGAAAATGGAGCGTCTTTCACTACAATCATCGACACCATCAACTCATCGCTTCCATCCGTATCCACGCACGACCGCCGCCGCGTTCGGCCTGCTGCGTCAGGCAACCCGCATCGAGAAACGACGGACTATGTCCGCTGACGAGAGCGCGAAGCCGGATGTCACACTCGTCGACAACGCAACGTCCGACTCGGACACCGCTTCCCGGCAGGCATCCGGTACGCACCGAGATTTCGATCTCAATCGGCGCCGTGGCGCCTGATGCCGATTACCTCGATTCGGTTGTATGCTTAAGGGAGAATAGGAGGTGTCGGTATGCCTTCAATAGTCATTGACTCCCTGTCCAAACGATTCGACGGGGTGCAGGCGCTTTCGAACGTATCGCTGGAAATCCGGAATCGCGAGTTTATGGTCCTTCTCGGCCCGTCCGGTTGTGGAAAGACTACGCTTCTACGGTGTGTCGCGGGCCTCGAGCAACCCGATACGGGGTCGATCCAGATCGGCGATCGCACCGTATATTCGCGCTCGGAAGGGATCGACATTCCGCCGCGAGAACGGCGGGTCGGTATGGTGTTCCAGAATTACGCGCTCTACCCGCATATGGATGTCTTCGAGAACGTCGCGTTCGGACTTCGAATGCGCAAGACGCGTAAGAAAGAATTGCAGTCCCGCGTCACGGAAGCACTCGAGCTCGTGAATCTTACAGGACTCGAGAAGCGCAGCCCGCGCCAACTCAGTGGCGGGCAGCGGCAACGCGTAGCTGTCGCCCGAACGCTGGTAACCAAGCCACAAGAGCTGCTTTTCGACGAACCGCTCTCGAATCTCGATCCGAAGCTTCGGGTTAGCCTGCGCGCCCAGCTTCGCCGACTCCACAAACAAATCGGAGCGACGTCGCTGTACGTCACCCACGATCAGAACGAGGCGATGGTCCTCGCCGATCGCATCGCGGTCTTACAGGACGGTGTAATCGTACAAGTTGACGAGCCTCGAACAGTGTACGATCACCCTGCAACCGTGAAAGTTGCCGAGTTCACCGGAAATCCGAAAACGAACATTCTCAGCGGTGAGATCAACCGAAGCGACGATCGCTTGATTCTGATCCCGGACGACGACCCGTACTGTTTCATCGAGCTGCCCGATTCGGTATCCGGTTTCGTCGGTCGCCGCGTTTATCTGAATTGTCGTCCGGAACAGGTGGAGATCACCTCCCATCTCAGCGACGATCTCGGACGACTTCCCGTTCTGAGCGTGATGCCCGACGGATCGCACGTATTCGTACATCTGCGACTCGGCGACACGATGCAGCAGATTATCGCGCGCGGTTCGGTACACGAGTTCGCCCGAATCCGACGAAATGAGCTTGTGGCTCTCAATGTCCGTCGGGGAAACATCTTCGACTTCGACACCGAATACCTGCTACACTCCTTCGGATACGAAGACAGCGGCCGACCGGCCCTGTCGGAACATGGAGTGGAGGTTACATGAGCGCCTATCTGGCAGCGAACGACAGGTATGAACGTATCGACTATCGTCGATGCGGGAACAGTGGAGTACATCTTCCGGTTATTTCTCTCGGGCTATGGAATAACTTCGGGCACGATCGTCCGATGGACTCAATCAAGGAGATGCTCTTTCGAGCGTTTGATCTGGGAATCACACATTTCGACCTTGCAAACAACTACGGACCACCCGCCGGTAGTGCGGAGGAGAACTTCGGTCGGGTTCTGTCGCACGATTTGAAGCCGTATCGTGACGAGCTCATAATATCGACGAAAGCCGGATATCGCATGTGGCCGGGACCGTACGGCGACTTGGGCTCACGAAAATACCTTCTCGCGAGCCTCGATCAGAGCCTCTTACGAATGAAGGTCGACTACGTCGACATATTCTATTCACATCGGTTCGATCCCGATACGCCGTTGGAAGAGACGGTTTCGGCGCTCGAAACCGCCGTCCTGCAGGGTAAGGCGCTTTATGTAGGTATAAGCTCATACTCGGCGAGAAAAACCGCGGAAGCAGCCGAGCTGTTGCGTTCACGAGGAATCCGCTGCCTGATTCATCAACCTTCTTACTCCATGCTGAATCGGTGGATCGAGTCCGAGCTTCTCGATGAGCTGGCTCGACAGGAAATGGGCTGTATTGCGTTTTCTCCGCTCGCTCAAGGATTGCTCAGCACGAAGTACATTGACGCCGTCCCCGAAGATTCGAGGGTACGTAAGGCGCCACAGTTTTTCAGCGACGCCGATCTCACCGAAGACCGGCTCCGAAAAGTGGAAGGACTCGCGGAGATCGCTCGAGAGCGCGGCCAGACGCTTCCCCAAATGGCGATCGCATGGGTGCTCCGCGACACCCGCGTTACGAGCGCACTGATCGGAGCAAGTCGCGTGTCACAAATCGACGAGAATGTAGCGGCGAGTCGTCAGGTCGAATTCACCGACGAGGAGCTGAAGCGAATTGACCAGTTTGCGACCGAAAGCGGAATAAACAAATGGGCTCAGTCAAGCGAAGTCGGCTGACAGATTCCCACACGTAGCACATCGCACCTCGCCGACGCCGGTCGCCGTACCGTCGGCGCGAAAAATCCCGATCATGCCTTCTGGTCAACTTTGCCTGAAGTGGATTCGATGTCGGCGGTGCGGCGGTGTGGTTGTGCTTTTCGGGCGGAAAATGTCTTCTCCAGCTTCTTCCACGGATACGGCCCCAGATTCAGCTCCGGCGATTTGAGTACAACGGGGTCGGCGCCTTCGTCCAGGAAGATTACTGTGTCGCTCACCGCAGCGTATTGCCGTGCGGATGAGTTAAGATCCGAGATTAACGGCATGGGATTCGGCGTGAGATCAACGGAAACGAATCGGCGCTCGAAATCACTGGAATCCACTATGAGAACACGACGCATCTCACCCCCCGTAACATTTCTCTCTAACGAGAATAAACTACGACTTACCGGGCGTCCACCACCGGTAAGCGGTTTAACGAACGCGTCTGCCGTCTTGAGTTGCTCGCTCTACTGCTGTTCTTCTTCTTCTTCCTGTACGCGGCCTTCGGCCTTCTCCTGTTCGTTCGCTTCGCGTACCTCGCGTATCTCGACCTCGAACTTCAGGGTCTTGCCGGCGAGCGGATGGTTGGCGTCTACCGTTACGTTCTCTTCGCCCGCTTCCTGCACCGTCAGTATCTGAGTCTGCCCGTCAACTTGCGCCTGAAACTGCATACCGGGCTCGATCGTATCGACACCGCTGAAACGATCGCGGGGAACCGAGACAATTCTCTCCTCGTCACGCTCGCCGTACGCTTCTGCCGGCGGAACAACGGCTTCGACACGCTCGCCCTGTTCCTTCCCCTCGAGCGCATTCTCCAGCCCGGGAATGATGTTCCCCTTACCGTGAATGTAGCTGAGTGGACCACGACCTTCCGACGTATCGAGGAGCGTTCCCTCTTCGTCGGTCAATGAGTAGTCCATTGTAACAACTGTATCTTTCTCGACTGTCATACTTGTACGGTAACACGCTTTGCCCCGGTTATCGCAACCCTCTTACGGGATACGGTAACCAGTTTGTTCGGCGTCCCGGATCACACGCGCGTATGAGCCGTACGCGCGAACCTCGGCCTGTTCACGAATAGTAGTCGGGCTCATTACCCGGTTTCCACTTGATGTTACACCCCAAACTCGCCCGCTGTACGCCCGGAGGTGGTCCGCCTGCAAGCAGCGAATCGAGGGCCGCCCGCACATCGCGCCCGTCAACCGGTTTGTCATTGCCGGGACGTGAGTCGTCGAGCTGTCCGCGATAGTAGAGGCGGCGGTTGGAATCGTAAACGAAGAGGTCCGGCGTGCATGCGGCTCGAAAGCTCTTGGCAACCTCCTGCGACTCATCGAAGAGATACGGGAAGGGAAAGTCGAGCTCCCTGGCCAGCTCAGCCATCTTTTCCGGTGAGTCGTCGCCGTGAGTAGTCGGATCATTGGCACTAATGGCTACGGTTTTGACGCCCTTATCCGCATACGCTTTGGCCACATTTACGAGTTCGCCCCGTACGTGAATGACGAACGGACAGTGATTGCAGATGAACATTACCAGCGCAGCGCGCACGCCGTCGAAATAGTTGTTGTCAATGGTTGAGCCGCTGACCGTGTCGGGCAACGAAAACTCCGGCATCGGCGTTCCGATTTCTACCATTGTGGATGGTGTAGCAGCCATATATCCTCCTGTTCACATGCTCTGCGTAGGACTTCAAAGGTATCGAGGTGCGCATCTTTCGTAAACCCGGCATTCGGGCCCGGCATTCAGGCCCTGCATTCGCGCCCCTTGACGTCCAACCGTGTTTGCCTGAAATATTTACTTTCATAAGGAAATTAAATGGTTTGTATAGCTCCCCGTTTGCGTCACCTTCTCACGCCTGTCGTCCCCGGTCTATTGCTCGTGTTCTCCATCGCACTCGCCTCCGTTCTTGTGGCGGACGTTACCGGAACCGTTCTCCTCGGATACGACCGCACCCCGATCTCCTCCGTGATGGTCGCGCTCATAGCGGGTGTGGCGGTGGCAAACACCGCGCGCGTCAGTGCGAGGTACGAAAACGGTGTCGCCTTCGCAGCGACACGACTGCTCAAACTCGGAGTCGTTCTGCTCGGCTTTCGCTTGAGCCTCCACGCGGCGGCGACCGCCGGACTCTTCGCGATACCGATCGTAGCCACGACGGTGCTCTTCGCGCTCGCGGTCGTGGTCGTTGCGAGTCGACTTATGCGCGTACCCGGGCGTCTTGGAGCGCTCATCGGCGTTGGAACCGCGATATGCGGGGTTTCCGCGATCGTGGCGACCGCACCGCTCATACGGGCGCATGAAGAGGAAGTCGGTTACGCGGTCGCAACCGTAACGCTCTTTGGACTCGCGGCGACAATCGCCTATCCGTTTCTCGCCCACCTCCTCTTTCGTGGGGCGCCGCTTCACGTGGGAAGATGGCTCGGCACCGCGATTCATGACACATCACAGGTAACCGGTGCGGCACTTGTGTATCGGGAAGCATATGGTGCGACGGGGATGCTGGATACCGCGATTGTCACTAAACTCCTCCGCAATACTCTCATGGTCGTGCTCGTCCCCGCGGCCGGCCTACTGTCGGCACGGTTGAACCGACCGGTGAGCGAGACAGTCGAGAGCGCACCCCATCTTCTGCGGCGGATCATCACCGCGTTCCCGACATTCGTGCTGTGGTTTCTCCTGCTGTCTCTTCTGCGTACGCTGGGCGATTCGTCGCTCACCTCCACGGGGCGAGCGCTCTGGGTCCTCGAACAGTCACACTGGATGGGAATCGCGTCGGTGCTGGAGACAAGCGCAGTGTTTCTTCTCGTTTCGGCGCTCGCCGGTGTCGGACTTCGGACGAATATTCGCACACTGTCACGATTGGGATTCCGTCCAATCGCTGTAGGGCTAATTGCCGCCGCGGCAGCCGGTGTTGCAAGCGCAGCCGCAATTCTCGCGTTCTCCTAGCCGTATCCGTACCGTGCTACCCTGCTATCGTCGAGCCCGGAACATAGGTCGAAGGGAGCATTTCACGCATCGGCGCAACCGCCGGATCTATAATCGCCTCTCGCAACCATTCGGCGGCTTTTCGCCCAATCTCGTCGGCACCGAGCTCGACACTGTCGATCGGCTTTTCGGTAAGTCGTCTGACGGGTGAGTTGTCAAACCCCGCAAGCGCAAGGTCTTCCGGAATTCGAATGCTCCGATGGAGCGCCGCCTGATAGGCGTACACCGCGAGCACATCGTTAAAACAGATCAAGGCGCGATATCCGCCGGACCGAAGCCAGGAGAAGAACCGATCATCGATGTCACCGAGACTTGAAACGGTATACGTGTCGCTCCGGGGGCGGTGTTCGAGAAATCCTTCGTAACGTGACTTCGAGACACCCGGTATACGTTCAAAGTGCAAATACGCGATCTTTGCATCCGGCCCGTGGATCGAATGAATACGATCAACGTGAAGCTTCATCGCATGCTTCTGATCCCGGCATATGTAGTTGCCGCCGGCGAGAACACGGTTGAGCGTAATCCGCGGGATAGCGGCTTGATCCATTCGTTCGGCAAGCTCTGCCGGCGGATCGGCGAACGCAAAAATACAGCCGTCAATCCCGCCAAGCTTCTTATGTGCGAAGAGATCCGCCCAATCGGCGTCGGGCACGCATACGAGGTTTGTGCGGGTGCCACCGAACCCTTCCTGAAGCGTCTGCATGAGACGGCCGGGGTCGTAGAAAAGATGGAGCCACGAATCGCTCTGTGCCGGCAGCAGAACGGCGATCGTAAGAATCGCTCGTCCGGCCTGCCGCCGCTTAGGTTTGAACTCGTAGCCGAGCCGTTCGGCCTCTTCGCGAATCCTTCGGCCGGTCTTCTCATCCACGAGTGGCGATCGACGCAACGCGCGGGATACAGTGCTTACCGAAACTCCGAGCGAGTGGGCTACATCGCTGAGCGTTACTTTTTTCGTATCGATCGCCATCAGTGTATCTTCCTACCGTACTCGTACCGCGCGAAAATGTCCACGCAATCTACGACATCATTTATCCGTTACGTCGCTATGTCGTTCGATGCAGCTACGTCATCCGATCGTACACCGATTCGTCGATAAGAAACTCGGGATTATCGCCAACGAGATAGCGACGGAGGTTCTCATGCGCAACATGTCGGATTTGTTCGTACATCTCCGCCCCAACCTCGCCTCCCGAATGAGGTGTGCAGACAACGCGGTCGCACCGGACCAGCTCAGATTTGTGATCCGGAGGCTCGCTGTGGTACACATCGAGACCGAACCGCAATGATGTCCGCCGTACCGCCCAGATCAGAGCGTCTTCCTCGATCAGGCGGGCTCGTGCAGTGTTCGTAACAATTCCGTCCTCCGGCAACCTTGCGAGAAGATCATGTCCGATCCGTCCGTCGGTTTCCGGCGTCAGAGCCGCGTGCAGCGACACGATCGAAGCGCGGTCGAAGAGCTCCTCGACAGTGTGAACTCGCTCGATTCCTGGTATTTCGTGATCCGCCACATATGGGTCGTAGACAAGAATGTGGCACCCGAAGGGCTCCAGCAGACGGAGAAAGTCGCGTGCGATACGACCGTACCCGTACAGCCCTACCACTTTTCCGTACAGCGTCGTGCCGGGCGCCAGACGACGTTTCCATTGCCCGTTCGCGATCGCTCTTCCAGCTTCCGGAATGCGTCTCGCCGCAGCGAGAAGCAGCGCAAGGTTCATCTCCGCCACGAAGCGCGAGATCGCCGTTCCCCAGTTCGTTACGATCCAGCCCGGCGACCCGACAATCTCGCGCGGCACAATGCTGCGCATCTCTCCGGTGAGGTGCAGAACGTATCTCTTCCGGCCCGGCAAGATAGACGCCGCATCCGCTCGCTCCTCTGCCAGCTCGCCGGGAAGCGTGGGAGCTCCCCAGCCGGTAACCAGAATATCGTACTCGCGCAGCGTCTGCGGTGATGGTGGATCGCAACCGGTTTCGTACAGCTCGAAGGTGATCCGGTCAGCGATGTCCTCGGGAAGCTCCTCGGTAACCGCCCGCCGCAAATCGGGATGCGGTGTCAACACGAGAGCACGCAGCATCCCGTCGGCGCGCTTGCGAGCATCTCCGTTATCCCTTGCCATCCGTCATCTCCGGGTCGAACACCAAATACGGCTTATCCCGGGCAAGACGTGACACGTACAGTGCGAGCTCGAGAAGATGGTAGTCGCCCCACATGCAGCTCTCCCCCCGTGCGACACCGTCGCTATCGGGCTCGTGGTCCCAGCGGTTCGGGCGGTGATATAGCGAATGAAGCAGTATTCCTTCATGTCCATCGTCGCGCGACAGATACGGATCATCGAACAGCGTAGAGCATACGGTCAGGCCGGCACCTACGTATCGATCGCCCTGCGATCCAAGCGCACGCCCGAGACGCAGCAGCCCCTGAGCCCCGATTGCCGCCGCGGAACTGTCGACCGGTTCGTGCTTGTTCCACGGATCAGCCGGCTTCGCTCTCCAATCTCCGAGTTGAACGAGCCCAGGAGCACCCGTATCCCAGTACGGAATACCGTCTGTCGCGGTATGCTCAATGTAGAACTCGGCGACAGCCGTTGCCACTTCCCGGAATCTCTCGAGAACGGAAGACTTCGAGCGCAGGCCGTCGATTCCGTGCTTCTGAAACTCCGAATCGTCGAGTGTTTCAAGAAACTCCAGTAGCTCGGCAAAGCCGCACAGTATCCACGCATGGCCTCGAGTCCACGTGGTAAACGGCGAGTAGCCTTGCTGAGACGAGGGTGCGCGGTATGAGCCGCTCTGTACATTGAAGAGACTCTCGTGGACGACTCGTCCGGGAATATCCCAGCGATCACGCCCGGCTCCGAAATAGACGTTGTATCGGGCGGTTGTTTCGCTGTGCTGCAGAAGCCGCGTAAGGAGGGAAATCCTGGAGTCCTGTTCCCCGTGAAGCTCGGCGCCAAGCCGATACGCCACCGCAAGCGAGCGCATCGACCGAATCGTATCGGCGAACAACGAGTGCGCACCGTTAAACGACGGTACGTAACCGAGCCCATCCGGCAGCGGAGTCCATCGCGCAGCCTGGACACAACCGCTTACCTTGAGCGCGAGGCGGTAGAACTCGCGCTCCCATTCGTCCTTCGAGGTACGTCCTTCGTACGACAGCCTCAACAGATTTCCGTACGTGCTGACGTTATTGAAACCGTGATCGTGAACACCGGTATGAGTGAGATGAGGTGTCATTCTTCGAACAGTTTCACTGCGTGCGTATTCGAGAAGGCTTTCATCTCCGAGTGCGTCAAAGAGAAGCACTGCGTTACCGAACTGAAAACCTTGCGTCCACTCGGTCCACCCCTTCGGCATATAGCGGCCTTCGACGGTGAACACCGGCGCTCCCTCGAGCTCCGAGGCACGCTCTTTCAGCCGATGCGTCGCCGCGCGAGCGGCTTCGAATACCTCTCCCGTTGCCGAAACCAGCGCCTTCGGCGTTATCTCATCCCGTATTACCATTCTGCTTCCGAACCTCCCCGGCTGCACGGATCTTCTCCCGACATGCATAATCGGCAGACCGACACTCACTCTTCG
Organism: Spirochaetales bacterium; assembly: GCA_007135605.1. Classification (GTDB taxonomy): domain Bacteria; phylum Spirochaetota; class Spirochaetia; order DSM-27196; family SKKC01; genus SLAN01. The sequence goes on along the minus strand of SLIN01000294.1, from coordinate 11,845 downwards.
TGTTGCATGCAACCAATGCAGTGAGCGTATACCCGCGCACTATCCGAGTCAAGTTCACTCCGACAAGCTATAGGATCGAGAAACGTAACGAAAGGCGCCACTCGCCCTCGTAGCCGCTTCGCGGACCGCTTTCGGTGCCGCTGCTGTCGGCTCTCCATTCACCTCGATGCGAAATCGATACGTGTGTCTCGTCGCGCAGGGAGAAACCTGCACCGAGCGTCCACGCGAAAACAGCATCCAGCACGTCTGCCTGTTCGCTTCGCTCGGTTACCGGCAGCCGCTGTCGCGTTCCGTACGATGTGCCGCCCGAAAACGACAATCGATCGGTGACCCAGACCGTACCGTCGAGAGCCAGATTTGCGATATGCGGTAGTACGGGAGGCGAGAAAAACGAAGGTGTCTCGTACGTCGCAATGAGGGTGGCCATCGGCACATATCGCCGTGCTCCGCGATGTACGACTACAGCCGAAAGCCGTGCTCGCCGATATATCGCGCCGGGACCGAGGTCGCTCGCGGTATCGAGTCGTCCTTCTTCACTGAGCCAACGCGCCCAGTCCCACGACATGCCGCCGCCGAAAAGCCACCGATCACCGAATGCTGCAGCGACACCGCTCGACGCACGGCGGCTGTATCGGTCATCTATCGTTACTCCGGAGTGTACCTCGAAATCGGCGGAGATCCAGGCGCGGTTACGTAATGTCGCATACCGAAGCCCGGCCGAACCGGCACCGGTGAGTCCGACGCCGGTAGTGTAGTATCTCGAAATCGAGATCGGCAGATCGGCTTCAAGAGTCAGCCGTCCGGTCGTGCCCGCTCCGCCACGGAATGCGGACAGCATATCCCGACTCGGCGCCCGTGGCGACGAAGGCCACAATGTCCCGGCAGCTGCAATCCGGCGCTCACCGTTCGCCGAAATGAACTCGAGCGCCTCTACGGCGAGGGCTTGCGGAGGAAGCTCGTGAGCGCCCTCATACTCCGCATACATAATCTCCACATCGCCGGCCTCGAGTATACGCCGAGCGGCGCCAAGACCGCGACGACGATCGGGTGCATCACGGTCACCTATGAGCAAAGCGGCTCGAAACCCGTGCTCGGCAAGGCGCTCGACTGCCGCATGATCTGCCGGATGACTGCTGCGGCTTCCCGCAACCACCGCACCGGCGAAGTCATCGGGATTCCTTACGGACAATGCCCACGACAAATCGCCGCCGAGGGAGTAACCGCCGACATAAACCTGGCCCGGATCTATGGAATACTCATCGACGGCGTTTGAGACATCTCGATACAGCCGCTCTTCAAACCACGAGACGAATGAAAGGAAATCCGGTAGATAGTCGGACCTCTCGAATCGACCTTCGGGCAGAAGAACCGCGAAACCTTCCTGTTCGCCGGGCTCGACACCGAACGCCCGCGCCTGCTCGCTCGATGTTCCTCCGGTGTACGGGAGGAAGACCATAAGCGGATATCGCTCATCCGAATCGTAATCGGAGGGCAAAATGAGCTCGCCGGGCTCGTCGAAGTACGTCGATCGCTGTTGCGCATGAACGCGTATAGAGACCAGAGTCAGCGATAGCAATCCAAGCAGCAGTATTCGATGCGTCATCCTCTTCGCACAGCCCTCACAGAGCAACCGGAACAAACAGCGACACGTATTGATCCAGCGTTTTCGAGTAAACACGGTTCGGTTGGTCACCGGAGCGAACAACGACCTCCTCACTCACGATTCGATCCGCCAGAATGACCCCGCGATTCTCTTCGACCGAGAGCACAATCGCCCAACCCTCATGGCGCTGGGTCGCTCTGCCCTCGCGCGCGACAGTGAATACCCGCACCGCTTCGCCACCCATAACGAAGTACGTGTCGCCACTCACATCCTCACGGATCTGCTTTGGCGTCAGTTCGAGTACGTCGATCACCTGACACGACGGTACCGCCAGATCACGACCGCCTGCCTCGAATACCGTCACCGTGAGAAGGCTCGCCCCCTCCGGAAGCTCCATGCGAACCGACAAGCCGTCGCCGCTTCGACTGGTGACCCGCAGGGTGCCGCCGAGCAACGTCTCTACCGTATGTCGCACCGCGTCCATACCAACACCGCGCCCCGAGCTGACGTCCGCTGCGGATCTGGTTGATGCACCGGGGACACACATAAGATCCAGGAGAGTCCACTCTGCATCCTTTTCCACCCCAGCACGCTCGCGAAGTTTCGACTCGTCAACGCCGCGACCGTCGTCGGATAGCTCGATCGAAAGCCCCCCTCCGGTCCGCATCACGGTGAGTCTGATCGAAGCCGTCTCCGGTTTCCCGGCCGCACTTCGATACTCCGGCGACTCGACACCGTGGTCCAGGCAGTTGCGGATAAGATGAAGCAGCGCGTCCGCAATGAGCTCCGCCACAGGTAGGAAGACACGTTCGCGCTCGCCACGGATCGTAAAACGTACCTGTTTATCACCTTCTCCGGCCAAACGATCGACGAAACGGTGCAGCGGCTCCAGAACCGAGGAGAGGGGAACGAGCGAGGTGCGCTGGATCGTGCTTCTCACTCGTGAGGCGAGGCGCGTGGCGGCCTGCAGACGGCGCCGTTCGGCTACCGTTCGATTGTCCTCCGCGGCAACAATCGCCTCGAGCTGAGTAGCGAGCTCGTACGAGTACAGGGAGAGCAGCTCATAGTTTCTCGGAGTCAGTGAGAGCTGCACCCCGGACCGGCCGAGCAACAAGCCCGGCCCTTGACCATCGGCACCCGGTGCAAGCTCGAGCACACTCTCGAAGTCCAATCTCGTGAGCTCTACAGCGTTGATCTGATCGACTTCGAGTGCGGCGTAAATCTCCTGCTCGGTACAATTCGCAGTTACGAGGGCGGTCAGGTGTCGAATCGGTCGTTCAGTGAACGTTTCGACCGACGGGACCGTTCGGATCACGTTCATCGCTGATTCGAGATTGTTGAGTAGAAGGTACAGACGGGCGTATGTAAGAGGCTCGCTATCGTCGATTTCGCACCACACCCGATACAGCAGCTCGCCATGACGTCGGGCTTCCAGGATTGCACGTCGTTCACGATCCTCGAGCCGAAACAGAGTCGAATCCGCTCCGAACGTCGAGGTCAGCGAATGCGCCTGGATGCCGGCGAGGCTCGAGATATCGGTCGATCCTTCCGTCCGCATATACTGATCTGACGCCCCGTCGCCTTGGTCCAATGAGGAAATCCGGGCTCCGATCGATTCGCGCAATCGGTCACAGGCGCTCGAGATCTGCTGCAAGGTACTCTCGTCGAGCTTTGTGCCCGGTGGTAGCTGTCGGTTTCTCAATAGACCGAGACTCTCTTCCAGGCCGTGCGCCGCGCGGCGAACGTCCTCGAACTCAAGGAAGGCCGCTTCGGACTTGATGCTGTGTACCGCGCGCATCGTGTTTTCCAGCGATCGAACGCGAAACCCACCTGATGACAGCGCCGCGAGATAGCGCTCGAGTGCGGAGATCACATTACGCCCGTCATTTACGAACATCCGCAACAGGCGAGATTGCTCGGAGTAGTCCGTCGATCGTTTACGCAGACCGGCCATTCGTCCTCCTTCCGGACGCGTCTATTGACAGGAACATCCGAAGCGCGCGTTTTCGCCACTCCGGGGCCGGTTCACGAAGCGCTTCGATAAACAACGGACGAAAACACGCAAACGGCCCGATCGTACAGGCAGCATTGATAATTGCCGCTCTTAATCGAGGTGTCGCACAATAAAACGCCTCGGTAAAACTGCCTGCCGCCGACAGCACACCGATTCTACCAAGCGCGTTTGCGGCGGTGATCGCGACCTGTTCATCTCCATCGAACAATGCGCGTTGCAGGTATCCGGCGGCACTGCGCCGGCCGAGCGCACCGAGACGGGAACACGCGAAGGCACGTTCTCGCGGAGAGTCACCGGAAACCGCTTGCTCACCGAGCGCGAATATGCTCGAGAGGTTTTCGTCACGTTCATTTATCGCCGACAGAGTTCTGTACGCTTCGAGCACCCGCCCGAATGCAACCGGATCTCCGGTGCGGCTCGTATCAGGGTGATACTTCTTCACCAACCGGCTGTACGCCCGACGAACCTCATCCCAGCTGCTGTACGCCGGCAATCCGAGCTCAGAAAAAGCGCGTTCACGATCACGCACCGGCATCGCGCACCTCCCCCGCCTCGAGCCACGTGGCCAGTTCGTCTGCAAGCGCCTCGAGCGCTATCCCGATCTCTTTCCTGCGATCTGTGTCACCGTCGGCGAGCACCTCATCGGCAAGCGCCAAGTAATGGGAAACCTCCGAGTCAAAATCGCTATCGAGCGAACCCCGTACCGCGTCGTAGAACATCTGCACCCGGTTTCGAAGCCCACGCACGGCATCGTGCTCACCGGATGCCCCTGATTCCTCGCCTGTCGCCTGTTCGAATACCACAGCTTCGCGAGCGCCCGTGTCGACATCGTGAGCGTCTACGTGCACGAGCCCATCCTCATCAACAGAGAAACCGAGCTCTATCCTCGCCGCCCCCTTACGCGTCAGCCTAACCCCCGAGAGCAGAAATCGTCCGAGAGATGCATTCTCGCAGGCGAGCTCGGAATCACCCTGCAACACGTGTACTTCGATCGCACGCTGATTATCTGAAACCGTCGTGAACACTCGCCTTCGCCGTACCGGGATCGAAGTATTGCGCGCGATAATCGGGACAAAAGTCCCACCCTCCGTCTCGACTCCGAGTGAACGGCTCGTGATTTCCGAGATACGTATGTCTTCATCGCCCCGAGCGAGCATTCCCCCATATACAGCCGCCCCGAGGGCGACCGTCTCATCGGGATTCAACATCCGAACTTCCGATAGTCCGAGCGCGCGTTTCAGGTACGTATGCACCAGCGGTATTCGAGTCGAACCGCCACTGACAATCAGCCCTTCGATCCCGGACAACTCGAATCCGGCTTCACGCACGGCCGTCATCGTTAGCTTCACCGTCTTTCGGAGAAGAGCACCAATTCTCGATGCGAACTCATCCCGCGAGATACGCCAGGTCAGGTGTACCGGCCGCCCGCCGGTTCCGATGAACGGAAGCGAGACTTCCGTCTGCTCCCGGCTCGAAAGCTCGATTTTCGCCCGCTCCACACCGTCGCGCAGCTGCTGCTCGAGTGCCGGATCACCGCGCATATCGAGACCACTCTGTTCCTCGAATACCGCAATCGCGTCGTCAAGAAGCAACTCGTCGAAGTCGACCCCGCCGAGGCGATTATCACCGATGGTGCTCTTCACGATAAATCGGCCGCCCTCCTGCAACAGACACGTCGCATCAAACGTTCCGCCCCCGAGGTCGTAAACAAGCAAGCGTTGCGTTTCGGTGATCCGCGAGGCGTGGCTGAGCGCCGCGGCTGTCGGTTCGTTCACGATACGGTGGACTTCGAGGCCGGAGGCCTCCCCTGCTCGGATCGTGGCCTGCCGCTGAGCCTCGGTAAAATGGGCCGGAACAGTGATAACCGCACCGGTTACCTGTTCACCGAGGAACCGTTCTGCATCTAGCCGTATAGACGAAAGGATACGTCCGGCCACGCCCTCCGGTGACCACGATACACCATCGACCACGAATATTTTCAAACTACCCATGTGCCGTTTCACGCCCGTTATCGTGCGCTCGGCGTTCGTCACAGCCTGATTGCGTGCGGACTCACCGACGAGAACCTCCCCGTCGCGAGTGAAAGCTACAATCGATGGAGTGAGATTCTTTCCACGATCGTTGGGGATCATCCTCGCCTGCTGCCCGTCCCACCAGGCGGCGGCCGAATTCGTCGTTCCGAGGTCTATGCCGATAATTCTCACTGTACCCGTCCCAACTATGGCTCAGCTTCGCCCTATGAGTTTGTCGGACTACACTTCGGAATTGAATATCGGACATACATATCAACATCGGAATGCATACGACTCGGCGATAATATCCGCTAAGCCTTTCCGATACTCAATTCCGCCCTCACGTCCGACAACCCCCTACTCCTGTACGGAGCGACCGTCTTCGTCTTCCTCCGCGCCACTGTCACCCCCGGTCTCGAGCCCGATTATAAGCTCGACTTCTCCAAGACTCGATCCGACCTTTCGAGCGATTGCTTCGGCTGCCATACCGGCTCTGTGGAGATCGCGCACACGGTTCCGCAATGACCGGCCTGAACTTCCCTGCCCGCGAGAATCGCCGGGCGACTGATCGATATCCTGGTCATCTGCTGATCCGGTTGAAGCATCGTGTACCGGTGTCTGTTCGCTCATCTCCGAACTCCCGGAACCCTCGTCGCTCCCTCGAGCACTTGCCGATTCTCGGGCGGTGCGCCGTCGCCGCTCCATTAAGTCAGTATACACGCCGAGACCTATGTCGTGCTTCTCCGACTCCCGTTGCAGCATCGCTATTTTCTTATCGGTCTTCTGAAGCAAGTCGCTTATACGCTTCACCCGGTCTTCAATGAGAGTGATATTCCGTTCGGTCGTACCGTTGAGCTCGGTAATAAGATCGGCAACTTCACGGCGTACGCGTTCGATGGCGCGCTCGGCGTTCAGCTCGCGGTCGACCTTGCGCCTGAGCCAGACCAGCAGTACGAGAAAGACAAGCGCATTCACCACGAGTAGCGTAGCCAGTTCCATGGTCGGAGAGCATCCTCCGCTATCCGGAGAGATCGATAGTCCGACCGAGTGCGGGATCGCGTATCTCCGTCTCAGTAGATCGATCTTCGGCCTCGTCCGATTCACCGGTCGAACGGCGCCGACGCTTTGCCGAACTCTCCTGTTCCTCTCCGGACTCGTCTTCTTTCACTTCCTCAGAACCGTCCGGCAACTCTTCCGCGTCGGTAACCCGACGAGCTTGCGCCCTACTCTGTTCGGCGAGCTGCGCGCCGGCTACCTCCTGACCCTGCGCAGCGGCCTGTTGGGGTCCGACTGCTTCCCGTCCGATGTTATCGAGGCGTGAGAAGAGAACCTGCAGATCGATCGGCTGTATCGGCATTGTTTAACCCTTCCGCTGGAAACTCAAATCCTCTTCAGTATCCTGGTAACGCGTCGCCTTAACGGTACCGCCCTCAGCCACGAAACTGACCTTGTTGAATTCGTTACGGACCTCCAGGCTCGCGTCGCGGATATGGATCTTCACACCTGGATAGACCGTGCCCGCGGCGGAGATCGTACCCGTATTTCGCAGTTGCGCCAGATAGTTGCGCACTTCCTCGCCCTCTTCGCTCAGTTCCTTCTGCTCTTTGGTAATCGCATTCTTTCGTTTCTGCAGCTGGCGCGCCTGGTTCATCTTGTCTTCGGTCAGTTTGCGCCCCGACTTGTGAATTTTGCGGATCGTCTGGAGATTCAGGTTGATGTCTTCCAGCTCATCCTCGATCTCCGACAGCCGTGTATCCACTTCGGTCAGGCGGGCACGGCTCTTCGGATCGTAGCCGACCTCGATGAGCGTTTCCATACCGGCGACACTTCCGAGTGTTTTGGCGTGCACCTCTTCATTCGCTCTCGTCTGCCCACCGACAATACTGGCTCGCTTGCCCTTGCAGACAACCTTGAAGTCGCTGCTCACCGTCGAATTAATGATACCGTCGCTCACAACCACCAGACCGCCCGATTCGACGTGTGCGTTCTCTATGAACTTAGCCCACAGTCCTTTACCGGCGCGTATATTGCCTCCACCTTTCCCGGCAATTCCCTGGTGAACGATGATATCGCCTTCAGCATCCATATCGCACTTGCCGACACTGCCCATGACCTCAATATTCCCGGCCGCCTTCACCGAGAACCCGTCGTCGACACTGCCTTTGACCATGACGGTGCCGAGAAACAGCACGTTGCCGGTTTTAACACTGACATCACCGTTTACCACGTAAACGGGCTCCACATTGAGTCGGCCGGCTGTCAGCACAACCTGTCCGTTGATGTCTGCAGTTGCCTGCATACCGTCAGGTGATATAGAGACATTCTTGCCGGCGAGGATCTCCGTATCGGCACCGTCCGTCGCCGGAATCATCTTTCCGGTGACGGTACGTCCCGCTTCACCGCGTTCGGCAGGTTTCTTACGGGCAAGCACCTGACCTTCCACAACGTTCTGAATCAGGTTTAGCTCCTTGAAATCAACCCGCCCGTTCTTCTCCTTCAGTCGGATCCCGTCGCGCTCAGCCTGGAAGTTGTAGATCACCTTTGCATCTTCGCCGTTTTTCGGTTTCGTTCCCTCGGCTACCAACACTGGCTCACGGAAAACCGGCTCGTCCTCGAGTTTCGTGAGTCGATTCTCGAGAAAGCCGTGCACGACGTCATGGCTCTTGAGAAAGCCGACGATTCCGTCACGGCTCGGGTCGGCACCGTTCGGTCCCGGCGGCAGAACCGTCACGTACGCCTTCATTTCCTGTTCGGCAATCTCCATGCTCATTGCCGAGTCGTTGGCAGGATTGTGATCGAATTCACCGATTTTCACATATTGACCGTCGGCATATTCGACAATCTTTCCGACGAGTGCACGATCGACCGAATCAATTCCTCGCTCGGCGAGAAGGTTCATTGCCTGCCTGACGGTAGCCGGCTTACCCCCGCCCGCTGGAGGGGTCACCTTCAGAAGGATCCCCTCCGGGGCTCGGCGGATGAACACCCCGCCGTCGACGATCACTTCTCCGCCGTCATTATCACCGAATGCCCCGTCGGCTGCACCGTCGGTGTCATCGTCGGCTGCGCGAATCGACGGATAGACGAGAAGCGAGCACGGACGTTTCCCGACGCCGAGTACGCCGTGACGTTCGCCTTCGAGAACCTCGTAATCGAGTTTGCGAATTGGTATGCCGAGCTCGATTGCCGCCTGGCGGAGTGCGTCCTCCACCGTTTCGCCCTGAACATGGACGTAGGTCCGCTCGCGGTCCTGCTCCGCCTGACTCTGCATGAAAGACTGGAGCTGTTCATACGTGACCACGACCGCCTCCTACATGAGCCCCTTCTTGAAACTGGTCAGCTTACTGCGCAACCGCATAACCGCCTTCGTGTGTAATTGAGATACCCGTGACTCGGTTACCTCAAGAACCTGACCGATCTCTTTCAGGGTAAGATCCTCGTAATAGTACAGGACCAACACCTTTTTCTCTTTGTCGGGAAGTTCGCCGATTGACTCAACGATAACGCGTTTAATCTCGTCCTTTTCGACGATTGTATCCGGATTCAGCGTTTTCGGGGACTCGATACTGTCGGCGATCGAAACCTTGTCGTTGTCTTCACCCTGATACCACACGTCGTTAAGACTCAAAATCGAGGTACCGGCGATCTTCTGCATCTCCTTGTCGAACTGCTTGGGTGACATTCCCAACTGATCGGCGATCTCCTCGTCGCTCGCGGGTCGACCGAGATTCGTCTCGAGCTCCTGCACGACCCCCTCGATCTGCCGTGCCCGGGTCCGAACCGAGCGCGGCACCCAGTCAAGTGAGCGCAACTCGTCGATAATGGCGCCATGGATTCGCTGAACTGCGTATGTCTTGAATTGGGTCTTTTGCTCGGGGTCATACTTCTCGATCGCGTCCAGCAGACCGAAAACCCCGTAGCCGACAAGATCGTCGAACTCGACGTTGCTCGGCATGCCCACCGCGAGCTTGCCGGCGACATACTTAACCAACGGAGCGTACTGTTTGACAAGCCGTTCCCGAATCTGAGGATCCCGGTTCTTCCGGTAGAGTCGCCACAGTTCTTCTTCGGTCCGCTCGGCGGGAAGCTCTTCACTCATGCACAACCCTTTTTCACTTTTCCCGCTTCAACACAGTGCGTATCGCATCGGCCATTACTTTCGGGTCGTTCGCGTCTCTTCCTCCTCCGGACGAGGTGCTTCCATCCAACGAATCCAGTCCCTCTGCGTTGCGATTGGATCGTGGTTGTTCAGACGGCTCGCTGTCGTCATCCAACGATGCGGTACTGGAGAACGTACCGGAGAATCCTTCGAGCTCCGGCAACTCGTCGGCCCGCTCAAGAAACTCTGCGTCCTCTTCGGCCACAATTCCGGATTCAGGCTCCGGTCGGGTTTCCTGTTGCGATTCAGCCGCCGGTGCTTCCTCCACCTCTTCGACAAGCGACTCGTCAAACCCGTCGCCACTCTCTTCGTACCCTCTGTTCGCTTCCGCGGCTAACTCCGAATCATCCTCTTCGTCGCCGACAGATATATCCACACCCGGACCGGTCGACTCCGCGTGCCCCACGTTCAGCAGATCAGGAACATATCTTGCGAGCAGAATACGTGCGCCATACACGCCCAGACCGAACACGATGCCGCTGAGCAGCGCCCGAAGGAGAACAGTACCGAACGAAACACCGGATATCAGCCCGACGAGCACCGATAGCAGAAACGCTGCAGCGGCGCCGATTCCGGAAGCTCTTACATCTACCGATACCTGCAATCGGCAATTCCCCTCTCAAGAGAGCATGGTAGGCAAAATGCTACCTACCGTCAAGCAAGCATGGCCGGCACTATTCGGCTGACCGACCGAAAATCCGTTTCAGAAACTGACCGACTCCTCCTCCCTCGCGGAATTCCACCTTCTCCAGTCGACTCACGATATGCTGCACGCATATACTCGCCTTGCTTCTCGGATTCGCCACGAGAAACGGACGCTGTCGGAGAACCGACTGATGCACGTCCGGGTCGTCGTACACATAGCCGAGATAATCGACCTTGAGGTTCAGAAACTGACCGGCGATGTTCACCACACGCTCGGCAACGCGTTTGCCCTCGGTTACCGAGCTAACGCGGTTCACTATGAGCTTCAAGCCGAGGCTGAGGTTGTCGATCTCGGTGGCGATAATCTTTATGATTCCATACGCATCGGTAATCGCCGTCGGCTCCGGAGTCGTCACGATGATCGCCTCGTCCGCCGCCGCGATGAAGCTCAGGACATTGCTCGATACACCGGCTCCGGTGTCGATGATCACCACATCGGCATTCCCGAGCTCGGAGAGCTCCTCCACGAAACCGTTGCGCTCTTCGTCATTCAGGTTGGCAATCTTTGCAAACCCGCTCGCGCCCGCAACGATACGAATACCGTAGTTGGTATCCATAATGATCTCGCGCATCGTCTTCTGCCGCCGAATCACATGGTACAGGTTGTACTTCGGTATAATGCCGAGCACCACGTTCACGTTCGCCAATCCGAGATCGGCATCCATGAGCACGACCCGTTTGCCGAGATTTGCGTAGGCAATCGCAATATTCGTTGCGATGTTCGTCTTGCCGACACCGCCCTTCCCACTCGCAATTGCGATTACTCGCGTTTTCGACGTATCGGCGCTCCCGTTCTTCGTGCGCATAATCTCGCGCAAGGTCTCCGCCTGATCAGCCATGAATCGGTTCTCCTCTTACGCTTTCGTACCGGCAGCGCCGAAGCGGCTTTCCAGCCACTCCCGCTGGATTCTGAACCCGTCGAGCTTCAGAAGCAGCCGCGTAGCGCTCGCCTTGTCTATGTCCACAGGCACCTGTTGACCGTCGGTAATGAACGACAGGGGCCGGCTTCGATCGTGCAACAGGCTGATGAGGCTTCCCACGCAGGAGGTCTCGTCGAGCTTGGTAGCCACCACCGAACGATATCCGAACGGCTCGAATTGCTGCATGATCGTCTCGATATCACTCGCCTTCGTTGTCGCGCTTATCGCAAGATGTACGCTGCTGTCACGACCACATGCTTCCAGTTCCTCCCGCATCTCCCCGATCTTCCGGGAATCCTTCGGGCTCTTGCCGATCGTATCGACGAATACCAGATCCACATCGCGATACAGCGCGCTCTGTTTCTCTAAATCGGCATAAGATTCGGCGCAGTGTACCGGGATTCCCATTATTTCGCCGTATGTTTCGATCTG
>SLIN01000330.1 GCA_007135605.1 Spirochaetales bacterium | reverse complement strand
TGAATGCCGGCGTCGTGTGCGACGCGGAGCAGCTCGTCGAACGCGTTCTCTCCGCCGAGAATGGGGTCGATTCGGTAGTAGTCGTGGGTGTGATAGCGATGATTCGATGCCGACTGAAAGATCGGATTGAAGTAGATGGCGGTAACGCCGAGCTCTTGAAGGTACGGAAGGCGTTCGGCGACGCCGTAGAGGTCACCCCCCTTGAAGCCGAACCGCGTCGGGGGCGAATCCCATGGCTCGAGCCCCGACGGCTTGGCCGCACGCGCGCTGCGGGCGAATCGGTCGGGGAAGATCTGATAGAAGACGGCATCCTTCACCCAGTCGGGAGTACGGGCACCCATAGCGTCGCGCAGCGTGCCACGAAGGCACTCCGGCGGGCAAGGGAGGCGGCCACGGATCGCGCGCGTTTACGACGCGAACACGCGACCGAACTCGGAAATCGATTCTACCGCGGCGCGCGGTCCGTCGGGGAACGGCAGGACTTCGACCGAGACTGTTCCGGTGTACCCGATCTCCGCAAGCGCACGGGCGACGGCGGAGAAGTCGATATTGCCGCTTCCGGGGCTACGCCGGTTGCTGTCTGATGCGTGGACGTACGCAAGGCGATCGGCTGCAAGTCGGAACGTTGCCGGAATATCCGGATCCTCCAGGAGCATGTGGTGCGTGTCGAGGAGAAGCTCGACCGACTCGAGGCCCGGGCGCCGGAGGAACTCGAGCGACTCGGCGGTCGTGTTCAGCAGACTAGAGAAATAGTATGCAACCGGCTCGAGAACGAGGGTCACGCCGGCGGTCGCGGCGAAATCCGCGGCCAGCTCGATGTGCTCACGGAAGCGGTCGTTCATGCGTTCGCGAATCGCCGGATCGTCGGAGGTCATGCTCAGCCCGTTCTTCGTGTACTCGAGGCCGGTGCCGATAGCGGAGACGGTCACACCGGCCGCCCGGGCTGCACTCCTGATCGCAGCGACGTCGAGGGAGCGTGGATCGCGTACATGGAGCTCGGCGGCGTCGTATCCAGTACGCGCGGCATCTTCGATTCCCGCGACGATACCTCCCTGAGAGAGCACCGGCGCCGCGTCACCGAGCAGCTCTTCGGATATCTTCACGCCGAAGGGGACCGGCCGTTTATGCGCAGACGTTGCACCGCAGGTCATGCGCTCAGATCGTCCGAAGCTTCTGCCAGCCGTTGACGTCGAAGTTCTCGAGCGTCATTACGTTCGCGCCATAACTCGAGAACTCCCCCGGATCGAGCCCTTCCGGTTCATACGCGGCGGCGAACTCCGGCAGAGCGTTTCGCACGCGTTCGACCGCATCCGCATCGATCGGTTCGTCGATCGCGTTCGGATTTCGTGAGATCGCTCGCGAACGTTTCGGTACGCGCGTTTCACAAGCGCAATGCCGGCGCTCTCGAGGTCGGAAGTCGAGACTCCCGCGTTTCGTTCGGTATTCAACGCGGCGAGGAAATCCTGCAGCCGTCCGAGAACGATCGCCGCGGTCGACGGCGCGGGGTCGAGTCCGGCGGCCTTCGCCCGGGCGACGCCGCGCTCGTGCGCTTCGGCGACCGCAATAATCTGCGAGGCAGTCGAGTTCACCGTCGGTGTCGTCGCGATGCCCTCGGCCGCAAGCTCCTCGATAACTTCGACTCCCGCGGCGGTGCCCGGAATCTTGACCATGATGTTCGGCGCCCACGAGGCAAACTGCCGCCCCATCTTCAGCATCGCATCCGCATCGTCGGCGAGGCGCGGTTGGACCTGCGCGCGGACATACCCGTGCGCGTGTCCTGTCGACTCGTACACACCGGAGAGCATTCGCGCGATGTGCCGCACCACGACACCGATCATCTGCGCGGCGCGCTCGTCGCCTGGACCCGCGGTCACTTTGTCACACTCGGCAGCGAAGACTTCGCGAGAGTTCGTGAGTGTCTGGTAGGAGAGCGGCGGATTCGTCGTGCACCCGACCGCGCCCGACTCGAGCGCGTGTTCGATATCATCGACGTTCGCCGAATCGTTACACCATTTCGTCGGCGTGTTCGTCGCCATCCAGTTCAAGAACGCGTGCATTCATTCCCCCTGCGTTGTCACCGCCGAAAGCCCATTTCGCGGGCAGTGCCCACAGCGCCTTCGTGGCATCCATCTCATCCGATAAACGACCCGCCGTTCACATCGACCGTCGCCCCGGTAATGAACTCGGCGGCGTCGGAGGCGAGAAAGACGACGGTGTCCGCGACGTTGCGCGGCTTCCCGAGTCGCTTTAGCGGAATCGAATCCTCGAGCCTTCTGACCTGTTCGTGCGTGAAGCCGTCGAAGAGTTCGGTTCTTGTCGGGCCGGGTGCGACCGCGTTCACGGTGATGTTCTCCGATGCAAGATTCCGCGCGAGATTCATCGTGAGACCGAGCAGCGCGGCCTTTGAGACCGAGTACGCTACCCCGGTCGTCAGGCCTCCCATGCGGCCGGCCATCGACGAGATTGTCACGATGCGGCCCCAGCCGGCCTTCTTCATATGCGGAATCACGCACTTAGAGGCGAACACGGCGCTGGTTAGGTTGATGCCGATTACGCGATTCCACTCGTCCTCGGTAAGATCAGAGATCGTGGTGGTACTCAGCACACCGACATTATTCACAAGGATATCGACCGTCCCGAACTCAGCGACCACCTCCGCGACGCATCGCTCGATATCCGCCGGTTCCGCCATGTCGACGCTGAAGAACCGCGCACCCGCTCCGATCTTCCCGGCGGCGCTGCGACCGGCCTCCTCATCTCGATCGAGAACGGCGACCGTGGCCCCCGCCTCCGCGAGCGCCTCGGCGGTCGAGAGGCCGATACCCCGTCCGGCGCCGGTCACGACTGCGATTCTCTTCTCGCCCCACGCTGGACCCATCGACCTCCCCTCGCTTTCAGGTCCGTCCATTACGACCGGACCGGGGGCGACCTGTCAAGTTTGGGCGGACGTACGCACAGAATCGTTTGGTCTCGACGCTTTCACGTAGCTGGCTTATGGTCTTTCGATCGTCCCGCCGCGAGGCCGGCTGCCGGACACCCGCCGTTTCCAGGCACCCGCAGCTTATCGACAGCCACGAGCTATCTCAGGTGCACGACGTTCGCTGTGATAAGTCGGGCATGGTCGGAGCACAGGTATGCGATTACCTCCGCGACTTCATCCGGCAAGGCGATATGGATGTGCTCCATAGAGCGCTCCACGAAGTCCCGAACGGATTCGGTCACCCAGCCTGTGTCGGTCACCGGTGGATAAACGACATTTGCCGTGATTCCGTAGGGGGCGAGCTCCAAGGCGGCGGTCATTGTGTAGTTTTCAAGTGCTGCCTTCGCGGCGCCATACGAAGCTTCCGTGGGAAAGCCCAACGATCCCCCCGAAGTCAGACCGACGACTCTACCCCACTTCGCCCCGCGGGCTATATGTCGCTTTGCCAGTTCGGCGATCATGAGCGCGTTCGCTCTCGCGTCGACGGCGAACACTTGGTCGTGCGTTTCACGGCTCACCGGTTGCGACGCCAATCCGGCAACATGCTCGGATCCGGCACGGAAGGTGTCGGCAACCCAACCGGTCGCGTTGTTGATTAAGATGTCCACGTCACCAAGCTCGGCTTCCGCCGTATCGAAGAGTTTCGGGATTGCGCCGGCATCGCGAAGGTCCGCCTCGATAACGACGCACTTCGAACCGGTATTCTCGATCGCAGCCTGGGTCTCCCGGGCGTCAGCGGCACGATTCGTTCGATACGGCTCAGGGTGATCCTCCGGATCCGAGATGCGGAGATAGGTCAGAAGGACAGAAGCGCCGCAGCCGGCAAGTGTCCGGGCTGTCGCCGCGCCGATTCCATGGTTCGCTCCGCTGACAATCGCTACATGTCCGCTGAGATCGTACGGAACAGCTCCATATCGCCCGGCTCGGAACCTTTCGGTGATCGAATACACGATATGCGACTATAAGCGGCGGGCATACGTTACGCAATCTCCCCGATTCTCCGAGGTGTACTTCATCAAGCTGACCGGATGCATACACCGAACATCTCGTGCGTTGACTTCACCGTCCCTCAAGCGGGCTTCGAAACGACAGAAGCAGAGTGTTGCCCGTAGACCGGGCTTTGCGAGAGGGCATCAGTAGTGTAGGTCTGCGCATGGGCGCTTTGTACGCGATGAAGTAGTCCCGGGTAGGAGCGGTTAGCGATGCGCGCCGTTCATTCTCTTGCGTGTCCGGCCACCTCGCGTTCGAGCTCTTCAGCCGCTTTCACCGAGGGAATCGATTCGGGAATAATCGCGAGGCCGGCATGATCCAACTCTCGCGCAACCTGAGTGGCCTCCTCATACGGGCACACGACGACGACCGGCTTGCCGGCGTTCTGCAGCATTCGAAACATCTCCATTTGGGCAAGTGCCGAGGGCGTTCCTGTACCAGGAGTGAACTGTACTGCGGTGATCTCTTCGGTTCGAGCAAGTGAAGGTGCATGACGGGCGGCATCCGGACCGTCGAGATGGAATAGACACCGGCCCGCAATGGAAGCCTGGCGGCGTAGCGACGGAAGACAGAACTCATCGAACTGCTTCGGTCCGATCAGGGCGTTGAAATCGCATGTCGGTAGGGTATACGGGGTGCTCGACCAGGCATGAAGCCACTGGACCGGAGCCGACCCTTGGTCGAGCACGAGGTCATAGAACTCGAAAAAGACCGATTCCCATACTGACACGAGTCGCTCGGCACACGCCTTGACCTGTTCAGGGTACTCAAAAAGGTCGAGCATCAACTGTTCGGTGCCGCGAAGCCGCGTCAGTACATCGATCGCGCCGGCGAGATCGGGTAGACACACCAGATAGCGACCTGCTGCGTCCCTCGCGGTCGCTCGTAACAGTTCTCGCACTCGTTCGTACCATTCGGTGTGTGGGGTAAGTGTCAATTCTTCTACGTCCTGCCAGTCCTCGATAATTGGACTCTGCCACGACGTCTGAGTCTGCTCGTCGACGATCAGTGGTGCCCCCAAGTAGGCGCCGATTGTCACAGGACCGATATCCACGCGGATGCTCGGCGGCGTAGCGTCCATCCAGTAGGTATGCTCACACTGGGATCGACGAACACTGAGCCATGCCTCCGTGTTCTCCAGCAGATCAAACGCCTTGTCCCACCTCAGCGAGGCATCACGACGCACACCGCCAAGCAACAGGGGTCGGCGATTCTCTCTGTGCCACCACGCTTCCCATCTTTCGGCGATCCGCGGGAAATGTGGTGAGAGATCGAGGGGATTAGCAGCGATGCGCCGTAGCGCGTCATTCCGTCGCGCTGCCTGACGGTCGGTGTGCTGCGCGTGTCGATTTCCAGGCGGTGATTCGTCTCTTGGCGTGCTCTCGTCCATCAGGACAACTCGTAGCACAGCATAGAACGGCACCGCAATTGAGCCTCCTGAGCGTCATGCCCGACTTCGAGGACTACACTATGACTCTCAATCACCGGAACGCTTCGGCCGGACCGTATCGTGCCAGCGCCACCATAATGTACGGATTGATGCATGTGTCCCCGTGCTCGGCGGCGAACCGCCACAGCAGTCTGTACAACTCTCTCACACGACCGGCGTGCGCCGGATTGTCGATTTCGTTCCGCAGTTCGTATAGATCCCCATTCACGTCGTACAGCTCGTCGAAATCGAAGCCGTTGTACACGAGCTTCCAATCGTTCGAGAACACCGAGCGCTGTATGCCGTAGAGCTCATTCCCGTTCGACTGTGTATATACTTCGCTCCGCCACTCGTCGGGTTTCTCACCTCGAAGAAACGGCATAAGGCTGCGACCGGTAAACATCCGGTCAACGGCGATATCGGCGCCTTCGAGAAAGGTCGGGCCGAAGTCGGCCAGCGAGACAAGCTCATCGACGATGGCCCCCGCCTGGGCCCGCATTCCGGGCCATCTGACGATCGCCGGAACATGGTAGGCGCCGCGGAAACACGGCAGGCCCTTGCACCGTAGTCCGTGCTCGCCTGCGTAGTCTCCGTGGTCCGAGCAAAACAGCACGACCGTGTTTTCGCTCTGGCCGGTGGTTTCCAGGGCTTCGAGGACACGGCCGAACAGATAGTCCTCACAGGTGCAGAACGCTTAGTAGTGAAGAAGCGCTTCCTACTGTTCCTCTATTGTGAGTTGATCGAACACCCCACGCGTACGCCGATACAGGTTCGGTTTGCCGTACATCGAGTCGTTGAATGATGCTGGAAGCTCGATAGAGTCCGCGTCGTACATGTCGAGAAAACACTGCGGGACGAAATACGGATCGTGTGGTCCGAGCGGGCCGACTTACATCATCCACGGAACATCGCGGCGCCCGGATTGCTTCAACGCCTCGATCGCCGCATCGACATGGTCTTCGTCGCCGAACGGGTTCTCGCGCACGCCGTAGTGGGTGTAACTTCCGTAGCCGGGCCGCACGATTTCTCCACTCGAATGCGACGCGCCATCGGGGGTTTCATTCGCGGCGATACGTCGGTACGCCTCCCACGTCCGGTCCAACGCACTCGCTCGCCGATCCTCCGGGCCGGCGCTCAGCGAATGAACGTCGAATCCCCGGTCGGCCGGCCCTTCGTCGTAGCTCACATGCCACTTCCCGGTCCAATGCAGATCGTATCCTGCCGCGGCAAAGTCCTCGGTCCACAGCCGCACACCGTCGTTGAGCCCGCGTGAAAGCGTGTTCTGTACCGCAACGTTGTTCCATACCCCGTGCTCGCTCGGATACAGCCCGGTGAAGAACGCCGCCCGTGCCGGCCAACAGTGGGGCGACGGACAGAACGCCTGGGAAAACGTGACCCCCTGTTCGCGAAATGCTTCGATGTTGGGCATTCTCGCCGGATGATAAGGCAGGACCGTATCGCCCCGCTGCTGATCGGTCATGAATACAAGTATGTTCCCCGTGTGGTCGTGCCCCCACCGCTGCCACGACATTGATATCGGCTGGCGCTATCGCCTCGCTTGACCCGCCGAGCCGAACCTGATTGCATCGGGAGCATCGACGAGACGATGACAACCTGGAATGAGCGGAGCGTTCGTGTCGACGGCGGCGAGTTATGGTGTGCCGCGCGAGCATCCGCGTCCACTGACCCGGAAACAGCGCACGCAGTTCTCCTATGGAATGGCGGCCCCGGCTGCCCCGATTATCTCCGTCCCGTGGCGGAGCTTCTGCCGGCGGAGATGCTCGCAATTCGCTTCGATCCGCGCGGCTGCGGGCGAAGCACGGCAAGGAAAGATTCAGCCGCCGGCGCGGCCGGCGTTCGACAGGACCGATTCACCGTCGAGCAGGCGATCGATGACGTCGAAGCGATCCGCCGCTCGTTCGGCATCCGGCGATGGAGCGTCTGCGGCCACTCCTTCGGCGCCGATCTTGCCCTCCTCTATGCGCTTCGTCACCCCGATCGGGTGCGATCGCTGGTCTGCCTCGCAGGTGGCCGCGCAAGCGAACCGCGCGAATGGTACCGGGTATACCGTGCCCGGCGTGACCGCGGCGAGGAAGTCGTTCCCGAATTCGACTTCCCGGTGAATCTTCGGGCAAAGACACAGCTCACCGATGACTGGCGGCGAACGACTCGGCGTCCGGGATTCCTGGCGGAGCTGGGGGATCTCGATCTGCCGGTCCACTTCATCTATCCGGAGGGCGACATCCGGCCGAGCTGGCCGGTGGAACAGGTCGCATCGCTCCTGCCCCGCGGCGAGTTCCGGCTCCTTTCGGGGTGCGACCACTTCATGTGGCGCGAAAACTCCACGGGGCTTGCCGCTGAGCTGGACCGCGTGTTCGCTGCCGGGATGCACAGCGAGCGCCGCCGCGACGACACGGGGCACACACCGTGATGGTTGCCGCGGCAATCATCGCCGTCACAATCGTCGCCGCGCTCGTACAGGGTGTGACCGGTTTCGCCTTTGCGGTGATTACGGTCCCGGTGTTGACGTTCTTCGTCGGCCCGGCTCAGGCGGCTGGGATCGGGGCAGTGCTCGGCCTCGCGGTCGTGATAACCGGGGTGGTGGTCCATCGTGCGGAGATCGCGTGGAAAGGGATGATGAAGCTCATCGCGGTCGCCCTGCTCTTCCTGCCGCTCGGGGTGCTGTTCGTCTCGAGAGCCCCTCAGGAGATGGTGCTCGTCACCCTCGGAGCGGTGACCGCGGGTATCGGTTTTTCGCAGTTGCGTGAAACCGTTGCTCGGGCAGCTGCCGCAAATCGTACGATCGGCGGGGCCCGTATCGGCGCCGCGGAGGCCGGGGCGGCCGAAGCCGGCGCCGCTGGGCTCGGCGCCGACGCACTCCCCCCAGCCGGCCGATCACTCTCACAACGTCGCTCCCGCCTGCTCGGAGTGCTCGCAGCAGCGGCCGCCGGAACGCTCGGCGGGGCGTTTGCGACACCGGGCCCGCCGATTGTCGCCTACCTCTATTCACAGATCGAAGACCGCCGTCGCGCGAAGGCCGATCTTCAGTTCTTCTTCCTCGCCACCAGCAGCCTGATCGTCGCCGCCCATGCCGTCGGCGGCACGATCCCGGTCGAGAGAGCTCCGGCGATCGCCGCCGCCCTCCCGCTCGCGGTCGTCGCCACCGTTGCCGGAATACGGCTCTCCCACCGCCTCGATGCGCAGCGCCTGAGGTTGATTACCGACTGGGCACTGATTCTGCTCGGTGCGACACTCATCGCGCGCAGCGTGCTCGGGTAAGAGTCCGGCCTGGAGACTACTGCCTCCAGACCTTGAGGAGATCCACCTCCGCGTCGACCTCGTCGGCGCGGTATCGCAGCCGTTCGCGATGGAACTCCGGCGCGGCGTATCGGCCGGCTGCACCGTCGTAGCGGTAGACCGCCACGTTCTCGGTCTCGGGATCGACGATCCAGTACTCGGGAACGCCGGATTCCTCGTAGCGTTCGAGTTTGATCGTCCGGTCACGATCGGCGGTCGACGGCGAGAGAATTTCGATGATCAGGTCCGGCGTGCCGTGAACGATCGTGTCGATCGTGACGCGGCCGTTGCCGGCGAGGACCACGAAGATATCGGGCTCGACGATATCGTACGTTCCGAGCTCGACATCCATCGGTGCGTAGACAACTTCGCCGGCGCCGATCGACTCAATCTGCTCGAAGAGCTGGTACTGAATGCGGCGCGAGATGGTCTGGTGTCGGTATACGGGAGATGGGCTGGCCACGTGCATGCCGTCGAGGATCTCGTGACGGTACGGGTCGTCGGCCGGAATCGCGAGCAGATCGTCGTAGGTAAATTTCAACCTGTGATCGACATACGCGG
>SLIN01000349.1 GCA_007135605.1 Spirochaetales bacterium | reverse complement strand
TCGCGGTTGTTATGTTCCCGTTCTACTGGCAATTTGTGACTTCGATCAGCCCGCCGGGGCAACTCACTCAGCTTACGTTGATTCCGGACTTGAGCAACGCCTCGACGGACGCGTATTTCTTCATATTCAGGGAGCGGAACTTCGGTCGCTACCTCTACAACAGCTTCGGCGTCGCCTCGCTCTCGACGCTGTTCGGAATCAGCATCGCTTCGTTCTCCGCCTACGCGATCGCACGCATGAGCTTTCCCGGCAAGGCGTTGCTGCTCGGACTCGTGTTGTCAATCGCAATGTTTCCGCAGATTGCCATCATCTCCCCCATATTTCTCTTCATGCGCGATATGGGGCTACGCAACACATGGCTCGGCCTCATTATTCCTTATATGACCTTCTCATTGCCGCTGTCGATGTGGTATTTGACTGCCTTTTTTAAGACGATTCCCGACAGTCTCGAGGACGCCGCGAGGATCGACGGGTGCACGCCGATACAGGCATTCTCGAAAGTCATCTTCCCGCTGGCGTTGCCGGGTGTGTTCACCGCCGCAATTCTGACGTTCATATACGCGTGGAACGAGTATCTCTTCGCGTTGACGATTAACACGCAGGATGCCGCGCGGACGATGCCGGTGGGGATCACGATGTTCCAGGGCGAGTACACGCTTCCCTGGGTCGAGACGTCTGCCGCGGTCGTATCGGTGACCGTACCGCTTGCGATTGTCGTGCTGATCTTCCAGCAGCGGATTATCTCCGGTGCGACCGCAGGTGCGGTGAAAGAATAGCCGCTACGATACGAGCCGGCGTCAGGGCTTGGACCAGGCCTCGGGCCAGGCAGGTTCGCGAGAGCTCGCGCTCCGCGTGGCGGCTATTCAACCGGCTATTCACATGCACCGTTCGGTTCGATCACGACCTTCAACGCGCCGTCCCTGCGCTCGATAAACGTTTCGAAAGCGCTGCGAAACTCGGAGAGCGGAAAAACGTGAGTTATGAGGTCTCTCAACTTGAGGACGCCGCCGGCGAGCAATGAGAGTATCGGCCCCGATACGTTCGGGTTCGCCCTTGAGCCGCATATCGTGATTTCGTTCGAAACAACATATCTGAACGGGATTTCCTCTCGTATGGCCTCATCGGGTATTCCCACCAGACCGATCCGTCCACCGCGACGGACCATTTCCACAGCCTGACACAACGAGCCTTTCGCTCCCGAACACTCGAACGCCTCGTTGACCCCGGTCCCGCCTGTGAGCGAGCGTATGGCACTCACCGGCTCGTCGGTCTCGAAGTTCACCACGGCGTCGGCGCCGAGACGCGACGCGGTTTGCAGCCGCTCGCCGCGGCCGACTACAATAACCCGGGACGCACCGAGGAACTTCGCCGCTCGCATTGCTATGATTCCGATCGGGCCGGGGCCGATGACAACCACCGTGCCGCCGAGCGTGACCCCGGTAAGCTTCATGGCGTGCATCGCTCCTCCGGCGGTGTCGATAAGGGCTGCCTCGCGAAACCCGACCTCATTGGTGATCGGCGTGAGGCTCTTGGGTGAGTACGCGTTATACTGGGCGTAGGCGCCATTGTTGACGAACCCGTAGTGGCGGTGGCCGGTTCCCGGTTTGCCGTAGTTCTTGCAGAGGTTGTAGCGGCCGGCCAGACACTCGTCGCAGAATCCGCATCCCTTGTGCGCCTGACCGGCGACACGGTCTCCGACGCGAAATCCGTGAATTGCACCGCCGACGGCGACTACCTCACCCGCCCACTCGTGTCCGGGAATGAACGGATAGGCCGGTGGCCAGATGCCGGCGCGCTCGCCGCGGATGATTTCCGGATCGCTTCCGCATATCGCAACCGCGCGTACCTTGCACAAGACCTCGTCAGGTTCCGGTGTCGGGATTGGAACTCGCCGGACTTCGAAGGCCCCCGGTCCGGTGAGTACGAGCGCATCCATTTCGTCGATCATCGCAGCGAATCTCTCAGTGTTTCGAGGTATTCGAGCGATTCCGGTGCGATCTCCTGGAAATCAACGTTGTACAGATCGAGCGCCGCCGGTCCGGCGAATCCTATATCGGTAATGACCCGGAAATACTGCTCGAGATCCATATCGCCGTGTTGTGGGAGCTGGTGGTTGTGCCAACCCCTGAGCATGTTCTCTATATGCAAGTGAACGATCCGTTCGCCGAGCCTTCGTATCGATTCGATCGGGTCGACATCGGTCAGGAACGCGTGGCCGATATCCATGTTTACTCGCAACGCCGGTGAAGGAATCGCTTCGAGAAGTCGCTCCATATCGTGCGACGTGCGCAACACGCAGTGTATTTCCGGCTCCGGTGCGAGAAGGACGTCGTGGTCTTCAGCGATTCGGACCATCTCCCGCATTCGTTCGGTGTACGTACTCCACTCCTCGGGGTAGTGAGCCACCTGTTTGCAGCCGCCGAGTATGAAGATATTGGTTCCGTACCGCGGGACTTTCGGTATGAGCTCCTTGAGAGCGGTAAAGCTTTTCTCTTCGTGCACGAAGTCGACATGACATCCGACGGAGTTCGCGAATAGCCCGAGCTCTGCGCATAACTCTCTCGTGTGATCTATGATGTACTCCTCGGCAAAAGTCGGTACATACTCGAAGAACCTGTTCTCCAGGCAAATTTCGGCGCCCTCGAAACCGAGCGCGCCGATGATCTTCAGCGAATCGGACAGAGAATACTCATCCCAGAGCATCTGAGTTCTTCCGGAAAAATGCATAACAACCTCCTGTATTGTCTTTAGCCCTTGATTGCGCCGAGCGTAAGTCCACCGATTATCCGTTTGGACAGTATGAAGAAGACGATAATTATTGGAACCACGGAGATGGTTACTCCCACGTAAATGGCTCCGTAGTCCTGCTGCCACACGTCGTCGAGCTGCGCGATCTGAACCGGCAACGGGTACTTGCGCCGTGTGTTGATGAGAACGAGTGGAATTATGTAGTTGTTCCAGATCTGTACGAAGCTGAAGATCGCAATGGTTGCGATGGCCGGCTTGAGTAGCGGCAATACGATCGAATGAAAGATCCGCAGCTCGCCGCACCCTTCCATACGCGCCGATTCCATAAGCGAATACGGAATTGCGGAGTCTGTATACATTCGAAGCCAGAACACCGCCTGCGGATTTACGATGCCCGGAAGGATGATACCCCAGTACGTGTCCAGAACCCCGAGGCCTCGTGCGAACTCGAACAGCCCGACCAGCGCAGCCTGCGGGGGAATCATGATCGTGCCGAGAATTCCGTAAAAGAGAATGTTCCGGCCCTTGAAACGGAACCGGGAAAAACCGTAGCCGGTTAACGCGCCGAAATAGCATGCGCCTACGGTGACGGGGACTGCGATGGTCGCGCTGTTCATGAATCCGTGCCAGATATAGGTCCGTCGGATGAGAGTCCGGTAGTTCTCCATGAACATATCTCCGGGAAGCAGATAGACGCCGGAACTCAGAGCGCGTGCGCTGTGAGTTGCATTGATTATCATGGTGAAGAAGGGAACGATACATACGACGGCGGTCAGTCCGAAGAGCGTGAACACGACGACCTTCTTCAGTGCTTCCGATGTTTGCATGCTGGTGGTGCCGGTATGCATTATTCGATCCCATCCCTGTTGCCATACAGAGTCCTGAACGACGCGGCCGTGACTGCCATAATTACCGCGAAGAGGCCGAAGGAGATCGCCGCTCCATATCCGAGGTTCAGATTTCTGAAGGACTGGTTGTAAAGATACATGACGGTGGTGAGGATCGACCGGTCGGGTGACCCGAGCCCGTCCGTGAGCACCATCGGTATATCGAAATTCTGTAATCCGCCGATTAGCGAAATCACGAACACGTACGTCAATGTTGGTCGGATTAATGGAATTGTGATACGGCGGAATTTCTGAAACTCATTCGCCCCGTCGATGGTTGCCGATTCGTAGAGATCTTCGGAGATCGCCGACATTCCCGCCATAAGGAGGATCGCCGCGTATCCGAACCACATCCAACCGATCGTGAAGGCAGTGACGGCCCGTGCCCAGAATGCCGAGTTAAGCCAGTATACCGGCTGATCTATCAGACCGAGCTCTATGAGGAGGAAGTTGAACGTTCCGGTTCTCCAGTCGAGGAGAATTGCGAACAGCGTTGCTATCGACGTAGCGGTAATCAGATTCGGAAGGTAGAAAACCGCCATGAAGAAGTGCTTGGACCGAGAGAAGAACCGCTGGCTGAGAAAATAGGCGAACACCAGCGCGACTCCGAGACGGAAGAATACGTTCATGAGCCAGATGAGAAACGTGTTCCAGACAGACTGGAGGAATACCGGGTCCGCTACCAAACGCTGATAGTTCGCCAGCCCGAGAAACTCCCGCGGTGAGAGAAGATCCCACCTCATGAAGCTTATCTGGAACGTGAACAGCAGCGGGTAGAGCCTGAATAGCAGCAGCATCACCAGAAACGGAAGTATGAAATACAGCCCGGTGATGCTGTACTTGCGTGCCGATTTTGAAGCCATTGTTGCCGGTGACCCCTCCAGGTCCGTGCCAAGGTGTGAGCAGGAGAGGGGGCGGCCCGCCCCCTCTCCTCACGTCGATCAGGTTATCGGATGTTGATATGCGGGTATGCGGTTCGCACCTCTGATTTGAAATACTCGATCGCCGCATCCCGCGACCGTCTGCCGGTAAGATACGACTCGATCGCGTTGTTCCAGAACGTTCGAAACTCAGCGTCGTACTGGGTAATCAGCTCGTGATTCACGTCTTCCCGGTACTTGTTGAAGTACTCGTATACATTCTGACCACCCATGAACTCATAGGCATGACCCTCGCGTACTTTCGCGAACTCCTCCTGGATCGGAATGTAGCTAACGTAATCTCCGTGGTTGTAGGCATAATCCCAAAGATGCTCTTCGTTGAAGATCTGATATTTCAAGTACTCCCATGCGAGCTCCTTGTTCTGACTACCGGAGTAGATACCTGCCCATGTTCCGCCGGAAATGTACGGCATCGGCCCGTTTGTGATCGCCCAGTCGCCGGCCGAATCCGGATCGGCATTCGGCATGATCACATGCTGGAGTCCCCAAGTCGGCAGGAAGTAACCGAAGACCTGGCCGTCCTGAAGCATGCCGTACCACCCCGGGGAAAATGGCGCGACGTTCGCCGTGTAATCATTCTCCCAGACTATCTCGGCGAGATCGATCATCTCGTGCATCTTGGGATCAATTACGAGATTTCCTGCTTCATCGACCCAACCGACGTCTCGATTCGATTCGAACACTGGAGTGAATTCGGAGAAGTGGCTCATGAAGTATTTCTCGCCGTCGCTTTCCCGGCGTATCGTATCCGCCACTTCGAGCATCCCGTCGATCGTGCTCATCATCTCACCGACCGCAGCCGGGTCGTCGGTGCCCAGATAGTCCCGTGCCACGCTTCTTCGATAGTAGACACCACCGATCGTGGCCTGCCACGAGAGTGCACGGATATTTCCCTCATCATCTCGTGCGAGATCGACTGTATACGGCACCAGATTGTGGACGAGCTCCTCCGCATTGAACGGCGGGGCCGAAAGGTTCGCCCAGTAGCCGGTGTTCACAATTCGGCCGATGGTTTGCGACCATGCGGTGAACATGTCCGGGGCGTTCGCTCCGGTTGATACCGCGGTCAGTACCTGTTGTGTGTACTCGGCTGCATTCGACGAGACGATTGTCATGTCGACCTCTACATTCGGATAGACATCCATGAAGTTCGCCCGGAATATCTCCGCCTGGTCCGAGTGTCGCCAGTCGACAATGGTCCCCGAATACTCCTCCGGAGCACGGACCTCGAACTCCAACTCCGCCGCGGCCTCCTCCCGGGCGCCGCCGGCCACGGCCATCGCCGCTCCCAGCACGAACATCGCCAGCACACAAACTGATATCCGCCGCATCATAGAGTCTCCTTTTCGGTACTCATGCCGACCGACCGTCGAGGTGTGGTCCCCAACCCTTTGCTCCCCGTTCATTGTTTCCTCCTCCTGCTCCTCGGCAGGCGCAGCGCAGCGAGTCTGCGCTTACGGTATATTGCGTACTGGATTGTGGATCCAATATGCAATAATGACATCGTATGCCGACTCCGTAGCGGTGTCAACGTAAGAAAGCGAGTGGTAGCTGATTTTCCGTACCGGGTCCGGTACGTTTGCCACAGGGCACCCGCGGGTCGGTTGAGTGAAGTGCCATTCGGACCGGCATTTTGACCCGCCCGTGTACGGTTTCGAACCCTGTAGGTCGTCGCATCTGCTCAGCCCGCCGAGGCCGTTTGCATCACACCGTGTAAGTAGTGGGTATGATGCAGACCGGCGTCGGCGCTTCGACCAGGCAGATGCGGGTGAGGTTGCCGGTCGACTGGTTGATTGAAAACACGGCGATCGTATCACTGTTCTGGTTGCCTGCGATAAGACGATTACCATCGGCGGTTATCGCGAAGCCGCGCGGCGTCTTGCCGCCGGTGGGCTGATGGCAGATCGCGCGTAACGATCCGTCCGATTCGTCGACGGCGAATACCGCGATGCTGTCGTGCCCACGATTGGAGACGTAGAGGAATCGGCCGTCCGGTGTGATCTGGATACCGGAGCACGTATTCTCGTCGGAGAAGTCTCCGGGTAGGGTGGAGTAGGTCTCGATTTCCGCAAGTGCGGCGGAGTCGGCGTCGTATTTCAGTGCCACCACGGTGGAATCGAGCTCGTTGACCACGAAGGCAAACCGGGCGGATGGATCGAACACGAGGTGTCTCGGACCGGCGCCCGGTCGCATTCGTGCGTCCGCATCGGGGCACGGTACGAGAGCTC
Source organism: Spirochaetales bacterium (assembly GCA_007135605.1). Taxonomy (GTDB): domain Bacteria; phylum Spirochaetota; class Spirochaetia; order DSM-27196; family SKKC01; genus SLAN01. The sequence goes on along the minus strand of SLIN01000349.1, from coordinate 2,473 downwards.
GTTTGTCGCGTTCGAACCGGTACACCTTCACCGCATCGAGCCCGAGGTCCGGAACGAATACGAATTGCTCGTCGGGCGAGAGTACCACCGAATGGGCGTGAGGACCACTCTGTCGCTGCGGGTGAACGCTCGCGCCCTCGTGTTGGTGGAAATCGGAGGCGTCACCGAGCGAACCGTCCGAGAGGACCGGGAAGAGGACAACGCTGCCGCTCATGAAATTGGAAGCGAGAACGTAATCGCCGGCTGCGTCGGTCGTAATGTGGCACGGGTCTGTCCCGTGAGTCGGATTGCAACTCAGGAAACTCAGCGAGCCGTTCCGGTCATCGATCGAGTACGCGCTGACCGTGCCGGTTGGCTTTCCATCGTACTCCTTCAGCTCGTTCACGGTGAATAACAGATTCCGTCCGCGATGAACCGTCAGGTAGGAGGGGTTCGGGATCCCGCGTGCCACCGAACGGGGCCGCAACTCTTCGCGTTTGGTATCGAAGCTGTAGATGTGTATTCCTTCGCCTTTGCCGTGGAACATCTCTCCGGTACCGAAACGAATCGGCTCGGTAAACGTCCCGACGTAGAGCAGCTGTTCATTCATGGTGATTCTGTTCGTAGCACCCAAATGACGCTCTGTACAACGGTGTGTCGTGGTCTGGACTGTGCATTTCGACCAAAAAGTGCACGGTAGCGGGACTGGGACTACGCTTTTTTTGAGATATAATGTATATTGGATCCACCATGAACACGAACTCGCAGGAGATGAATCGTGGCGAAAAGTAGCGGTCAGCAACAAACAACGGCGAATGAACACACCGGCGTGGCAGTTTCGAAGGTATATCGGAGCGTTCAGGAAATTGTGTTCAGCACTCTGAAGGATGAGATCCTTGCCGGTGAGCTCAAGCCAGGCGATCCACTGAACACGCTCGAGCTTTCCGAGCGACTCGGGGTTAGCCGGACGCCGATCCGCGAAGCGCTGAACCGCCTTGAAGCTGTCGGTCTCGTGACGCGCGAGCGACACCGCGGAATGTTCGTTCGAAGCATTCCGTTGGACGAGATGGTCAACATCTACTGTATCCGTGCGGCGCTGTTCGGCATCGCTTCGCGGCTGGCTACGCGCCGGCTTACCGACGAGCAGAAGGTGCGGCTCACCGAGCTGTGCGACGAGATGGAAGCGCAGCTCCATTCCCACGATCATAAGCAGATGCTGAAGAAGAACGCCGAGTTTCATGCGATTATCAGTGAGGCGTCCAACTCGGAAGACCTGCAAATATTGATCGATCAGTACTACCACCGAAGCACGCAGTATCGGGCGTTCTCGTTCGAGCTCGCTGGGCGAGATCAGGAAGCGTGTCGCGAACACAGGAAAATTCTGAAGGCGCTTGTCGCCGGCGACGCAGAGGCTGCCGAGCGGCACTCGCGTGAGCACTACTTCACCACCGCCCGCCGCATCGCGCAATCGGTCGGCATCGAGGTGGATGTGTAGGTGGCGCCGGTCGCTGCTCCCGGGGCGACTACTGCCGGTCGCGCATCGACCCCCGTTCGCGTCTCCTCCTTCAGTCCGTGTATCCCACCGAATCCACCAGCACGCGCGGGACGATCACCGGTACGCCGGATCGCGGGTAATCTTTGACGTTTCGGGTGACCATGTAGTCCATTCCCGCCGCGCCGGCTCTTTGCCTTTCAATCGTGCCGCTACGTAGTATATGTTCAGAAAGCTCACCGTCGACGTATAGAGTTCGATCTCCTTCCGTTCACCCAGCGCGAAGATGTGCGCGGCATCGGCCACGAACGGTGCGCGATCAAGAAGAAGTTCCAGAATTACGTCGGAATCCAGAAATGCCATAGTCACAATGATGTGAACGCCGCCGCTGCCGCGATCACATGCACCGCGGTCGCTTCAATCATGCCCGCGCCGCCTGTATAACGTACTCCGCCGCCGCCTCGACCTCTTCGATGGTCGTGTACTTGCCGGTGGAGAAGCGGATCGTGCCGCGCGCCCGTTCGGCCGGCACGCCGATCGCCTGCAGAACGGGTGAAATGCTCACCTCGTCGGCGTGACACGCCGAGCCGGCCGAGGCGGCCACCGTGTCCGCAAGCCGCGCAAGTACATCCTGCGCGGTGACGCCGGCCAGCGAGACGTTGAGCGTATTCGGCAGCCGCTCATCGCGGTGCCCGTTCAGGCGGACATCCCATCGGCTGGTCAGGTGTGCCTCGAGCGCGTCGCGAGTTTCGCGCATCGTCGCGGCATTGCGCTCCAGGTCGCGCCGCGCGACCTCGGCTGCGGCGCCAAGGCCGGCGATCTGCATAACGTTTTCGGTGCCCGGCCGAACCCCGCGCTCCTGTCCGCCACCGTACACGATCGCGTTCGGCCGCACTCCGTCGCGCAGGTATATCGCGCCGATCCCTTTCGGCGCGTAGAGCTTATGTCCGGCGATCGTGAGCATATCCACACCGAGCTCGTCCACCGAAACGGCGATCTTGC
>SLIN01000140.1 GCA_007135605.1 Spirochaetales bacterium | reverse complement strand
TCCAGTATTTCGTCCTTCGTGGGTGCTGCCATATTACCTTCTCCTTATGTTTTCGGTTTCGTTCAGTCGGCGATAGCAGACAACACGTTATCCGAAGACTAACGCCGAACTTGACTCCATACCTGTCGCGAGGACTACGCCTCGCTCTCCTTCTTCTCTTTCACCGCCTGCAACACACGCACCAGTTTTTGCGGTACCGCATTCAGTGTGAGTGCAAGGTTCCTCACCGGTCCGTTCATCGCGCTCATGAGCTTGGCAATGAGCTCATCGCGATTCGGAAGCCTGCTGAGCGCCTCCATCTGATCGTGATCGAAGATCGCCCCATCGATAATTCCACCCTTGAGCTCAACCGGCGCATCTTTCGCGAACTCGAGGAGTTCCTTTACGACCGGTCCGGCCTCATCGTAGGCGAGCGCTACGGCTGTCGGCCCGATCAGGTACTCCTTGACGCCTTCCGGATACTCGAGATTGTCGAAGGCGATCTTCGCCGTTCGATTCTTGATAACGCGGAACTCGGCGTTCTTCTCGCGCAGCCGTCGCCGCAGCTGGGTGATCTGTTCAACGGTCAAACCGCGATAGTTCGCGAACACGAAATCCCGGCTTTCCTTCAGGCGATCCTGGATTATCTGAACCGCATCCTGCTTCGCTTTGGTGACTTTGGTCGTGTAACCTTCCATTGGTCTACCCTTTACCCTTCAACGCCGGCGGTGATCTTGACGCCGGGGCCCATCGTCGAGCTGATCGCAACGGTCTTGACAAAAGCGCCTTTCACGTCGGCAGGACGTCGGCGCGAGACTTCGTTAATTACGGTGTTCATGTTCTCGATGATCTGTTGGGTGTCCATGCTGGCCTTACCAACTGCGAGATGCACAACACCGGTCTTATCGCTGCGAAACTCGACACGCCCTTTGTTAAGCTCGTCGATCGCAGCCTTTACGTCGAACGTTACGGTTTGCGTTTTCGGGTTCGGCATGAGACCGCGTCGACCAAGCACCGGACCGAGCCGTCCGACATCCTTCATCATATCGGGAGTCGCTACCGCAACATCGAAATCGAGCCAACCGCCACGGATCTTCTCGATCAGGTCGTCATCTCCGACATAGGTGGCTCCTGCTTCGCGTGCCTCGTCTGCCTTCTCACCCTTCGCGAACACGAGGATCTTCTTGTCCGCACGAAACTGGTACGGGAGCACAAGCGTATCACGCACACTCGTCCCTTTTTTCATGTTCAGGTTGAGCGCGACTTCCACCGTTTCGTCGAACTTGGCGCTCGACAAACTCTTTACAAGCTCTACCGCCTCCGAGGGCTCGTACTGTCGGGTCCGGTCGACCTGCTTCAGCGCTTCAACGTATCTCTTTCCGCGCTTCATTCCGAGGCCTCCACTTCCACTCCCATGCTACGGGCGGTTCCGGCGACGATCGTCATTGCCGCCTCGACGTCGTTCGCATTCAGATCCGGCATTTTCGTTTCGGCGATCTCGCGAACCCGGTCGCGGGATATCGTTCCCACCTTCCTCTTGTTCGGCTCACCCGACCCGCTTTCGAGCCCGAGCGCCTTCTTGATGAGTACCGCAGCCGGCGGTGTCTTCGTGATGAACGTGAAACTACGATCCTGATACACAGTTATAACCACGGGAATCATGAGCCCGGGCTCGTAGTTCTTCGTCTCCTCGTTAAACTGCTGAACGAATTGCGGCGCACTCACCCCGTGCGGGCCGAGGGCCGGCCCCACCGGCGGAGCCGGTGTCGCCTTCGCGGCGGGCACCTGCAACTTGATAATGGCGGAAATCCGCTTCTTCGCCATGACAAACTCCTTATTGCGTGGTCCGAGCGTCGAAACACGCGTTCGCATTTCGACTCCCAGTAATTTCCCTCACGGGAAATCCCCCGTCGCGTATGATTCTTCGGACGGGCGCGTATCGATCTCCGCGAGCACCGTACCGGAACCGTGAAGATCGAACCGACGATCTATATCTACTTGACTACACTTTCTCCACCTGGAGAAAATCGACCTCTACGGGGGTCGAACGACCGAAGATGCCGACCATAACTCGAAGCTTTCCCTTTTCCAGGTTCACCTCTTCCACCGTGCCGGTAAACGAGTCGAAAGGCCCTTCGATTATCCGTACCGACTCGCCGACCGTGAAACTCTGCTTCGGCTTCATTGCCTTATCGCCCTCGATCTCTCCGCTTCGCTGCAAGATACCGCGAGCCTCTTCCTGGGAAATCGGATGCGGCTTTCGCTCACCGGTAGATCCGACGAAGCCGGTGACACCCTGGATTCGACGGATTTTCGAGCAAATCGGCTTCCAGCTGGTTTCCGGCAAATCGATCTCGAGAAGGATGTAGCCAGGCAGGAACTTCTTGTTCGAGACCTTTCGAGCTCCATCCTTGACTTCGACGACCTGTTCGGACGGCACCTTAACATCTTTCAAGGCGTCGCCGAACTCGCCGTCCTCCATCATGCGCCGGAGCATCTTCTCGATCTTGTTCTCATACCCGGAATAGGTATGGAGCACATACCACGCTTTCGCCATCGCCTAACGCCTTTGTCGATCCGCCCGCATCCGGGTCGCGGACATGACTTCGGTGCAGTTAATCAAGTCTAATCAACCAAGAATGAGAAGTACTGCTTGCGCAAACACCGCATCCATGGCTCCGAGTGCGAGCGCGATGATTGCGAGACTTACCAGCACAACTTGTGTCGAGTTAATGACCTGCTCTCTCGTCGGCCACACGACCTTCTTCAGCTCAGCATAGCTATCTTTGAAGAACTGGACCATTCTCTTCATCGTACTCCCCTCCCGAGGAAGGCCTGATGCCGGCCGGATTCAACGATTCAGGCCAGGCAGGATTCGAACCTGCAACATTCGGTTTTGGAGACCGACGCTCTGCCGATTGGAGCTACTGGCCTAAGGCTCCGTGCGTTCACGCACTAAACACCAGCCTCCGATCGGACTCGAACCGATGACCCCCACCTTACCATGGTGGTGCTCTACCGACTGAGCTACAGAGGCGTACAGAGTGTTCGCGGACAATAGCAAAAGCCGAGCCAATGTGTCAAGCGACGAAAAACGGATTACATGCGAGCGGATGCAGCCGATTCAGCTACGCTTGGCGAAGCATTGTACAATAATCAAACGCTATCTTCGCACTCACCTGTTACAATCATATCGTTCAACCCGCGGCGATCTCAAGGGGTGTGTTGCGCAGCGTTTCCCGGTAATACGACACCCTCGGTCATCCGCTGCACTACAGCGTCGGAGCTGATCCGTGCCTAATCGACAAATCGCCCGTCGCGTATCAGTTCAATCCGCTCTCCGGCCCCGGTATATGCAGTCACACTGATATCGCCTCCTCCGATCATGAAGTCGGTGTGAAGATTCGCTCGATTGCCTCCGAGCTCAATGTACTCTTCGCTGGTGAGCGACTCCGCACCGTCGACACAGGATGGGTAGCTTGAACCAAGCGCCATATGACAGGCGGCATTCTCGTCGTAGAGTATATTGTAGAATACCGTGTTTGACTCGAACACCGGACTCGTTGAGTCAACCAGTGCAATCTCGCCAAGCCTCCGTGCATTCTCGTCGATCGCAAAGTACTGCTGGAGCGCCTCCACACCGCGCTCCGCACCGAAATCGACAACCCGGCCTTCACTGAACTCGAACCACGCCCCATTCACCATCCGACCGAGAACGAGCACCGGTCTGGTGACCCGAGCTTTTCCTTCGACGGCGAGTCGATGGGGGGTGGTAAACACCTCTTCCGTCGGTATATTCGGTACGAAGGAACGGCCGTCCGGTTTCTCCGATCCTCCGCCGATCCAGACACTCTGCGGCAGAAGACCGACGGACAGATCGGTGCCGTCGGACTGAAAATGGAGCCGCGATATCGCAAGATCGGTGAGCCGGCGCGCGCGCGCCTTGAGAAGCTCGGCGTGTTCGAACCACGCCTTGTCGGGCTCATCCTCATCGAGGCGGAGGATCGGCGTCATGAGGCGCCATAATCGATCGACCGCTGAGGAGTCTGCGGGACCGCCGATGACCTTCGCTGCCCACTTCGGCGTCGGGGCTGCGGCAACGACCCAGGCAAACCTGTTGGTCTGCATAGCGTCACGGAACTCACGCATCGTCTCCGCGTGCGCCTTCCCGACTTGCGCGTTCCGCACCGGGTCGAGTGCTTCGTGAATGTCCGGATCCTCCGGCCCTACGAGCGCGATTACCGCCCACTCCTCTTCCACGAAACATCGATACGTTTCGGGAAGAAAGGTCGGAACATAGCCGAGCGCGTCTTCGCCGGCGTTTTCCACTCTCACCTTGTGCAGTCCCGGGTGGTCGGCGAGCACGTGCACGTACCGGGCGCCGCGGCGGTATGCCGCTTCGGCGATCTGGTTGCACAACGGCCAGTGAACCGGCTCCGTGCGGATCGCAAGATTCTGTCCGGGACGCAGATCTACCGCCGAAAGCATCAGGTCGATGTATTTATGCCGCAACGTTTCGATTGTCACTACAGTGGCTCCTGTCCGACGTCCAACACACTGCACGGTTCGGCCTCGAACCTTGCCGCCGCCCGACGCTTCCGTGCATAGTAGCGCCGGTGACCGGACCCGTGCAAGAAAACGAGGTTATCCCCGAAGCATGTCCGCTCTGCGGTGGGGGTGCGAAGGAGCGCCTGCATCAACGAATGCAGCGACGCTACCGCTGGTGTCTGTCATGCGATCTGGTTTCGGTCCATCCGGGCGATATCGTCAGCCGGGAATCGGAGGCCGCTCGCTACCTCGAACACGACAACGGTTTTCATCAGGCCGGCTACGTCGAGATGCTGAGTCGGCTGCTCGATCGCACCGTGAGTTCGCGAATACCGTCCGGAGGGAAGGTGCTCGACTACGGATGCGGGTACGCGCCGGTCCTCGTCGAGCTCGCCCGCAGGCGCGGGTACGACGCTGCGGCATGGGATCCGTACTTCCTGAACAGCGCCGATGCTCTCGCCCGGCGCTACCACGCGGTGATCGCCTGCGAAGTCGCCGAACACGTCGCAAAACCGGCTGTGCTCTTCGAGCACGTTGCATCACTGCTCGAACCGAACGGGCTCTTCGCCGTCCGCAGCTCTCTCCATCCGCCCGGCTGGGACGAGTTTCTCGATTTCTGGTACACGTGGGATCGCACGCACGTGAGCTTCTACTCCGTACGAACCGTTCGCTACTGTGCCGATCGATTCGGATTCGCCGTCGAGGAGCTCCAAAACCCCGTATGGCTTCTGCGCCGCAGGGCGAAAGGCGAAGCGTAGCTTCGCCGAAAGCCCGGAGGGAAGTCGCGGGCGCAGCCCGCGATCCGCACTGCGCTGACTCAGAAGCGGTATCGAATCCCTATTCCGCTCCACAGCTCAAAGGCGGTCTCGTCGATGAGACGCAAACCGGGGGCCACCTCGAGGAAAAAATCGAGCGGCAACTCGGACGGCAAGAAGCTGATTCCGACCGGAACCCGCGCTCCGACACGCAGCGCTCCCTCCTGTTGCGGACCGTCGGCACGCAGTCGCACATTTCCGCCGATGCCTGCGTACAGCGGCAGTCGGTCAGGAGCTATATCGAACACATCAAAGAAGTGCTGAAGATAGTTCATGTGAAAATGCAGCCGAGCGCCTCCGATTCCCCATGCAACCGTCGCGTCAACAGCACTTACCGAACCAAGCCAGAGCTTGGCACTGATCCCGGTCGGCTCGCCGAATACCGCTCCGAGACTGAAGCTCTCCGCATCTTCAAACAGGTTCTGCGCACTCGCTCCGCCGGCGGCCATGAGCGTAAGCAGAAGCACGATCACTATCACACGATTTCTTCTCATATCCATCATTCCTTCATATCTCTCCGCTTCGGATCAATCGTCGGCAGATTCCGGCTTGTCGTCGTATCGAAAGCGGTTCGACGCCGGTGCAGCCGGGAGGGCCGACAGTCGTTCGACAATTTCCTCCAGCACAGCGGGCGCCTTGTCGGTCGGAACCTGGCACGTGCCGCTGTCCGCGTATCCTCCTCCGTCAAACTGGAGCAGAAGAGCTCCCACATTCAGCGAGCTCGTCCGGTTAAATATGCTTTTCGATACGGTCAACTGCAAGTGCTGTCGCTCGAAGCCCCAAGTGATCTGAACGGCTACGTTTGCATCCGGAAAGAGTGCGAACTTCACAAACCGATTGCCGGCGTACAGCTCATCCTCGCCGGTGAAATCGACGACCAGAACATTCTGATACAGGCGCGAACAGCGTCGCACCTGTTCCTGGAATGCCATCTCGTGAGATCGATAGAGCGATACCCGCTCCGCTACGTCGGGCAATTCGAGGATTTCATCGATCGACAGGCCGGTACAGTAATCGACCAGATCGAGCATGAGCTGCTGGTTGGAGACGCGGAAATTCCCCCACCGCCCGAGTCCGGTTCGCGCGTCGATGACGAAGTAGAGTAGCGCCCATCCGGTCGGTCCCAGCACCTCGTCCCGGCTGAAGCGCCCCGCACACACCCGGTCGACGGCCTCCATGAGGTCTTTCCGGATATCGGGAAACGCCTCCGGCCCTCCGAGGTAGTTATAGATGACTCTCGCCGTGCTGGGAGATGTCGGATCGACGACATATTTCGGCGAGTCGCCGTTTCGCAGCCGCTCGGAGAGTCGGTGATCGAACGAAACCGCAACCGTGTCGACATACGGAACGCCGGCGCCGATATCCCGCTCACCGAGATCGATGAGACGATCGGCTACGTCGCGCGGGTGAACGAACTTCACCTCGTCGACGAGACCGCGTTCGCGAAGCAGAGCGGCGCTTACCACTCCGTCAAAATCACTCTGGGTGACCAGGCGATACGGCCCATCATCAAGTTTCAAATCGTACCCCCACCATTACTATGCTAACCCGGCGATGAACGGGCCGACAAGCAGCACATGCTCTGGCGTTCGTGCGGTTCACCGGGTATCATTGGGAGTCCATGTCGATGAACGAAGAACGCGTTCCCTTTACCGCCCTCGCCTGCGATGTCGGCGGCACGAATACCACGTTTGCGCTCATACGCGGTCACCCCCATGAGTTCCGGATAGTCGCCCGGCACCGCTGTGCCACGCAGAAACTTAGCTCGTTTGACGAGGGGCTGACCGAGGCGATGAACTCGATGCTCCCGCACGCTGCCGATTATCCTGTCACGCGCGCTTGTGTGAGCGCCGCCGGCCCGGTTCACGGCGATTCGGTGCAGCTTACGAACGCTTCGTGGGATCTTCATTCGGGCGATATTCGCAAACGAATTGCGGCACCGGTGACTCTGATTAACGATCTGGAGGCGGTCTGTTATGCAGTTCCGCTTCTCGACAGCGACGATCCGGAGCAGTGCGAGAAGCTGTACCATCCCGACGGAAACGACCCCACTCCCCGCGGCAGCGTACGGGCGGTCGTCGCGGCAGGCACCGGTCTGGGTGTCGGGTTCCTTTCCGGCGACGGGTTCGATCTACGGGTATTCCCATCCGAGGGTGGACACGCCGATCTCGCGGAGCTCGACGACGAGACGAAACGCTTCCGCGACTATCTGCGGTCGACCCGCGGGAGCGACGCGCTCGAAGCCGAGCTGTTCGTGAGCGGTCAGGGGATCGCGAATGCGGCGAGCTTCGTAGAGACCGACGGAGGCTTCTCATCCGGACGCATCGCCGAATCGGTGCGCTCGGCATCACCCGAAGTGAAACCGGCGATCGTTGCCCGGCACGCCGCCGACGATACCGACTGTCGCCGCGCGATGCGGCTGTTTACTCGTATGTACGGGAAATTTGCAGCCGGTGCCGCGCTAACCTTTCTCCCGTACGCCGGCCTGTACCTCGGCGGTGGAATCGCCGCGAAGAATCTGCAGCATTTCGTCGGCGAGGATACCTTCATGCATGCGTTCCGAACACACTATAACGAGTCGATGCAGAAACCGCTCGCCCAGATTCCGGTTCGTGTGATTCGAGATTACGATATCTCGCTTTTCGGTTGCGCACATTGTGCATACATTCAGGCAGGGGTTCCGGCATGAAGGAAGATCGGATTTCGCAAGAGCTACGGGACGACATGGTTTCGCGCGGTATCGATGTCGGGCTCAGCCTTTCGATACTCGACCGCTATAACCGGGGCGAGTTCGGTCACCAGCGGCCGGTGGAAGTCGAGCGACTGCCCGAGGTCGATGGATCGACTGTGATCGACGCGACCAGTGCGCTCTCGTTACGAGTATCGCGATCGACGGCAAAGAAGCGCTTCGACGATTTCGGGATCGACGGCACTCCGGAGGATCCTGGAAAGATTGATGGGGATGATGTCCGCTTCGACCATGACGCGCTCGCTCGAATCGGTATACGCCTCGTTCCCTACACCGCCTGCGGCGTGCTCAACGGCGGCTCGGCGACCAGCTACGCCGACGAGAAGAAGAACCGCGCCCTCGACCCAACGCTCTTTTCGGTGCTCGAGGAGCGCTTCCGGCCGCTTGCCGAGCGGGTTCGCGGGATGGCAAAGGGGCTCACGCCGGCGTACGTGACCGATAGCGGTGACGGGCCGTCGTTTCTCGAGCTGAAAATGCGGAGCGTGCTGCTGCTCGCGCTGCGGTATGAGGCGGAGACCGGTCAACGTCTCCCCGACACGTTTCGTCCGATGTTCCAGATGACGAGTGTGAACAACGACGAGGAAATCCGGGAGGCATACCACGGCTATCGGAAAAGTGAGGTTCTCGCCGATCTGATCGAGGCCACCGGCATCGATATTACCGATGTAAGAACGGGCGTGCAGCCGATGATCAGCGCGTACACGCACAGCGAAGAAGGGCGGCCGAAAGGGATATTTGACCGGGCGTATGGCGAGCGGGGACGCACGCTTCCGCTGCCCGGCGGGCATGGGCAGAACTTCCACGTACTCGCCGATGTCTACCGCGAATTGCTGCGCGACGGGTTTCGGTTCGCCTACCTCGGAAATGTCGACAACATCGGATTCACCATCGACCCGGCAACGCTCGCCCGATTTGCGTTGAGCGGACGGCCGGCGGCATTCGAATTCTCCTTCCGCACTCCGGTCGATGTGAAGGGAGGGATCCTCGTAGAGGACCGCAGCGGTGTGCTCACCTGCGGTGATATCGGACCGGCGGTCTCAAAGGACGAGGTATTCCGCGCCGAGGCGGCCGGGACATCGGTGCTGTTTAACTGCGCGACCGGTCTTTTCGACCTTCAACGGCTCGTCGACGATCTCGATCGGATTAACCGCGACCTTCCGGTTCGCTTCAGCGATCAGGACAAGGATGCCGGCCGCTATTCGCAGGCCGAGCAAGTCACCTGGGAAGTCATCGGTATGCTCGACCGGCCGCTGATACTCGGCGTCGACAAGTACCGCCGCTTTCTCGCCGCGAAGCTGCTGTCGGAGACC